>LUJP01000042.1 GCA_001689535.1 Bacteroidales bacterium M5
GAGCGAAAAACGGGACTCGAACCCGCGACCCCGACCTTGGCAAGGTCGTGCTCTACCAACTGAGCTATTTTCGCGTTGGGCATCCGTTTTTGTCGTTTGCGATGCAAAGGTAGGCATTATTTTGTTACTACCAAACTTTTCAAGCATTTTTTTTCACACAATTTTACAGCAAAAAATATAACATCCATTATCTCAACTACTTTCCACCGAAAAAAAATTTCACTGAAAAAGCCCCTTTTTCTTTCATTGAATAAATTTGACTAATTTTGTATCTGAAATTTTTTCTTCAAAAGTTGAAAATAATGTCTCAGAACATTTCTTGTCATGACGCCTGGGACCGCGAGCACCTCTGGCACCCCTACACCTCCACCATCGACCCCCTGCCCACATATAAAGTGGCCTCCGCGCAGGGCACACATATAAAACTTGTGGACGGCACAGAACTCATCGACGGAATGTCGTCATGGTGGGCCGTGATTCATGGCTATAATAATCCTTATATAAATGAGGCCGCTCAGAAGCAGCTTTCAAAAATGAGCCACGTGATGTTCGGCGGACTCACCCACGAGCCGGCCATAACCCTCGGTAAAATGCTTCTGCGTCTTGCTCCGCCTTCCATGTATAATATATTTTATGCCGATTCTGGTTCCGTAGCCGTGGAAGTGGCGATGAAGATGGCCGTCCAGGCGGCTGTGGCCCGGAGCGGCGACCACCGCAAGACTAATTTCGTGACAATCCGCCGCGGCTACCATGGCGACACCTGGAACGCCATGAGCGTCTGCGATCCCGTCACCGGCATGCACTCGGCCTTCGGCTCGGCGCTCCCCGTGCGATACTTCGTTGAATCGCCCCGCGTGCCTTTCGACGGCGAGTGGGATCCGGAGGACGTTCAGGAACTTGAGCAGACATTACAGGAACACCACTCGGAGATTGCCGCCCTGATACTCGAACCCGTGGTTCAGGGAGCGGGCGGAATGCGGTTCTATCATCCGCAATATCTTGTGGAGGCCCGGCGCCTGTGCGACCGCTACGGAGTGCTCCTCATCTTCGACGAAATCGCCACAGGCTTCTGGCGCACCGGCAAATGCTTCGCGTGGGAACACGCAGGAGTGCAGCCCGACATAATGTGCGTGGGCAAAGGCCTCACCGGCGGCTACCTCACGATGGGTGCCGTGATGACAACGCGCGATGTCGCCGACACCATCTCGCGGGGCGAGGCCGGAGTGATGATGCATGGCCCCACATTCATGGCCAATCCCCTATCCTGCGCCATAGCCATCGCCTCGCTTGAGCTTCTCGAGCGTCAGGACATGACCTCCCGCATAGCCCATATCGAGCATAAGCTCCGGCAGCTTCTTGCTCCCGCCGCCTCGTTGCCTTCGGTAGCCGAAGTGAGAGTGCTCGGAGCCATAGGCGTGATCGAGATGAAACAGCCAGTCGACGTAGGGCGCTTTCAGAAACTCTGTGTGGAACAGGGAATCTGGGTACGCCCCTTCGGGCGCAATGTCTACGTAATGCCTCCTTATGTTATTACCGACGAGGATCTTGACACCCTTTGTACAAGAATGATTGAAATTTTGCCGGAATGACGCCCTACGAACCTTATATAAGCGATCTGGAAGGCCTGAGGGCAAGCCGTAACTTCCGCAGCGTTCCACCCGATGCGCCTGTGGGACTGGTGGATTTCTCAAGCAACGATTATCTCGGCCTTGGCGCTGACCCTGAGCTGCAAAATCAGTTCATGGCAGATGCCGCCCGGCGCATGATTCCACTCACCTCGTCGGCTTCGCGCCTTCTTGCAGGGCGCCAGAAGGAATATGATTACCTTGAACACCTTCTTGCCCGGCTCTATGGGGGTGGGCGCGCGGCGCTGCTCTTCAACAGCGGCTATCATGCCAACACAGGGCTGATTTCCGCCCTCGCTTCAAGGCCACGCACCATGATTCTCGCCGACAAGTTGGTGCATGCCAGCATCATCGACGGCATTATCCTCTCGAAAGCTCCATTCGAGCGGTTCGTTCACAACTCCGTGGAACGCCTTGAGCGCCTGCTTGGGCGCCATCATGACTCCTGCGACGCAATCATTGTGGCGGTAGAATCGGTCTACAGCATGGATGGAGACCAGGCTCCACTTGCCGACCTCATCCGCCTCAAGGAACGTTATCCGCGTATGATTCTCTATGTGGACGAAGCCCACGCCTTCGGATGCTGCGGCCGCGCTGGCCTCGGCCTGTGCCACGACCTCGAAGAGTTCAACAAAGTAGACATTGTGGTAGGCACGTTCGGTAAAGCCGCTGCTTCGGCCGGTGCGTTCGCCGTAATGGCCCGCCAGCTGCGCGACTACGCCGTAAACCGTTCGCGCAGTTTCATTTTCTCAACCTCGCTGCCGCCCCTCAACATAGCCTGGACATCGTTTATTGTCGAACGTCTTGCTTCCATGACCCCGCGGCGCGAAGCGCTCCACTCTCTTGCCGGGCGGCTTAACGCAGGGTTGAAAGAGGCCGGACTGCCTACGCCAGACTACCCCGGACACATCTGCCCGCTTATTGTAGGGTCGGCGGAACGCGCTCTTTCGCTATCGTCAGCACTGGCAGATGAGGGGCTGAAAATTCTTCCCATCCGCACCCCCACCGTGCCACCCGGCACCGAACGGCTCCGCATAAGCCTTTCGGCTGCTATAAACCCAAGCGATGTCGACCGCCTCGTGTCGGCACTCCGACGCATGATATGAAACTCGAGTACCTATCCCATAAAAACTCTCCGCGGCTGCTGCTTGTCTTTTCAGGCTGGGCCTCCGACGCGTCATTCTTCACCGGAGTCCTTCCGCCCGCGGGTTACGACTTTGCCGTGGCAGCCGACTACCGCACCCCGGCATCGGCAGCACAGACGGCCTGTATCGCCGGCTATTCCGAAGTATGCGTCGTTGCATGGTCTTTCGGTGTTCCGGCAGCCAACCGTTTCATGCTCGACAATCCGCATATCCGTTTCACCCTCCGTGTGGCCGTTAACGGCACGCTCGCTCCTGTGGACAATCTCCTTGGCATTCCCGAAGAGATATTCCACGGAACGCTTGACCGCCTCGACACCCGCAATCTCTCAAAATTCATCCGCCGGGAGGCCGGTTCCGCCACAGCCGCGGGTTCATTGCCTCCCGCAGATTCCTTCGACATCGATAGCCTGAAAGACGAGCTGAAAGCCATCGCCGCATTGCCGCATAGCGAGAGTCCATCCACCCTCTGGGACCGCGTGATTATCAGCTCCCGCGACGCCATAATTCCACCTGACAACCAGCGTCGATTCTGGAGCGCTCATCCCGACGTTCAGGAAATCGACGCGCCACACCTTCCGGATTTCAGCCGTCTCATTCCCTCCCTGCTGTGTGATAAAGAGCTTGTGTCACGACGCTTTTCCGACAGTGCGGCCACTTACGACGCCCATGCCGGAGCGCAGCGTGAAATCGCCCTGCAACTCGCCGGATTATGGCGTTCCCATCAGCCCGTAAAAACTCTACCTGTCCTTGAAATCGGACCGGGCACCGGGCTGCTTACCACCGAGATATCCAGCTTCGCGCCTAATGAAAACATCGAGCTATGGGACCTTTCCGAGATTCCCGATTCATTACCCGGGTGCAAAACGAGATGCGATGCTGAATCAGCTATCGCCCAGGTTCCCGCCGATCATTTCGGCTCAATACTTTCAGCCTCCACCATACAGTGGTTCAACTCTCCGGCCGCCTTTCTGAGAAACGCCTGCAATGCTCTCGCCCCCGGGGGGCTTCTGGCGGTATCCACATTCACGCCCGACAACTTCCGGGAGCTACGCCCATTCCTTAAAAACTCGCCGCACTACACTTCCACCGGTACCATCCGCGCTTTCCTTCCCAGCGGGCTAGAAATTCTTGAACTCCGGGATGAAGCAATCACAATCACTTTCCCCTCGACTCTACACCTGCTGCGACACATTAAATACACAGGCGTAAACGCCATGCATGCAGGCGATAGCGCCACAGCCCGCGCCATCATGTCGGCCGGTATCACCACTCTCACATACACACCTCTGTACCTCGTTGCCCGAAAAGAAATTTAAGCTATCATACATCATTAACCAATCATCCACTATGTCTACACGACATTTTTTATTAGGAGCGCTTTTCTCCGCTCTCTTCTTCGGGGCTTCTGCCCAGGAAACCCAGTGGAAACTCGACTGGATGGACGACTTCAATGGTCCGGAACTCGACACGACGGTATGGAGCCCCATCAAACGCGGTGCGGCCGACTGGAACAACACCATGAAAGACGAACCGCGCCTGTTTGAGTTCCGCGACGGATGCATCGTACTCAAAGGCATGCTGTCAAACGACCAAAAAGCCGACACTCTGCCCTACGTGACCGGAGGTATCTACACTCTCGACAAAAAAGCATTCCAGCCCGGCAAATTTGAGATCAAAGCCCGTCTGCACGGAACAAAAGGCGCTTGGCCCGCTATTTGGCTGAAGCCTTTCGAGCACAAGAAATACCGCTGGCCGATGGGAGGCGAGATAGACATAATGGAACGCCTCAACAACAACCATATAGTCTATCAAACCGTCCACTCCAACTATACCCATCACAAAGGCAATACCAAGAATCCTCCATCCGGCGCCACATTCCCTATCGACCGCGAAGGATGGAACGTCTACGGCGTGGAGATACACCCCGACAAAATCCAGTTCTTCATCAACGGCAAGCCCACCTTGACCTACCCCAAGGTCAACGATGGCGCCGACGGCCAGTTCCCGTTCTACATACCCCAGTTCCTCCTTATCGACATGCAGCTCGGCGGTGCCTGGGTAGGCGACGTTGACATCAACGATCTGCCCGTAGAGATGGAAGTAGACTGGGTGAAACACTACACTCCTGTAAAATAGACCGATGCAAGCGAATCATACAGTCAATATTTAAGCCATATACATCCGAAACACAACGATTATGCGACTTTTATTCACCTTAAGACTGTTTACATTCGCATCCACCGCCCTAACCAACCTGACAAAATGAAATTCTCTGCAATTTTAACTGCGGCATCAGTTCTCGCTTCAGTATCCGTTAATGCAGTAGCCGAAACTCCGGCAGCCCTTCAGCCGACACCTTCCACACACTGGGTACTCGACTGGCAGGACACATTCGACTCCCCGGAAATCGACTGGAGTGTATGGTCAAAAATTCCTCGCGGAAAAGCCAACTGGAACGACACCATGTCGCCAGCTGACTCCCTATATGAAATCCGCGACGGAATCCTCATTCTTCACGGAATAGTAAACCCCGACACCGTGTCAGACCCGTCGCCCTATCTGACCGGTGGACTGTGGACGCGCGGCAAAAAGGAATTCCAACCGGGCCGCTTCGAGGTCCGCGCGCGTCTCCATGCAGCAAAAGGATCCTGGCCCGCTATATGGATGCTCCCCTTCGATGAGACCAAGCATCCCTACCCCCACGGTGGCGAAATAGATCTCATCGAGCGTCTCAACCACGATGATTTCGTGTATCAGACCGTGCATTCTCCATTCACCCTCACAGAAGGACGACCCGACGAGCCCGTGCACTATACCACGGCCAAAATCGACACCGAAGGCTGGAATGTATTTGCCGTGGAGCTTCATCCTGAGAGCGTGGAGTTCTTTGTAAATGGCGTGCATACACACACCTATCCTATGGTTAACGGCGGGGCCGAAGAGCAGTTTCCATATTACGTGCCTCAACACCTTCTTATCGACATGCAGCTCGGAGGCTCATGGGTAGGCCCCGTGGATCCCTCTCAGCTTCCCGTAATCATGGAGATTGACTGGGTGAAACATTACATACCGGCAAAATAAACGTCCTGACCGGAAAGGACAGCCTTTTTTACGCGCGGCATCGGTAGCTGACAAGCACCTGTGCCGCATTGTTTTATGATAAGTACACCTCCGCCGGGAAAACAATCAGGCGTCAAACGATGTTTAACATTCAAATGCCTGGCTCCCCACTCATCTGCGGGATTTCAGGCAATAACGTTTCAACTCCGTATCGCTTTGGTTATAAACATAAGTCACATCACACGACGTTTGCTTACCCTGCTGGCGGTCTGCGCCGGCAGTCTAAACGGATTGCAGGCGCAGCCGGAAAATTGCCTCGACTGTGACGACTGCCTGCCACGCTTCGCCATAAAAACCAATCTGGTTCATGACGCCCTCGTCACGCCCGACCTTGGAGCCGAGATTTCTCTGGCCCGCAGATTTTCCATAAACGTCGAAGGAGTCTATGCCTGGTGGAGCCGAAAGCAGTCAAACCGCTATTGGCGTATACGTGGAGCGTGGCTCGAATTCCGGCTATGGTTAGGCCAGGCAGCCTCTCATAGGGCGCTTACCGGCCATCACATCGGAATTTACGGTTCAGGACATGATTACGACTTCGAGTTCGGCCGACGCGGGTGGCAGTCGCCCCACGCCACCTACGGCCTTGGCCTGAGTTACGGCTACTCCATTCCGATAGCCGACCGTCTCAATCTCGACCTCGGACTCAAAGTTGGCTATTCCGCAGGCCATCTTATAAAATACCGCCCGGAATGCGGCTCCTATGTATGTTCTTCACGGTCTTTCAATCGATATTTCGGACTCACAGGCCTCGAAGTCACCCTCGTCTGGTTTCCGGGAAGAGGCCGAACAAACCGTCCCGATTTCAACCTATGACGAAAAATCTTCCATATATAACGTTCCTTCTCATCCTTGTCTTGGCCGCCTCCGCTTGTTCACACAAGGAAATCCTCTGTCCTCCCTCCGAAAACCGGCAGATAACCGTGCTTTTCGACTGGAGCAATACCTCAGGGGCGGCTCCCGAAGGAATGACACTTTACTTTTTTCCGGCAGGCAGCCACGAAAAAATCTGGCGTTACGATATTTCCGGACCCGACGGCGGACCCGTGGAACTTCCCACAGGAAACTATCGCATGGTAGCCTTCAACAGCGACCTCCCCGGCATAGAAATATCGGGCAAGGACTCTTATTCCGAAATATCTGCCAACGCCCGTCGCACCTCCGCAGGCGATTATATTTCGTCAACCGGCATGTTCTACGGAACTACCGTAAACAGGCTTGAGGTCACTCCATGCGGAGTGAGATACAGCGACCATAATGGTGAAACCAAGGAATGCGGCCAAAGTGTGGTAAAGTGTTGTCCCGATTCACTTTCCACTATTTTCACAGTCATATTTAAAAAGGTGGGCGGACTGGAACAGGCTGTTTCGGCCACAGCTGTTATTCACGGTGTGGCGGCCGGAATAAAAATCGCCGACCGTATGCCCCGGGACGTCGGAGCCAATCTTCCCTCACGGTTGTCGATAAATACCGCCGATTGTGAAATGGCCTCGGTATCATCGGCTTTTTTCCCTGCCGGAAGCAATCCTGTGACTATTCAGCTGGCGGTCACCTGCCGGGATGGCAAAACGTATTCCCGCGAATTCGATATTACCGAGCAAATAATGAACTCTCCCTCAAAACACAACGTTATAATTATACTTGAAAGCATCAATATTCCTGACGGCACACCCTCATCACCCGGCGACGAAGTGGGTGGCATAGATGTAGGCGTGGACGGATGGAGTAATATTGAAATTGACATCGGGGTCACACTCCCCTGAAACGTTCTATTTTACACATTTTCATACCTAAAAACTCACAACACAATATGACTGAAAAAAATATTCTCTTGGCTTTATTGATGCCTGCGATGGCCATGATTGCCGCCTCATGCTCTGAGAGCAGTGAAATTCCGAGCCCCGACATGGCGCCTGGAAACGAAATTCGCTTCGCAGCCTCCACGGAATACTCGAAAGCAGGTGATATCACCTCCACTAATCTTTCTACTTTCAATGTCTATGCCTACACCGGCTCCGGAGATGCCGCCCAACCATTTATGGACAATGTGACCGTGACAAAAACCGGGGCCAATGTCTGGACATATACGCCGGTAAAATATTGGCCGGCAAAAGAGACAGTGGATTTCTACGCTTTCGCTCCCGCGTCATGGGTTGGTAAATCGGGGCCGCTGATGCCTGTATCCTACGACGCCAGCGCGGGAACCGAGGATATAGTTTACGCCGTAAGCCCGGATATGAGCGGTAACGCCGGTCAGCCTAATGCACAGGTAGTGTTCAACTTCCGCCACGCCCTCTCCAAACTCACTGTAAAGATGAGCTCCTCAGACACTAAACTGAAAGTAGTGGTCACCAATGTAGGCATGTCGAATATCCTTACCAAGGGAAACTTCACTTTCCCGTCTTCATCTACAGCACTTGAGCCCTCTGCCGAGACAGTCGGCAAATGGAGCGACCAGAACAACCCCATGGCCTACGTGCTTCACTGGTCGCAGGCGATGTCGGATGTGCTCACCCTTACCTCTACTCCTACTGTGCTGACCGCTTTCGGTCTTGGTCGCGGAGGCGTCATGTATGTGATACCTCAGAAACTCTCATGGCGCAGCAACGGCAATGGAAATGATACCTACATTGCCGTGACATGTACAGTTTACGATGCTGAAACCGGCACCAAACTCTGGCCAAACGAAAACACCCCCGACCAAAACCTGATCCACGGAAGCACTTTAGGCGACGGCCTCCTGAAATTCCCGCTTTCAAACAGCATCTTCTCCGAGTGGCAGCCCGGATGTCACTACATTTACAATCTCGTGATAAACTCCAACGAAGATATGGGAGCCATTGAATTCGGCACTCCCTCGGTCGACACATTCATATCCATCGAAACAAATTTCGGATAAGACATCTGCCATTCAGACAATTGACATCTCACTGCCCCGGATACTCTCCCAGAAAGATCACCCGGGGCAGTTTTTCTTGAAAAAATTCTTTAATCCGCCCGATATATTTAAAGTTTTTTACTACATTTGTAAAAATTTCGTATAAAATGGCTGGCAATCTGCAGCAACGTCTCGATAGATTGAAGAGTAAGACCGACTTGGTGCTTGCCCGGAGCCAGGCTCTTCAGGAGCGTCTCGACGCAGCAAAAGCTCTCGTCACATCTCTGGAAGAAACCATCCGCAGCAAGGACAATGAAATAGCGATCCTACATCAGCGCATCGAGCACCTTACGGTGGTGAACACACTGACTCCTGATCACCGCGACGTCGAGCACACCCGAGCCTTTTTATCCGGACTTCTGCGAGACATCGACAAATGCATCTCCGAATTAAGCGAATGATGCTATGAATGATAAACTTGTTATTAACCTGAAAATCGCCGATATGAAGCTCAGCTTCACTATCAACCGCGATGAAGAGGCCCTCCTCAGGGAATCGGCGGCCGAAGTCAACCGGGTGTTCGACACCTACAGCCGCCGCCTCTCGGCAAGCTCCTCATCCGAAGTGCTTGCCATGGTGGCGCTCCTCTTTGCCAAGGGTTACATATCACTCGATTCCGGCATACGGCAGCTCGAAACCCATCTCGATGGATTTGAAAGCGCCCTCGACAGGATTCTTATTCCTGAAGGCTGACGGAACCGGACAACATATCTCTCTCCCCTCCACCCGGGTCTCGCACCGTTCCGCGCCGGGTCGCACTCCGTTTTTCCACACTCCCCCCGGGGAGTCAGGATTCCGGAAGCGGCTCCCGGTCAGCAGGAGTGCCGTGCGGGATTTTTTGTTTTATATTATGACTTTTAATCAACATTTTACAATAACAACCCCTTTCATACTGAATAAATAACCCATGGGAACCAACATTATCTGGCTCATCATAGCCCTGGTGGTCATAGCAGCCGCAATAGGAGCACTGGTCACTTTCATGGCCCAGAAATCAATGGCGAGAAGCCGCGCCAAAATCATAGTTGACGAAGCCGCAAAAGAAGCCGAAGTCCTCAAGAAAAACAAACTCCTCGAAGCCCGCGAGGAAGGCATGAAAATCAAAAACGACGCCGAAAGAGAAGTGCAGCAGCGCATGTCGCGCGCACAGTCGTTCGAATCCAAGCTCAAGCAGCGTGAACTTCAGCTCAACCAGCAGCAGAGCGAAAACCAGCGCGCGCGCAACGAAAACGAGCAGACCCGCAACCGCCTCAACGACCAGCTTGCCTCTCTTGAGATGCGCCATGCCGAACTCGACGCACTCACCCGCAAGGCACGTGAGGAACTCGAGCATGTAAGCGGCCTGTCAAGCGATGAAGCCAAGGAAAAACTGGTTGAATCGCTCAAGGACGAAGCCAAAACCGCCGCCCAGAGCTACATCAACGATATCATGGACGAGGCCAAGCTCACAGCCAACAAAGAAGCCAAACGCATCGTTGTGCAGTCAATCCAGCGCGTGGCCACCGAAACCGCCATCGAGAACTCCGTGACCGTCTTCCAGATTGACTCCGACGAAATCAAGGGTCGTATCATAGGGCGCGAGGGACGCAACATCCGTGCCCTCGAAGCAGCCACAGGAATTGAAATCATAGTCGACGACACCCCCGAGGCCATCGTGCTCTCCGGCTTTGACCCCGTGCGCCGCGAGATTGCCCGCCTGGCCCTGCATCAGCTTGTAACCGACGGCCGCATACATCCCGCGCGAATAGAGGAAGTGGTGGCTAAAGTCCGCAAGCAGATCGAGGAAGAAATCATCGAAACCGGCAAACGCACCGCAATCGACCTCGGTATCCACGGACTGCATCCCGAGCTCGTAAGACTCGTGGGCAAGATGAAATACCGTTCAAGCTACGGCCAGAACCTTCTGCAGCATTCACGCGAGACCGCCAATCTCTGTGCCGTAATGGCATCGGAACTCGGCCTCAACCCCAAGAAAGCACGTCGCGCAGGTCTGCTTCACGACATAGGCAAAGTGCCCGACGACGAACCCGAACTGCCCCACGCTCTCCTGGGCATGAAACTTGCCGAAAAATACAAGGAGAAACCTGAAATTTGCAACGCCATAGGCGCCCACCACGACGAAGTGGAGATGACCTCACTGCTCGCTCCCATCGTGCAGGTTTGTGACGCGATTTCCGGCGCACGTCCCGGAGCACGCCGCGAAATGGTCGAGGCTTACATCAAGCGTCTCAACGACCTCGAGCAGTTGGCGCTCTCTTACCCCGGCGTAATCAAGACCTACGCTATCCAGGCCGGCCGTGAGCTTCGCGTCATTGTCGGTGCCGACAAGATCGACGATGTCGAGACCGAAAAGCTTTCCGCAGAGATCGCAAAACGCATTCAGGACGAAATGACATATCCCGGACAGGTAAAAATCACCGTCATTCGTGAAACCCGTTCGGTAAGCTTTGCCAAATAAGCATTTTGTGTCATGACAAATTCCGACAACATACCCGCTCCGGCGCCAAACGGACAGGAAGACTCCCGATCTGCATGCCAGTGTAACCGCCGCAAATGCTCCCCCCGCGGCAAACTTCACTGTTTCAACTGGCTTGACGACATACCGGGAGGAACTGCCGACAGCGACCTTGTGGAAGTACAGTTCAAGAACACCCGAAAGGGATTCTTTCGCAACAGTCTCCACCTCCCGCTGTCAATAGGCGACATTGTGGCCGTGGAAGCCGCTCCGGGTCACGACATTGGCGAAGTGACCCTCACCGGACGCCTTGTAGAGCTTCAGATCCGCAAGGCCGGTGTGAAGTCCGACACCGAACTGCGCCGTGTGCTCCGCAAGGCAAAACCGGCCGATCTCAGTCGCTTCGAGGAAGCCAAAGCCAAGGAGAACGATACGATGATCCGCGCCCGCAAGATAGCCGAGGATCTCAAACTCAACATGAAGATAGGCGACGTGGAATACCAGGGCGACGGCAACAAGGCAATCTTCTATTATATCGCCGACGAACGCGTAGATTTCCGTCATCTTATCAAGGTCCTTGCCGAGGCTTTCAAGGTGAGGATAGAGATGAAGCAGATTGGAGCGCGTCAGGAAGCCGGCCGCATAGGCGGTATCGGCCCCTGCGGACGCCCTCTGTGCTGCGCCAGCTGGATGACCAACTTTGTCTCTGTAGGTACAGCGGCCGCCCGTTTCCAGGATATATCTCTCAACCCTCAGAAACTTGCCGGCCAGTGCGCCAAACTGAAATGCTGCCTTAACTTCGAAGTAGATTCCTACGTGGAGGCCCTCCGCGGAATGCCTCCGAAAGAAGCCCGCCTCGAAACTGCCGATTCCACCTACTACACATTTAAATATGATGTGTTCAAGCACGAGATTACATATAGCACCGACAAATCGGTTGCTGCAAATCTGGTGACAATCAGTGCCGACAGAGCCTTCGAGGTGATTGCCCTTAACAAGGCGGGAGAAAAACCGCTGTCACTTCTGCCCGACGGTGAGGGTAAGACCGATGCCGGAAAGCAGTATAACGACATTCTTGGTCAGGACAACATCAATCGCTTCGACAACAAGAAGAAAAAGAAGCGCAAACCCAAAGCCAAGGCAAAGGCAGCGTCGGACAACGCCTCGGAACAGCCCCAGAAAAAAGAACCGGCCCCTGACCAGACTGAAAAAAGCGAAAAGCCGGAGCGTAGCGAAAAGCCCCGCCAGCAGCGGAGGCCGCAGCGCGGCGACCGCCGGCAGCGCCCATCTTCACCCGAAGCTTCGGACACCAAACCGGAATGAAAGTATTCTTCTGCCTTGTCTTTAGCATCTTCGTGTTGGGAGCATGTTCGGCGCGTCACGACAGCTTCAGCAGGTTCGAATCCATTCCTGACTCAGGCTGGCCTTACGGTGACACCATCTCCTTCATTCCCGCAGGACTCGACTCGGCCTCTTCAGGGAATGTCAGTGTAGCCGTACGCCATTCCAACGATTATCCCTACCGCAATCTGTGGCTGGAAGTAACCTACGGAAACGCGCCTGAATTCCGCCGCGATACGGTCGACATCCAACTTGCCGACGCCTACGGACGCTGGCATGGCAACGGCCTCGGCCCTTCCTATCAGATTTCCGTGCCCGTTGCAAGCCGTGTGAACCTCAATGACTCCTCACGTGTTTTCATACGGCATATCATGCGTGTCGACACCATAATCGGCATTACTTCGGTGGGACTCACTGTTGAAAGTCCCGACTGAACTCAAATATACATACTCAGACCGAAATCCTCCTATTTATATTCAAATCTCTCATCTCAGACTCTATGGACTCACTTGTACTTCTCTCCGTTGAAGAGTTTCAGAAACGTCTTCTGCGCCTGACTGCCCTTATGGGGCAAAAAGGCATCGATGCCACGATTATCAGCGACTTCGCAAATCAATATTACCTTACAGGCCGAGTATTTTCCGGTTATATCTACATCCCGGTCAAAGGCTTGCCTGTATTTTTTGTAAAGAGGCCCGTGAAGCTCGAGGGCGACGGTGTGGTCTATATCCGCAAGCCCGAGGAAATGGCCGAGACCATAGTCCTCGGTGCCCCGGCCACTCTCGCGCTCGAACTCGATACAGCCTCATATTCCGCCATACATCGCCTCTCGGCCATATTCCCCGAGGCTAAAATAGAAAACGCCTCTGCCATAATGCGCACTCTGCGCGCCGTGAAGACCGATGTAGAGCAGCAGATGATCCGCGAGTCGGGAATCAAGCAGGAACACGTCTACCGTCTTATTCCGCATCTCTACCAGACCGGAATGTCCGATCTTGAGCTGCAGGTTGAACTCGAGCGCCGTTCGCGCCTCGAAGGATGTCTGGGCCAGTTCCGTATAAGCGGCGACACAATGGAGCTGTATATGGGAAATGTCCTTACCGGAGACAACGCCGACGCCCCTACTCCCTACGATTTTGCCATGGGTGGCCGCGGTCTCAATCCGTCGCTGCCCGTGGGTTGCGATGGCTCCATCATCGAGCCCGGTCACTCCGTAATGGTCGACATGAACGGTGATTACACCGGCTACATGACCGACATGACGCGCACTTTCAGCGTCGGCGCTCTCGATCCGCTTGCAGTGAAAGCCCACAAATGCTCTATCGATATTGTCCATGCGCTTGCCGAAAAGGCACGTCCCAGCGTGGAGGCCAAGGAACTCTACCGCCTGGCCGAGACAATGGCTGCGGAAGCCGGCCTAAAGGAGTATTTTATGGGCCATCGGCAGAAAGCTGGTTTCGTGGGCCACGGCCTCGGAATTGAAATCAACGAGCTTCCGGTTATCGCGCCCCGCAGCCGCGACATCATAGCCGACGGCAATGTGATTGCCTTCGAGCCCAAATTTGTAATTCCGGGCGTTGGAGCGGTAGGAATTGAGAACACCTATATCATTCATGCCGATTCCGCCGAGTGTGTCACCTCGGCCCCCGAAGAGCTTATTGACTTGCAATAATCCCGCATTATTTTTATGGAGTCCAATATAGAGACTGTTAAAATTCATCTCAACGACAAACCCGTGTTCCGGCTCGTTGCCGACGCCGCAGCGGCCCTTGCAATCCCCTGCTATGCAGTGGGAGGTTACGTGCGCGACCTCTTTCTCGACCGTCCCTCCAAGGATATAGATTTCGTATCGGTGGGAAACGGCAGCGGTATCGCCATCGCCGAGGAAACGGCCCGCAGGCTGGGGAAAAGAACAAAAGTCGCTATATTCCGGACCTACGGCACCGCACAGGTAAAGCACGGCAGCCTTGAACTTGAATTCGTGGCCGCGCGCCGCGAGTCCTATCATCCCGACTCGCGCAACCCCGAGGTGGAGGAAGGAACGCTTGATGACGACCTCTCCCGTCGCGACTTCACCATCAATGCCATGGCCATATCCCTCTGTCCCGACCATGAAGGCGAGCTTATAGACCGTTTCGGCGGTCTTGAGGACCTGCACCGCAAAATCATACGCACGCCTCTCGACCCCGACATCACTTTCTCCGACGATCCTCTGCGCATGATGCGCGCCATACGGTTCGCCACCCAGCTCGATTTCGAAATCTACCCAGATACCTTTGAGGCAATAAAGCGTAACGCCGCGCGAATCGATATAATAACCCGCGAGCGCATCCTTACCGAGCTCAACAAGATAATGCTCTCCCCGCGTCCGTCGATCGGCTGGAGGCTGCTCCAGCAGTCGGGGCTGCTCGTCCACATCCTCCCCGAGCTCGAAGCGATGAAAGGAGTGGAGATAGTGAAAGGCCGCGGACACAAAGACAACTTCGACCACACTCTGCAGGTCCTCGACAACGTTGCAGCCGTTTCAGCCGATAATCTCTGGCTGAGATGGGCCGCCTTGTTACACGATATTGCCAAACCGGTGACCAAGCACTGGGACGAAAAAGCTGGATGGACATTCCACAACCACAACTTTATCGGAGCCAAGATGGTTCCCCGCATTTTCAAGTCGCTCCGTATGCCTCTGGGAGAACCCATGAGATATGTGGCTAAACTTGTGGAACTCCACATGCGCCCTATCGCACTGGTTGAAGATACGGTGACCGATTCAGCCGTGCGACGCCTGATTACCGACGCAGGCAATGATCTTGACGACCTCATGACACTGTGCCGGGCCGACATCACCTCCCGCAACCAGCGGAAAGTGGAGACACACCTCCGCAATTTCAGTAATGTGCTGGAGAAAATGGAGGCGGTCAATGAGCGCGACCATCTACGTAATTTCCAGCCTCCCGTAGATGGTGCGGAAATAATGCAGACATTCAGCCTCCCCCCCTGCGAGACCGTGGGCCGCATAAAAAGCGCCATCAAGGAGGCCGTGCTCGAGGGCATAATTCCCAACGAACACGATGCCGCTTACGCCTACATGCTTTCTTATGCCAAGTCGCTCGGAATCTCCTTGCCTGACTGTGACGCTACAGAAGAATAATTATTCTTGCACCTATGGCGTAATTTGCTTAATTTTGTGTCAAAGCTTGTAACCCACAGGAATGAAACTCAGAAACATCATACTTGCCATACTTTCGGCATCCTTTTGCCTGCAGGCCCAGGCAATAACCCTTGATGAGGCCAAGGCCGCATATTCGCGCGGAGACTATGCCGAGGCGGCTCCGGCCCTTAAAGACGCTGCTGAGAAAGAACCCCGCAACGCCCGCCTCAACCTCATGGCGGGAGTGGCCCTGATGCGCAGCTCGCGCCCCGCCGAAGCGGAATCTTTCCTGCGCAAGGCCGGCGCGGAAGGCCGTCCCTATCTCGCCGAACTCGCCTTCAACGAATACCGTTTCCAGGATTGCCTCGATATTCTCGACGAACATCGTGAGCAGGCAGCCAAATCGCGGCGCGGAAAAAAACGCAATGCCGAGCCTGAACCCGAGGACGAACAGTCGGCCGCCCTCCGTGAGAAAGCCGAGATGGGCCTTTCTATGCTTGACCGAGTGGAAAAAATCGCCATTATCGACTCAATAAATGTCGATGCCGACGAATTCTTCAAGGTCTATCGTCTCGCTCAGGCCGCCGGGCGCATTCTTTCGCCCTCATCGCTCCCATCCGAATTCAAAAGCGCCGACAACACCACAGTGTATGCCACCGAGAATTCCGACCATATGATCTGGGCCCGTCCCGACAAAGACGAGAACTACCGCCTGGTTGAAAGCTCCCTTCTGGCCGACGGCACATGGGAAACACCTGTGCCCCTCGGCGACAATCTTGCCATGGGTGGTGATTCAAACTACCCGTTCCTGATGAGCGACGGCATGACACTTTATTATGCTTCCGACGGTGAAGGCTCGTTGGGAGGCCTTGATATTTTCATATCACGCCGCGACGGCACCTCCTTCCTTCAGCCCACCAACCTCGGATTCCCTTACAACTCCCCTGCCAACGATTATCTGCTCGCCATTGACGAAGTGACAGGCGCCGGATGGTGGGCTACCGACCGTAATGCAATCCCCGGAAAAGTCACCGTATATGTTTTCATTCCCCAGGAACTCAGAATCAACTATCCGGTAGATGATCCCGAGCTTGCCCACCGTGCCCGCGTCACATCCATTGCGGCCACTCAGGAGAAAGGCAAGGATTATTCGGCAATCCGCAATGCTATTGCCTCGGTCGACAGCCGTCCCCAGAAGCCCCGCACCTCCTTCAACTTCGGACTCCCCGGCGGACGCGTGGTCCACACTTTCGCCGATTTCCACAATCCCGAGTCGCAGGCACTGATGAACCGCTACCTCACCGGATGCCGTGAGCTCGCCGACACAAAGGCCAGGCTGGCACGCATGCGCGCAAGCTATGGCAAAGGCGACACCTCTCTATCGGCCGACATTCTCGACACCGAGCGCGAGATTACCGATATCCGCGCCCGTATGGCAGATATCGCAAACCAGATAGCCAAAGCCGAGCAATAATCAGGCTTCTTTACACCGATTAAATTTAACAATCAATAAACCAATTCACCTTATGGAATTAACCATCATTATACTTTGCGTGGTCATAGTCATACTGCTGTGTGTGTTTTTCTACTATGTACCGTTCTTCCTCTGGATTTCCGCAAGGGTAAGCGGCGTGCATGTGTCAATGATGCAGCTGGTGCTCATGCGCATCCGTAAAGTGCCCGTAGCAAAAATCGTACAGTCCATGATTGAGGCTCATAAAGCCGGTCTGTCCGATGTGACCCGCGACGACCTCGAGGCCCACTATCTGGCCGGAGGCGATTTCGAGAAAGTGGTTCATGCACTTGTATCGGCTTCCAAAGCCAACATCGACCTCGGATTCAAAATGGCCACTGCCATCGACCTTGCCGGACGCGACGTATTCCAGGCCGTGCAGATGAGCGTGAATCCCAAGGTGATTGAGACTCCCCCTGTCACTGCCGTGGCCAAGGACGGTATCCAACTCATAGCCATAGCCCGTGTAACCGTGCGCGCCAACATCCGTCAGCTCGTAGGCGGTGCCGGCGAAGACACAGTGCTGGCCCGTGTCGGCGAAGGCATCGTAAGCTCCATCGGCTCCAGCGAGAGCCACAAACAGGTGCTCGAGAACCCCGACAGCATCTCTAAGGTGGTGCTCCGCAAAGGTCTCGATTCCGGAACGGCATTCGAGATTCTTTCCATCGATATCGCTGACATCGACATAGGCAAGAACATCGGCGCCGCCCTGCAGATCGATCAGTCGCAGGCCGACAAGAATATCGCCCAGGCCAAGGCCGAGGAACGCCGCGCCATGGCCATAGCCCTCGAACAGGAGATGAAAGCCCGCGCCCAGGAGGCACGTGCGAAGGTCATTGAGGCCGAGGCACAGCTCCCGCTCGCTATGGCCGAGGCCTTCCGCTCAGGCAATCTCGGAATAATGGACTATTATAAAATGAAAAATGTCCAGTCCGACACCGCCATGCGCGATGCCATAGCCAATCCGGCATCACCCGCCTCCTCTCCAATCTGATTCTGTCCATGACCGCATTTCTCATTTCTCTCGCTATTCTCATAGGGGGATATTTCATCTACGGTCTGGCGGTTGACCGCCTGTTGCGCACCGACGCTTCACGGCCAATGCCTGCCATAACGCGCCGCGACGATATCGATTACCGTCCCCTCCCCACCTGGAGAGTGTTCCTTATCCAGTTTCTGAATATAGCCGGCCTCGGCCCCATTTTCGGTGCCATAATGGGCATAATGTTCGGTCCGGCGGCCTTCCTCTGGATAGCTCTCGGAACAATCTTCGCCGGCGGAGTCCACGATTTCTGTTCTGGAGTGATAAGCTTGCGTTCCGACGGAGCTTCACTTCCCGAAATCATCGGCACACATCTCGGACAGGGAGTGAAGATGGTCATACGTGTGTTCTCAGTGCTCCTTCTCGTTCTGGTTACCACCGTCTTCATCGTCACCCCGGCCGGACTTCTCGCCACCCTTACGCCCGAAAGCCTCAATTCCCAGTTCTGGGTTCTGGCCATTCTTGCCTACTATGTGCTTGCCACGCTTCTGCCCATCGACAAACTCATAGGTAACATCTATCCGGTATTCGGCTTCGCCCTGCTCTTCATGGCCGTAGGCATCCTTGCGGTGCTGATTGTGGGCGATGTGGAAATGCCGGTGACATTCCGTGATTCTTTCACCAGCCACAACCCCTCGGGCTACCCGGTTTTCCCCATGATGTTCGTGAGCATAGCGTGCGGCGCGATTTCCGGTTTTCACGCCACGCAGTCGCCCATGATGGCACGTTGCATGGTCAACGAAAAACTCGCGCGCCCCATTTTCTACGGCGCGATGGTCACCGAAGGTATCGTTGCCCTCATCTGGGCCGCGGCCGCCGTGGCTTTCTGCGGAAGCTACGACGCCATTGCCGATTACCTCGCCCAGCCCGGCCACACCACAGGCACCCTTGTCCACGACGTATCTTTCGGTTGGCTCGGAACGGTTGGTGGTATTCTCGCGGTTCTCGGCGTGATAGCCGCTCCAATCAGCACCGGCGACACCGCCCTGCGCAGCGCACGCCTCACACTGGCCGACTGGTTCCATTTCGACCAGAAACCTATCTGGAAACGTCTCGTCATGACTGCGCCGTTGCTTGCCATGGTGGTGCTCTTCATGTCAATCGATTTCAACATCCTCTGGAGATACTTCGCCTGGAGCAACCAGACCCTGGCGGCTTTCACTCTCTGGGCCGTCGCCGTCTACCTTATAAAATCCCGCTCTGTCTATTGGGTAGCGCTTCTCCCGGCCATGTTCATGACGGCTGTGTGCGTCACCTATCTCCTTTTCGCCCCGCGCCCCGAAGGATTCGGGCTCGGTATCGCCGTAGCCACAGGTGCAGGCGTAGCGGTCGCAGGCATTTGCGCCGCAATCTTCTTCCATTTCAAAAGTGTATATAACCGTAAAATGATGGAGTCCGCCGATGTTTGACTTCAAATCCATAACGCTTGGCGACAGCCGCTATAACTTCCACAGCCACACTCAGTTCTGCGACGGCCGTGCCACCATGGCCGAATTTGCCGAAGCTGTTTCCAAGGCCGGCTTCCGCCACTGGGGCTTTTCACCCCATTCTCCCGTGCCCATCGACTCGCCCTGCAATATGGCCGAGTATGATGTTCCGATCTATCTTGCCGAAGTCTGCCGGCTCAACAGCCTTTATGAATCCTCCGACATAGAATTCTATGCTTCCATGGAGATCGACTACCTCGGTGAGCACTGGGGACCGGCCAATGACTATTTCCAGCAGCTTCCGCTTGACTACCGTATCGGATCCGTACATTTCGTGCCCGCTCCGGATACCGGCGAGCCGGTTGACATCGACGGCCGTTATGAAAGTTTCCTCCGGAAGATGCACGATTATTTTCACGATGATATCCATTATGTGGTCAATACCTTCTTCGACCAGAGTCTGGCCATGGTCCGGGCCGGAGGGTTCGACCTCATAGGTCATTTCGACAAAATCGGGCACAATGCCTCCCATTTCTGTCCTGGTATTGAAGACGAGCCATTCTATCGCCGCAGACTTCTGGAGCTTACTGATGCCATAATAGCATCGGGCGTTACAGTGGAAATAAACACCAAGGCTCTTGCCGAGCACGGGCGCCTCTTCCCCTCTCCTTCGGTCTGGCCGATTCTGCTCAAGGCAGGAGTGCCCGTCGTGGTGAATTCCGACGCACATTACCCCCATCTTGTCAACGCCTCGCGCCCCGAGGCCCTCGCCATGCTTGAAAAAACAGCCGCAGAAATTTCAACTCCAACACTCTGACTATGCAACCTGACACTTTTATAGGCATAATACCTGCCCGCTACGCTTCCACGCGCTTCCCGGGCAAACCCCTTGCCGATATCGGCGGCATGACCATGATTGAGCGCGTCTACCGCCAGGCTTCCAAAGCTCTCGACCACGTGCTTGTGGCTACTGACGACGCCCGTATCTTCAACACCGTCGAGGCATTCGGCGGCAACGCGATAATGACCTCTCCCGACCACCGCAGCGGAACCGACCGCTGTTTCGAAGCCTACACCAAAAGCGGCTCCGATGCCTCGGTAATAATAAACATACAGGGCGACGAACCCTTTGTGGACCCCGCGCAGATTGAAGCGCTGAAGAGCTGTTTCGACACTCCTCAGGTTCAGATAGCCACCCTCGTGCGCCGCTACAATCCCGAGCGCGGCTTCGATGCGCTGTTCAACCCCAACACCCCCAAGGTTGTGATGGACTCAGACATGAACGCTCTATATTTCAGCCGCTCCATCATCCCCTATGTGCGTGGCGCCGAATGGAAGGAGTGGCTCGACAAAACCACATTCCACACCCATATAGGCATGTATGCCTATCGTGCCGACGTACTTGCCGAGATTGTAAAGTTGCCACAGTCATCGCTTGAGCTTGCCGAGTCGCTCGAACAGCTCCGCTGGCTCCAGGCCGGTTACAAAATCCGTGTGGGCGTCACTGACATAGAGACAATAGGCATAGACACCCCCGCCGATCTCGAGGCTGCCATAAAGCTTCTAAACTCAAACGGCCGCGAATGAGAATCACGCCCTGTCCTCCGGTAGGGGAGCTCACCTTTCCCGAAATTCCTGAGTTTCAGTCTTCGGTGCTTCCGTCAGGCGCTGAACTTCACGTTCTCCGTCGCGAAGGCGCCGACCTCTGCATGCTCACCATCGTCGTGCCCGGAGGGGCACCCGAAGCCGGCTCTCCCGCCGTCTCAGCCCTCCGATCAGTATTGCTCAGAGAAGGCACCGCTGCTTATTCCGGAGAAAGAATAGCCGATCTGCTTGACTACAACGGAGCGTGGCTCAAACAGTCTGACAACAGCCACTTCACCGTAGTTACCGTCTACTGTCTCTCTTCCAGGCTTGATGTTATCCTCCCTCTGCTCCGCGATATCGTATTCAATCCCACCTTTCCGGAATCGGCATTTCTCACGCGTCGCGAAGCCCTCGCCAAATCAATAGAGATTTCGCATAAAGACGTTGATTTCCGCTCGAAATGTCTTTCCGACGCCCTGATTATGGGCAGCGGTCACCCCATGGCCGTCACCGACACAGCTGAAAGCATCCGCGCCATATCGCGCGGGGAGATTATCGATTTCCATAACCGCATAACCTCTCCGGCCCATATCAGGATTATCCTGGCCGGTGGTGTCACTCCGGAAATCGCCGCCAAAGTCGCCGAGACATTCTCTTCCATATCCGATGCGCCCTCGGGCAGCGGCCTCCTGAACATAGTGCCCTTCTCTCCCGCACCCGCCGGCACCTATCGTTCCGCCACTCTTCCCGGAGCGACACAAAGCGCCGTAAACATCGTGCTCCCGGCCGTTGACCGCTCCCACCCCCACTATCTTCCTCTGCGTCTTGCCGTGAAAGCCCTCGGAGGATATTTCGGAAGCCGCCTCATGACAAACATACGCGAGGAAAAAGGCCTCACATATGGAATAGGCGCATCCTTGCTCGGAATGCTCGATGGAGCATATATCCAGATCAGCGCCGACACAGACAATTCCAGCGTCGGCGCTCTCGTGGAAGAAGTACGCCACGAAATGGAATACCTGGCCGAAAACCCTCCGCAGGGAGAAGAACTCCTCCGCTTCCGCCGCGCCATGGGTTCAAACCTCGCCTCACTGCTTGAAACGCCGTATTCTGTCGCCGACTATCTCGCAAGCATGCTCATAAGCGGCATCCGACCAGGTTACTTCGCCCGACAGGTCGACATTCTCCGCGGCCTCACACCCGATGATATCGCAGCCATGGCCCGTAAATACCTTCGCCCCGAACTTCTCTCCACCGCAGTGGCCGGCGACAATCTCCCGGCCTCGGTATAATCCTTTGTCAAAAGGCATAAAAAATGGCGTGAGGCAATTGACAGAAAGGAAAATTATTACGAACTTTGCATAAAATAGCGCGATATCATGCGCGCCACCCGTCATTCAGATTTATTTTACTAACTAATAAAGACTTATATCAATGAAGAAAAGCGCATTGCAAATAGCCCGCGCCTCCTACCAGCCCAAACTGCCCGTGGCTCTCACCGGCTCCGTCAAGGCTGTTGAAGGCAAACCCACCCATTCCGTTGCCGACCAGGAGGAAATCAGCAAACTTTTCCCCAACACCTACGGTCTTCCCGAGCTCACTTTCGAGAAAAATCCCAACCCCGTTCCCGGCAAGCCCATCAATGTAGGCGTTATCCTCTCCGGCGGACAGGCTCCCGGCGGACACAATGTGATCTGCGGTCTCTTCGACGGCATCAAGAAAATCAACCGCGACAGCCGCCTCTACGGTTTCCTCATGGGCCCCGGCGGTCTCGTTGACCACAAATACATCGAACTCACTGCCGATATCATCGACGAATATCGCAACACAGGCGGTTTCGACATTATCGGTTCTGGCCGTACCAAGCTCGAAAAGAAAGAGCAGTTCGACAAAGGCCTTGAAATCCTCAAGGAGCTCGGCATCACCGCTCTCGTAATCATCGGCGGTGACGACTCCAACACCAATGCCGCTATTCTCGCCGAATACTACAAAGGCATCGGCGCCGGCGTTCAGGTTCTGGGCTGCCCCAAGACTATCGACGGCGACCTCAAGAACGACGTTGTAGAAGCCTCCTTCGGTTTCGACACCGCCACCAAGGTTTACTCCGAGCTTATCGGCAACATCCAGCGCGACTGCTTCTCGGCCAAGAAATACTGGCACTTCATCAA
>LUJP01000075.1 GCA_001689535.1 Bacteroidales bacterium M5
CCGTAAAACTGAATTACGACACAGCCTCAAAAGCATTATCTGGTGCCGAGAAAGGGTGGGTGCCGATAGGGATATCGGCACTCCGCGAACCTACTGGAAGCGACGGCCAGAGGCCGTCGCTTCGCTTCGAGGGTGTTTTTTGGGGACGGCGGGACGCCGACCCACCCAGAAACTCCACGGGGATCAGAGGGTGACGGGGGTGATGCGGAGGCGGTAGTTCTGGGGGGTGTCGGGGACGCGGAATTTGGGGAGGGTGTCTACGTCCTGACCGCAGGATGCGTTGCCTACACCACGCGTCACGGCATCAAGATGGAGGGTGTTGAAGGGACGCGGAGTCAGCTCCCACTGATGCGAGGCATTCATGAGGTCGGCATCGGTGAACGGCAGGATGCTGAAGCTGACCTTGCCACGTGTCTCAATGCGCACTCCGCGGCCATCGGCTCCGGTGAGCACGAGATCGCGCAGGCCTTCGCGGCCGCCGGTGCTCTGAGGCTTGACGTAGCCAACCGTCATGGAGTCGACCACGGTGGCGTAGCGGCCTATCATGGCGCCGTCCTTGCGGTCATTGTAGTTCTCCATGGGGCCGTAGGCGTAATATCCTACGCGGTTCAGCGAGGGATTTATCCCTGCCGAGAGACCGGCACGGCGCAGATCGGCCGAATGGGGCACGAATGTGGCGGAAAGGTCGACGGTGCCGTCGGGATAGATGGTGTAGACGAGGTCGGTGCCGCACTTCGAACCGTCGTTGATGGCGCTAACCACCACGTTCTTGCCCTCGCGACGCCAGAGGAGCTGCGATTTGGCGGGGTCGGTGCCGGGAATAGTGTCGGTGTAGCGGTCGTTTTCAATCCAGCGGTGATTATCGTAGGTGAGTCCGCGGCCGTCGGCAATCACGTCCACACCATCAAGGGTGAGAGCGGTGAGAGTGGCGGTGGAGCGTTCGAAGACGGCCTTCACGCGATCATTAGCCACGGTGAGAGCGGCACCGGTCTCGGTGACATCGAGTTTCGGGCCTGAGCCTTTTACTTTGGCCATAGCGTCACGGGGAATCAGGACGAACTGCCATTGGGCCACATCGTGACCGGCGGGAGCATAGGAGGTGGCGCTGTTCTCTTTCACGCGAAGGCTCAGTATGACCTCCTTGCCCTTGTTCTCGCGCGCTTTGGGATTGACAGCCACAGGAAGGTCGAACGTGACACTCTGACCCGGCTGTGTGGCCGGAAGCTGGCGGGTGTACGTCTCAGCCTTCACGCCGTCCACGGTCACCTCTACCTCGAGGCTCAGACCGGCGAGCGCTCGGAAGGTATATTCATTGGTTAAGGTAACGCGGGCGCTCAGAGGCTTGTCGGTCATACCGTCAAACCGGAATTTCACATTCTGGTATGCGCCCTTCACTTCCTTGAGCTTGGGGCTTTCGTCGCGGGTGGCGGGGATCACGCCGTTGGAGCAGAAATTGCCCTGATGGGGACCGGGATAGTCATAGCCGGTGTGTAGGCGGTAGACACCGCGTTTCATCTCCTGCGGATCGTAGATGGCCTGGTCGATCCAGTCCCAGATACAACCGCCTATGGTGGAGTCGGATTTGTCCATAGCCTCCACGTATTCGCCGAGATTACACACTGCGTTGCCCATGGCGTGGGCATACTCGCAGAGAATCATAGGCTTGTCGAGGCCGCTGGTGTTCTCCTCCATCCATTTCATGCCGGGATACATCTTGGAGTAGAAATCGGAGAAGCGGCTTCCGCCGTAAGGCTTGTCGGAGCGGGTTCCCTCATAGTGTATGGGGCGCGAGTCGAGGCGGCGTGCCTCGGCGTAGCATGCGGCGAAATTCTCACCGTCGCCGGCCTCGTTGCCGAGGCTCCATATAATCACGGAAGGATTATTGCGGTCGCGGGTCACCAGGCGCGTGATGCGGTCGACGAAAGCGGGAATCCACTCAGGCATGTCGGAAATCGACTGGTTGGCGTGGTCCTCCAGATCAGCCTCGTCTATCACATAGATGCCGTAATAATCCGTCATGGCCATCATGCGGGCATTGTTGGGATAATGGCTTGTACGGAGGGTGTTGATATTGTTCTGCTTCATGAGCGTTACGTCGCGGAGCATCGATTGGGTATCGACAGCGCGGCCAAGGCGGGGATGAGTGTCGTGACGGTTCACGCCCTTGAGGTTGATGCGTTTTCCGTTGACATAGAGCAGAGAACCGTCAATCTTCACATCGCGGAAACCGTGTTTGGTGGAGAAAGCCATCTCGTCGTTGCCCTTCGAGTCGCGCTGCACAACTTCCACGGTGTAGAGCGCGGGGCTTTCGGCATTCCATGTCTGCACATTGTCCACGGCGAAATTGACGGTGGCGGTAGTGGTGCCGGGGGAGGCGTCGAGCTGCACCGGAAGCGAGCGGGTAGCGATTGTCTGGCCCTGCGGGTCGACCAGCCTAACCTCCAGAGTGAGGTCGCGGCGCAGTCCGTCGCGGTTGTCGAGATCGAGCTCCACCTTCATGTCGGCATGGCGCATATCGGATGACAGAGAGGAGGTGATGCGGTGGTCGCGCACGGCCACCTCAGGCACATTGTAGAGATAAGTGTCGCGGAATATGCCACTCATTCTGAACATGTCCTGGCACTCGAGATAAGAGCCGTCGCTCCAGCGGAACACCTGCACGGCGATGTCGTTGGTGCCGGGATGGAGATATTTTGTCACATCAAACTCGGCCACATTGTTGGAGCCCTGGGTGTAGCCCACGTAATTGCCGTTGACCCACACAAAGGCTGCCGAATAGATACCGCCGAAATGCAGGAAGGTGCGGCGGCCGTCCCAGTCAGCGGGCACCTCGAACTTACGGGCGTAGGAGCCAACGGGATTTATACCGTAGTTCTTGCCGCCGTCGTTGAATCCCGGACGGGCGTTGATGAAGGGAGGAGTGTTGGAGTGGGGATATTCCACATTGCAGTAAATGGGCTTGTCGTAACCGAGCATCTCCCAGTTGGAGGGAACTGGGATGGTGTCCCACGAGCTGAAGTCGTAGCCAGGCTTGAAGAAATCGAGAGGGCGCTTCGACGGCTCGTCGACGAAATTGAAACGCCAGGTGCCGTTGAGGCTCAGGAACCGGTCGTTGACCGGGACGGTCCACGGAGTGTCGTAATAGGCACGGTCGGCGTGCATAGCCGCATCGGAGCCATAAGGCATGATCGTGGCTATGCCTGGTTCCTTGTTCTCCTGGAAAATGGCTTCGTTTTCCCAATAGTTGTTGCGGCGCTCGGCATCGGCCATGTCGGTGAGGGAGCGCTGTCCGGCCACAACGAAATTCCAACTGGTGGCGCGGTTCACGGGCACAAGCGTCATGGCCGGAGCCTCGATGGCCACATCGGGACGGTTGGCGCTTATGATCTTCACGCCGTCGAGACGCCAGAACTGTGCTTCGTCGGAACCGTTGTTCACACCTGTTACCACATCATCGGCAGCGTTGCGCAGAGCCTCGCGGCCGTCGGGCGAGAGAAGGCGATAACTGCCCGAAAGGCTTTCGATGCACCACATCTGGGCGGTATCGGCCTCGTTGACAGGCCGCAGGGCCACCTTGTTGTCGTTGATACGGGTGAGGGCCGCAGGATTCTCGCGGGTTACCACCCGGTAATACTTGTCGCGTTCGAACGGCGCTTTCGGAGCCGCCGACGCCTGAATGCCCGTCAGCAATGCAAGAGCCATTGCCGCCGCGGCATAAAACTTAGGGAAAATCATGGTTTATTATCGTTTTTTTGGGGATTTGCGGTATTTAGATTTCGTTTAAGAGCCTGTTTCATAACCACTATTGTGACAAGCTCTTGAGGATTTTCATCAAAGATAGCTAAAATTCCAATAAAACAACCACAAAAGGAGGCAATACACAGTTAAATCAAGGCAAAAAGTATTATCTTTGCATAAATACCAATCATTGACAATACCATATCACTTATGAAACTGAAAGCAACAATACTATCACTTGCCCTGATATCGGGCGCCTCGGCCGCTCTGGCCTGCTCCGACCTCATAGCCGGCCGGAAAGCCACCACTGACGGCTCAGTGTTCGCAACTTATGCCGCCGACAGCCACACGCTCTACGGCGAGCTCTACCACCGCGCAGCCGCCGACCACGCTCCCGGTTCGATGCGCAAAGTAACCGAATGGGACACCGGCAAATATATGGGCGAGATACCCGAGATAGCCCACACCTACGCCCGCATGGGTAATATGAACGAGCACGGACTCGTGATAACTGAAAGCACCTGGGGCGGTCGACCGGAGCTGAACGGCACCGGACTTATTGACTACGGCTCGCTGATATTCCTGGGCCTGGAACGCGCCAAGACCGCCCGTGAGGCCCTCAAGGTGATGACCGACCTGGTGGATAAATACGGCTATGCCTCCTCGGGTGAAAGCTTCACCATAGCCGACGCCGACGAAGTGTGGATAATGGAACTCATTGGCAAAGGAAAAACCGACAAGGGAGCCGTGTGGGTAGCGCGCCGCGTGCCCGACGACTGCATCTCGGGCCACGCCAACCACGCCCGCATCCACACCTTCCCGCTGGCCGACAAGAGCGGAAACACCATCTACTCGAAGGATGTGATTGACTTTGCCCGCTCGCAGGGTTACTTCAACGGCAAGGACAAGGATTTCAGCTTCTCCAAGGCCTACGCACCCGCCGATATGGGCGCGCTCCGCGGCTGCGACGGCCGCGTGTGGGCGTTCTACAACAAGTATGCCGACGGCATGGACCGCTACCTGCCCTGGATTCTGGAAGGCAAAGGCGAACCTCTGCCGCTGTGGGTAAAACCCAACCGCAAGCTCGCCGTGCGCGACATGAAGGACATGATGCGCGACCATTTCGAGGACACTCCCCTGGACATGACCAAGGACGTGGGCGCAGGCTCATACAAGGTGCCCTACCGCTGGCGCCCCCTCACCTACAAGGTTGACGGCACTGAATATACCCATGAGCGCGCCATAGCCACACAGCAGACCGGATTCTCGCTTGTGGCCCAGCTCCGCAAGGATGCTCCCGAAGCCATGAAGGGTGTGCTCTGGTTTGGCGTTGACGATGCCAACACAAGCGTCTACATTCCCATCTACAACAGCCTCACCACCGTTCCTCACGAATTTGCCGAGGGCAACGGCGACCTGCTCACATTCAGCTGGGAATCGGCCTTCTGGGTAACCAACTTCGTAGCAAACCAGGCTTATCACCGCTACAGTCAGATGATACCGGACATCCGCCGCGTGCAGACCGCTCTCGAGGACTCTCTTGAAAACCAGGTGAACAGCTACTACACCACACTGGCAGCCGTGCCCCACTCAGAGGCAGCCGCCACGCTCAACAGCCACAGCTGCTCCGCAACCACCGACTATGTGAAAAAATACCGCTCACTCGGCGAGTTCCTTATGGTGAAGTATCTGGACGGCAACGTGAAGAAGATGACGCCTGACGGCAAATTCGCCCGCACGGCCGACGGCATGCCCGTGTCGCCCGACTTCCCCGGATATGACGAGAACTATTACCGCTCGATAGTAAACGATCCGGCCGGTGGCGAACGCCTGAAAGTGATAGAGATAAGCAACGACTGAACCCGCAAGCGATGAGACACGAAACGATAAAGCTCGAGCTTGCGGCCGCCAACTACGACGAGCTGTCCGAGCGCGAACGCCTTCTGGTTGACACCGCGCGCGCGGCCGTTGAGGGATCGTATGCGCCTTACAGCAATTTCCACGTGGGAGCGGCCGTGCTGCTCGACAACGGAGAGATTGTGAAGGGGGCCAATCAGGAAAACGCCGCCACGCCTTCGAGTCTCTGCGCCGAACGCACGGCGGCCTACTGGGCCCACGCCAATTTTCCCGCCGCGCGCTTCGAGGCAATAGCCATTGCCGCGCGCGATGCCTCAGGCCGGGAGGTTGAAACCCCTATTTCGCCATGCGGAGCCTGCCGCCAGGCTCTTCTGCAATACGAGACGCTGGCCGCCCACGACGTGAAGGTGATTCTGGCCGGAAGCCGCGAAATCTATATCGCACCCTCGGTGAAATCGCTCCTTCCGCTGGCCTTCACCGAATTCTGACAGGCGGAATGACACGCATAGAACGCGAGAAGAAGACAATAGCACAGATGATAGCCATCTACTGTCGGCGACACCACGGAGCCGGCAGCGGCAATCTCTGCCCCGAATGCGCCGCTCTGCTCGACTATGCCCGCGCGCGCCTCGACCGCTGTCCGAAAGGGAATGCCAAGTCGAGCTGCCGCAAATGCGACATCCACTGCTATTCTCCGGCCAACCGCGAGAAAATCCGCGCTGTGATGCGCTATACCGGCCCCCGGATGCTCTTTGTGCATCCCGTGGGGGCAATACGGCACCTTATCACCGAAATGAAATAAATCGAGTTCCTATGAGGGATATTCCAGCCGATATAAAATCGGAGATGCAACAATTAAATTCAGGCGTATGGATGAACGGATTTACCCCCGGCATAGGGAATGCCCTTGCCGAAACCGAAGAGGCGTGCTTCCGGCTTAACGCGCTGCCGCCGTCGGCACGGGCGGAAAGAGAGGAGATAATCCGTGGGCTGTTCGGAAGCATCGGCCATAGATTCACTATACATAGCCCGTTTCACTGCGATTTCGGGTTCAACATCACGGCGGGTGAGAATTTCGTGGCGAACTTCAACCTTACGGTTCTCGACGAAGCGGAGGTGAGAATCGGCAACAATGTGTTCATAGGGCCGAACTGCACGCTGTGCACGGTGATACACGCGCTGCAGCCCGGCGACAGGAATGAAGGCATAATGCGCGCAGCACCCATTGCGTTAGGTGATAACGTGTGGATAGCGAGCAACGTGGTGATTCTTCCCGGAGTGACGGTGGGTGAAGGCGCCGTGATAGGGGCCGGAAGCGTCGTGACCAAGGATGTGGAACCATACACCGTGGTGTCAGGCAATCCGGCACGGTTCCTCCGCAGGATTGAATTCAGGAATGAATGCGCTATGCCTGGAGAGGAGGGCTCTATGCAGCTGGGGCTTGACAGCTGCGGGGACTGAGGGGATGCTTCGCACGGCCTGAATGCGTGGTGAGGGAACGCGCCTGGAAGAGGAAACGCGTGTGGAGGAGAACGCAGAACTGCGCGGGAAGGGAGAAGGACGCAGAGTTTTGATTGCCTATGCTTGATTTAGATTGCCTATGCTTGCGCGGAAGGCGAGGTGCGCACACTCCGTGGCTTACCTCGCAGTTTTTTGGACAGGCCGCTTTTCCGGGGGCTTACGCACCCCGATTGTAAAGAAATCGCGCATCCTGCGGTTGATGGTTATGGCTGTCGATAGGGATAGCGACGGATCATGGGTTCATGTTGGATTGTGTTAAGCCTCTTTTATGTTAAGAATAATTAAAATCAGTAATTTACTATCATATACCTTGATTTTTAATATTAATTATCTTAATATTGTGAAACAATACTAAAACACAATAAACCAATAAAAAAACACTCAAAAAACACTCAGCCATGTTAAAACGCACCTTTCTATTACCATTGGCTCTATTGCTGTTCTCCTGTTCCCAGGAGTCCCCCAGACATAGCCAATGAGGAAAACGCAATGGTGTTCGATGAGGCTATGCTCATAGACAAAGAGACGATAAACCTCACTTCTGCTGACGCAGAGAAAATGGCAATTCGTTTCGGGTCTCTTGACAATGGGTTCAAATCCCGTAGTAATCTTAGCACTGGAAGTCTGGAGGTTTTCCAAATCTTAGATCAGAAAACCGGCAAGTCTCTTGCTTTTATAATCAATCGTGGAAATGATGAGGGTTTTATGATTGTCAGTGCCACGAAGACAGTCTCTCCTGTTTTGGCATTCTCTGATACAGGTAAATTTGATGTGGATGCTGATCCTGCCGCAAAAAGTTATCTTGAAGGCTATAAATGCATGATAATGGATGCGAATGAGTCTGATGTGGATTCATTGCGACGTATTCATGCTGCGGAATGGGCTGTATTTGAAAAAAGCGAGAAACAGCCGAAAAGCCGGGCATCATACGCTGAAATAGAAAAAATATATAAAGCAGCAGATGCAGGTCTTCCCGATTTTATAAAACTCCGAAACGAAATCACAGCAGGACGTCCTGCTTATATAAGAGGCGAAAATAGTAAGGGCGAAGGACATGCATGGGTCTGTGAAGGCTACAAAAACGTGAAATATGATGGTGTAATATCGATGGTAATAGATCCCAAATGGGGCGAGCCTGATGAACCAGGGTCTCCTTATTTCGATTATGCTGTAAATGTCTATCCCCCATCTTCTATGGATCAAAATCAATATGGTGAATTTTACTATATGAATTTAGGGTGGAACGGAGACAATAACGGATGGTATTCGAGCAAATACCTATTATGCAGCTAAGTCCGATTCTTTGTTTATGTATGACCAAAAACTGATAACTGTAAAGAAACCCTGACATTATGAAACACATTTATTTGATTACGACAATTTTATTCTCTGTGTTTTTGTTTTCATGCAGTGAGGATAATCCTGAGGGAATAGGTAGTGACCCAAAGCTAAATATCACAGAATACACCTTTGATGCTGCGGGGGAAAGTCTGGATGTATATTCTACGGTAGGTGGATATCTGATGTTTTCTGCCTATCAGGAGGATCCACCGATAGAACCGATAGTGACGCCTCCCGGGCAGCCGAAGCAAGATGGGATTGACGGCGGATGGTTCAGAGTTTATTATCCGATTCCGTCGGTGGAACCCGTAAAACTCCCTTACGAAAAGTTACATCAAGGAATCAGAATAGAGGTCAAGCCAAATGATACCGGTAAAGAACGAGTGATTCCTATAGATATATTTGCGGGTGATTTCGGTTGCCGGGTGAAGTTCACTCAGGCAAAATAGAGTTACAATAAAAAGATGCTCTAAAAATAAAAAGGAAGCTGTGTGAGGACCAAGGTTAGTTCTTATACAGCCTCCAGCTAATCTCTACTCAGCGAGTACGAAGGGGTGTGGGGGCGGAGAGAATGGCTCTATGCAGCTGGGACTTGACAGCTGCGGGGAGTGAGGGGCTGCTTCGCACGGCCTGAATGCTTGGTGAGGGAACGCGCCGGGAAGAGGAAACGCGTGTGGAGGGGAACGCAGAACTGCGCGGAATGGCAGAAGGACGCAGAGTTTAGATTGCCTATGCTTGATTTAGATTGCCTATGCTTGCGCGGAAGGCGAGGCGCGCACACTTCGTGGCTTGCCTCGCAGTTTTGGGTGGGACACATTTTCCGGGGGCTTGCGCACCCCGGTTGTAAAGAAATCGCGCATACTGCGCTTTCTTTTAATGCTAAACAGGTGTTGGCTCCCCTACTCTGTTATCTCTACGTAATTGCCTTCGGGATCGGCAATGGCACATTCGTATTAGCCGTCTCCTGTGGTGCGGGGATTGCTCAGAATTGTGATGCCGGCAGCCTTGAATCGTGTAGCCATATTGTCAACATTCTCCCGGCTGCCCACAGAGATTGAGAAATGAGCCAGACCTTTCAAATCGCCACGGCTCGCCGGTGCATCTTTACCCGGTATGTTGATTATTTCGATTCGCGCTCCTCCCTCCTCAAAAGACAGGAAATATGAACTGAAATTCTTTTTGGAATTTACATATTTGTCATTGGAATGCATATTGAAATACCGCATGTAGAATTTACGGAGCAGTTCTATATCTTCTGCCCAGAGCGCTATATGGTCAATCTTCATATTACTCTTCATTTTAAGTCCGTCAGTTGCTTTCGGCATTGTTTTTGAGCCAGTCGGTGCGGACTTGGTCGGGGAGGTGGGTGACTTTGAAATCGGAGAAGGTGACTTTGAAGCCGTCGCCGTCGGGACAGGCGGCAAACATGCCGATTTTAACCGGGCGGTTGGCTTCCATCCACGCATTGCGCATCATGTGGTAGTCCTTGTCGTCAAAAGAATAGAAAATCTCTATTGCATCCAGGCGACGCACAGCCTTAATCCAGATGGCATCAACGGGACGGTCAAGGGCGAGGACGCTCCAGTCGGAGGTATGATGGGTCACAACAGTACTGAGATTATATTTGCCGTCGACAAACTCTATGCCTGTCTTGATGTAGTTTTCATGGTCGATGCGGATCATCATTCCGGCCTGGTCGAACCTCACTTTATAATCTCCGGCAATCTTCAGCTTGGCCTCGAATTCACCGCCATATTCGCTGTAATAGAACGGAGCGTCGTCAACGGTAAAGCCGTAATGCGATATACGCCAGTAATCGCTTTTTGGGGTGACATCCATGGTGAGCCGGTCGCCGCTGATGCTCCAGGCCGCGGGCTCGTTAAACCAGTTCATTTTCTCGAGGGTCTGGGCTGTGCCCTGAAGTGCGCCTGCCGTCATGAGCAGCATGGCGATAACGGTTTTTATTCTTTTCATTTATCCTGATTTATTGATTTTATTACTCTGCAAGGATTTCCGGCCGCCATAGTGCCGGCAGGTATGTCTTTATTCACCACGCTGCCGGCTCCTATCACACAATTGTCGCCTATGGTGACCCCGGGAAGCACGGTGACGTTGGCACCGAACCACACATTGCTGCCAACCGTGATGGGGCGCGCGTATTCCAGCCCCCGGTTACGCTCGGTGGCGTCGAGAGGATGACCGGCGGTATAAAAGCCACAGAAGGGAGCTATGAACACATTGTCGCCGAAAGTAACAGGCGCCTCGTCCAGAATAACGAGATTGTAGTTGGCATAGAAATTCTCACCTACATGCACATTATAGCCATAGTCGCAGTAAAAGGGCTGCTCTATGAGCAACTCCCCTTTCACACTTCCGAGAATCCTGCGCAGTAATGAGGTGCGGGTATCCGTCTGCGACGGGCGCAGGTCATTGTAATCACGACACAGCTCCTTGCATCTCATTCTTTCCTCGAGAAGCTGGGCGTCGGCGGCAGCGTCGTAAATGAGGCCTTTGAGCATTTTTTCTTTCTCTGTCATTGGTTTATTTATTACTTTCGCAAAGTTAGAGCCTTCGCGGCGTGACGACAATAACTATAAATAACCATTTTTCAGCCCATGAGTGAATTCAGAAAAATAAACCGGTTACTGCAGACGGAAAGCTCCGTGAGCCCGGGGGCCGACGATGAGGATATTGCAATCTTCGCCAGCTATCTGAGCAAGGTCGAGAATCTTGTGGTTGTGGTCAGCGACATGGCCCGCAACACAAGCCGGATTTACTGTGGCAAGTTCGCCGACAGCCTCGGGCTGAAAGACTACACTACCGAAAACTCAATCTGGGAAAAGGCTATCCTCGACCTTATGCCTGAGGAAGAGCGCGACGAAAAATACCGTGCAGAACTCCGGTTTTTCCATTATCTGCGCCATCTTCCCCGGGAGGGCAGGCCAAATTACTATCTGGCATCCCGACTGCGTTTCACTACCGGGAAAGGCATAATGACCGATGTGCTGCACAGAATGCACTATGTTTATGCCGACAACGGTGAGAGCATACGCTATGCCATCTGCACTTACGGACCTCTCACGGCCGGTTTTTCAGGCCGTAGCGTGGTGGTGAGCTCACTGACGGGCGTTTCCGAGGAACTCACCTCGACCACGGAGATACTCAGCAGCAGGGAAATCCAGATTCTGCGCCTGATTGATTCGGGAAAGAAAACGGCTGAGATAGCCGGGATGCTGTCAGTGAGTCCTCACACCGTGAACCGGCACCGGCAGAATATCATAGGAAAGCTGCAGGCAAAGAATTCTGTGGAGGCATGCTCTCTGGCGAAGGCGTTGCAGCTGATGTGACTGGGCGCCGTCGATAAGGATATCGACGGTCCATGGGACTGGGAGGGACGGCGTCTCGCCGTCCGTTCGAAAGGCTTTGGGGTGAAGGGACGGCCGGAGGCCGATCTTCCCAGGGGTTGACGGTCTACGGAGGCCGGCCTTCCCAGGGGGCTGCGCCGTGGGGTTAGCGGGCGCGGTGGCGGTTGTAGAGGTAGTAGGCGATTATGGAGAGGGAGGCGAGGATTTCGGAGACGCCAAGGGCGAGCCAGATGCCGGTTTGGCCCAGTCCCATAGGAAGGAGGATGAATGCGGAGACGAGGAATATCAGACCTCTGAGCAATGCGAAGACTATGGATGGAATGACTTTTTCCACGCTCTGAAAATATCCGATGGCAGTAAGATTGAAGATAAAAGGAATGAATGCCACAGAAAAGACGGGGAAACCGGCGACCGCGATCCGGGCGGCATTCAAATCCGCGTCAAGGAAGAGATGGACCATGGCCGAGGGAGCGAATATGAAGGCGAGAGTCACAGCGAGTCCGCAAACCAAAGCCGCCAGTATGGCAAGTTTTTCCGTAGCCACAACCCTTGATTTGCTCCCCTGCCCGTAGTTGTAGCTGATTATAGGCTGGGCCGACTGTGCAATTGCGTTGCCTATCATAAAGACAAAAGGACAGTAGTAGCAGGCAATACTGAAGGCTCCTACGCCGTCGTTGCCCACATAGTGCATGAACATGAGGTTGCCCATTAGCATCAGCACGCCCATTGTTGCCTCACCAAGCAAGGCCGAAATTCCTATCTTGCACTGATAGCCGATGTTACGCAAAGAAAGCATGAGGCTCTTGCGGCTCATCTTGATTTTTATCAGCCGCAGTGTGCGGGCAAAAAAACAGAGATAGCCCATGACCATCAGGCCGCCGGCACCACAACTGATGAAGGTGGCTATGGCGGCTCCTCTCACGCCCATGTGCAGGGGGAAGATGAAGATGTAGTCAAGGAGAACATTGAGCAGGCCGGGAAGCACATTGCACCACATGGCATATTTTGGAGAACCGTCGAGCCTGACCACGAACAGACCGATACCGCACCACGACTGAAACAAGCAGCAACCGAATATCCATGGCATATAATCACGCACCAGAGGCATGAGGCTGTCGGAACTGCCGAGCAGGTGACCGGTGGTGGTGACTGAAGAGAGCGTCACAGCCAGGAAAACAGCCACTACAACGGTAGCGACAACCAGGGCCTGGGTGACATTGAGACGGGAGGCCTTGACGTTATTCGCCGCAAGATGAATCGAGGAAACCACTGAGTCTCCCACTCCCAGCATAAGGCTGATGCCCATCATCACCATGGTGGGCGCAATACAGATATTGACGGCAGCAAGCGCATCGCTTCCTACTCCACGGCCCACAAAAATGCCGTCGGTCGCCGTCACCGCGCAAAGCGACAGCATGCCCAGAAGTGTGGGAATAAGATAAAGCCGGAACAACCGGGGAATCCTCACGGTTCCCAAATCAATAGAATCACGTTGCATCAAGAATCTTCGTTAAGGTTTTTACATAAAAATTGCCGTATAAGAATCATGGTTTTACCCGGTCATCTTATCCGGCATTATATCATGCCCTCCGATGAGGATTACAAAACGCAGTCTTGAATCGGCACTGCAAAATTAGGATATTTCTTCAGTATATACAAATCCGGCAGGTTATTATCAACTGAGCTGGGATTCACAAAGCTGCTGAAGGACCGTGGCCTCGTTATGGACTTCGTCGCGCGAGCCATAAACGAATGTAACCACCGGATGGGAACTGACAGTTTTTAGAAACGAAGGGAAAGCGGGATTATTCTGCAGCTCGAGAGTGTAACGCGTGCGGAATTCATTCCAGCGTGAGAGGATGTCGGCGTGAAACCACTGGCGCAGCTCGGTGGATGGCGCGAGTTCTTTTTCCCACAACTGGCAATCGACCCGTTCATGTGTAAGACCACGCGGCCATAGACGGTCCACAAGTATCCGGTAGCCGTCACTTTCGGCGGGAGCCTCATAGGCTCTTTTGGTTTTGATTACAGTCATATCTGAATTTAATTAAGGGGGCAATAATTGTGTAGTTACGTTAATAACATTCGGTATACTGATAAGTTTCATCGTGATTTCAATTCCACGACCAATAATTCAATATCGGCACCATAATCATCTCCCAGGAATATCTACAGCATATCCAGCTCGATTTCAGATTCCGTACCCAGAACTTCCCCACCCAGTCGGCGTTCGGAAAATACTTCAAACAGCAAACAAGCATGAGCCCCAGAGAATACCGGTATAAAATATAAAAGTGAAAACGCCTGAAGGGGGGGGGGAGGAATCAGAGGCCGACAGGGAAGCGCTCAGAGGGGACTAAATTGCAAGATATTACGTTTGAAATGCACTATTTTACGCATTGGGCCATCCGAGGTAAAAAAAGCATAAATTTGTGTATCACGAAAACTCGGATTAATTAATTACAGGAAAGCCATGAGAAATATTTTCATCTTCGTTTCAATTCTATTTATGTGGAGCAACGCATGTATGGCCCGTGATTATCACGTGTCGGTCAACGGCAACGATGCCGCCGACGGCAGCATGGCAGCTCCTTTCCGGACAATAAACCACGCGGCACTGAAAGCATTGCCCGGTGACACCGTGACCGTGCACGAGGGCACATATCGCGAATGGGTGAATCCGCTCAGCGGAGGCGAACGCGATGACAAGCGCATTCTCTACCGCGCCGCTCCCGGGGAGAAAGCCGAGATAAAAGGTTCGGAGATAGTAACGGGGTGGAAAAAGGTGAAGAATGCCAAGGGAGTGTGGAATGTGGTGTTGCCGAACTCGTTTTTCGGCAGCTACAACCCCTTCAACGACCGGCTTTACGGCGACTGGCTGTGGTCGGACAAAATACATCATACGGCCGATGTGTATCTCAACGACGTATCGCTCTACGAGGCTTACAGCCTTGACAAAGTGATTAATCCCGACACCATACGCACCATACGCGACCCGCAGGGCACAACCGCCGTATGGTTTGCCGAAGTGGGCCCGGAAAGCACAACTGTCTATGCAAATTTCGGCGACATAAATCCAAATAAAGAGATGGTGGAAGTGGCTGTAAGGCCCACATGCTTCTACCCTACCCGTCAGGGACTGAATTACATTACCATCCGCGGATTCCACATAAGCCAGGCGGCAACGCAGTGGGCGGCGCCGACGGCCGAGCAGGTGGGCATGGTGGCCACCAACTGGTGCAAAGGCTGGATTATCGAGGACAATGTGATTAAAAACTCACGCGCCAACGGCATAACACTGGGCAAGGAACGGAGCAGCGGCCACAATCTCGACTGCTTCGACAAGCGCCTTGACGGCACGGCCCATTATATTGAGGTGATTTTCAATGTGCTCCGACGCGGATGGAGCAAAGACAACATAGGCTCGCACATAGTGCGCAACAACACCATATCCGATTGCGAGCAGACCGGAATATGCGGCAGCATGGGAGCGGTGTTCAGCGAAATCTACGGCAACCACATCTACAATATTCTGGTGAAACAGCAATTCGGAGGTGCCGAAATGGCTGGCATAAAACTGCATGGAGCCATCGACACCTACATACACGACAACCGCATACACCACAACGGCCATTACGGCATATGGCTCGACTGGATGACGCAGGGCACCCGCGTGTCGTCGAATCTGCTGTACGACAACCTTATCTACGACCTGTTCATAGAAGTGTCGCACGGCCCGTACAAAGTCGACAACAACATCATGCTGTCGGAATTCTCCCTGCAGGAAAACACCGACGGCGGCGTCTACGCCAACAATCTTTTCTCAGGCTACATCAACCGCCTCGACGACCAGCGGTATACACCCTATCATCTCAACCATTCCACGGAGGTGAAAGGAATCTGCACTATAACCGAAGGCGACCATCGGTTGCTGAACAACATCTTCATAGGAGGCAGCAATCCCGAAATGAAATACGGAACGGTTGTATTCGACGCCTCGAAACGTCCTATCATCGCCGAGGATAATCTGTTTTTTAACGGCGCAGCCCCGATGACCGACAAAAACAACGGCCCGGTGTATGAAACCATAAATCCCAAGCTTACGGTGGAAGAGACGGCTGACGGAGAAGTGTATATCAACACCTCTGTGGGATTCAAAGGAGTTGCGCCTTTCAAAGGCAGGAAAGTCGATGCCGGACGACTCGGCACCGCACAGCTCTCAGGCATTCCGTTTGAAAACCCCGACGGCAGCCCCTACTCAGTCGATAAAGATTCTTTCGGAAACAGCCGCGGTGCCTCCACCACCGTAGGCCCGATAGAGAAATTCGACTCCGACCGCCGCATAAAAGTGTGGCCGAAAGCGAAATGACCCTGTAGCAACCGTTACTATGAAACGAGCTCTTATCCTTTCCTGCTGTCTGTCGGTAGCCATTTGGTTGAGCGCGGCCGACAAAGAGCCGGTGGACTATGTGGACTGCTTCACAGGCACATCCAATTCACGATGGATGCTGGGGCCCTATGTCCAAGTGCCGTTCGGGATGGTGCAGATAGGCCCCGACAATCAGGGAAACCGCTGGATGGGCGGATATGAATATGCCATAAGCAGCGTGTCGGCATTCAGCCATCTTCAGCGTGGACCATGGGCGGACTATCCATGATGCCCGCGACGGCCGATTTCACCATTGACAATCCGGGACCCGACGCCCCCTACAAAGGAGCGAGAAGGGTATGCCGAGTGCGTGTCGGGGCCATGGAGCAGCTGGAATAACTGGACGCTCTACTTTTCCATGCGGTTCAACAAACCGTTTCAGCAGTTCAGCGGCTGATTACGGCTACGACGGACTCATACCCAACATCTATCTTCAGGACGAAATTGCTAAGATCTACGCTGAAATTGCCGCCATAAACGGCATCTGGTATTACGATTTCGACGGTTTCGGATTCCTGTGGAACAGCAGCCACGGATATTACTCGACAAAACGCTTCCTGAGAAAGATGTTTGAACACGCCAAAGAACTCGGGGTAGACAAAATCATATCAGCTGAAACCGGCAGTATGACTTTCCTACAATGACAGATGAAGAATGGGATAAGGCATCCCTGCGGCATCCCTTTCGTCTCTGGCAACCACACGGAATCCTTTTGCCTTGTAGAAATTCAAAGCAGAAGGATTCTGTTCGTTTACATCGACCTTTGTCGCGCCTTGTCGCATGGCAAAATCCATTAGGGCCGAACCATAACCTCGCCCCCGGATATCGCTATCGATAAAAAGCATTTCTATCATCTTTTCGTGCAGTCCGATGAAACCGGCATATCTTTCTTGGTCCACAACAGCGTAAAGCTCTACAGACGGAAAATAAAGCGGAACCAGAGCACCTTTTATCCCCTCGAAGTGTTCCTCTCTCAGAAAACCGTGCGTAGCCCGTACCGACCGCTCCCATATCCCGGCAAGCGTCGCATAATCCCCTTCATTGCATCTCACTATTTCCATCCCGCAAAGCTACTCATTTCCTACCAAAGACAACACAATGTGAAAAAGGACAGTTAAAATCTAAAGAAGTGCGACAAGGCGCCAACGTGGAGTGGCGATATCTTTATCGCCACCTTTTTCGCCGTCGATAAGGATATCAACGGTCCATGCGGACTGGGAGCGTCGGCCTCCGGCCGTCGGACCTAAAATGGGTTCCTTACAAACAATAGGCTGCAAGTCGATGACTTGCAGCCTATTGTTTGCGGAAAGACAGGGATTCTTTCGGAGCAATGTAAAATAATGGTTGTTAAAAGGAGTCAACAATACATGTATCTGATCAGCCAACTCGGAGCGGCGGAGCCGC
>LUJP01000106.1 GCA_001689535.1 Bacteroidales bacterium M5
AACAAATATTGGGGAACCGGCTCTAAATTATGTAATGAATAACGTCGGGCATTTCACAACCCCGACATTGCAAAAATAATATAAAAATACCATTCACGCTGCCAAACCATTAAAGTTATTCATTGCAGACGTAAAAAACACACCCACCGCATAAACATGCGATATTTACAACTTAAAAATCGAAAAATCGTGAATCACCAGAGACTCCGATATTATCAGGCTTCCAATAATCATACTCGACATTCCATAGGTAAAGAGCCTCCGGAGGCATGGATGTACCGGCTAAACAGCGGTCCTTTGCCTCGATAATCCTGCGGAAGTCTTCCAGACCGGTTTTTCCGCGGCCCACATCCACCAAAGTTCCCACCACAGCCCTCACCATGTTCCTAAGGAAACGATCGGCGGAAATCACAAACACATGTCCTACGGGTGTAGAATGCCAGCGGGCATAAGACACGTGGCAGATATTGGTCTTCACATCGGTATGCAGCTTGGAAAACGAGGTGAAATCCTCGGTTTCAAGCAAAAGGGAGGCGGCACGGTTCATGGCGTCGAAGTCGAGATTGCGCGACTCAAGCCATGTAAGAGGGTAGAAAAACGGCGACTTACGCGCTGACGTATAATAATGATATGTGCGCCGCGTGGCGTCGAAACGCGCATGAGCATCCGGATGAACCGGAGTAATGGAATAGACGGCGATATCACGACCCACGAGAGTGTTGAGACCTCTGACCATCGATGCAAGGTCGGCTACCGGGCGATGAAGGTCGAAATGCGCCACCATCATGCGGGCGTTGACGCCGGCATCAGTGCGCCCCGCCCCCACAATTTTCACAGGCTCACGCGCAATGGTGGAAAGAGCACCTTCCAGCACCGATTGTACGCTAACCGCATCGGGCTGTTCCTGCCAGCCGTGGAACGGCGCCCCACGGTAGGCAAGATGTATGAAATAACGCTGGCTGTAATCGTCGGCCACTTCAGTCCTTTTCAAGATATGTATAGCCGTAAAGGCCCGAACGATAGTTGCTGAGGAATTCCCTGCCCTCCTCGGGAGTGATGCGTCCGGCTTTCATCGACGAAGTAACCCACGTCTCAAGATTGCGCACGAGTTTCTTGGGGTTGTACTGAACGTAGTCGAGCACCTCGGCAACGGTCTCGCCGTCGATCACGCGGTCAATTTCATAGCGGTCCTTGTAGACCGAAATATGCACGGCGTTTGTATCGCCGAACAGATTGTGCATGTCGCCGAGAATCTCCTGATAGGCTCCCACCAGAAATACGCCCAGATAATATGGCTCGCCTGGCTTGACGCCATGCACCGGAAGGGCGGGACTCGTTCCGTGAGGAGTGACGAAATTGGCTATTTTGCCGTCGCTGTCGCAGGTGATGTCCTGGATGGTGCAGGTGCGGTCGGGACGCTCGTCGAGACGGCTCAGAGGTATGATGGGGAACACCTGGTCGATGGCCCAGCTATCGGGCAGCGACTGGAACAGGGAGAAATTGCAGAAGTATTTGTCGGGGAGCATCTTTGAAATCTTGCGCAGCTCCTCGGGAGCATGACGCATTTCAGAGGCCATGGCTCCGACCTCGCGGGCTATCGACCAGAAGAGGCGCTCGATGCAGGCGCGGGTGGAAAGATCGAGAAGACCGAGGCTGAAGAGATCAAGAGCCTCCTCGCGTATCTGCAGGGCGTCGTGCCAGCTCTCAAACAAGCGGGGCTTGTCGAGCTTGTCCCATATTTCATAAAGTTCGCGGGCCAGCTCATGGCTCTCGGCCTCTAATTCTTCGCTGTCTTTCCAGCGCGGGAGCGAGGCTGTCTCGAGCACCTCAAATACCAGCACGGAATGATGGGCGGTAAGCGAGCGCCCGCTCTCTGTAATGATATTGGGCTGCGGAAGATTGTGTTTGGTGCAGGCATCGACCAAAGCCGACACCGCGTCATTGGCATATTCCTGGATGGAATAGTTCATGGAGCTCTCGGATGCGGCATTACGAGTGCCGTCATAGTCTACGCCCAGACCGCCGCCGATGTCCATGAAACCTATGTTGAAGCCCATTTTCGAGAGCTGCACATAGAATTGCGTAGCCTCGCGCAGAGCGTTCTTTATGTGGCGTATCTTGGTAACCTGGCTGCCTATATGGAAATGAATCAGACGCAGGCACTCCTGCATCTTGTGGCGTTTCAGGAAGTCAAGGGCCTCAAGAAGCTCGCTGGAATTGAGACCGAACTTCGACTGGTCGCCGCCTGATTCCTCCCATTTTCCGGCACCGGTGGATGAGAGCTTAATGCGTATGCCCACATTAGGCGAGATTCCTATGCGTGCTGCCACTTCGGTGATAAGAGAAAGCTCGTTGAGTTTCTCGACCACAAGAAATATGCGGCGTCCCATTTTCTGGGCAAGCAGGGCGAGCTCGATGAAACTCTCGTCCTTGTATCCATTGCAGATGATGAGGGCATTCTCGTCGATATTGGTGGCAAGCACGGCGTGAAGCTCCGGTTTCGAACCTGCCTCCAGACCGATATTGAACTTCTTTCCGTGGCTAACGATTTCCTCCACCACGGGTCGCATCTGGTTGACCTTTATAGGATATATAAGGAAATTCTGGGCCGTGAAACTGTATTCCTTTGCGGCATTCTTGAAACAATTTGAAATCTTCTCGATGCGGTTGTCGAGAATGTCGGGAAATCGGAGAAGGACGGGAGCCGTGACATCACGCACCTGAAGCTCGTCCATCAGTTCTTTGAGGTCGACTTTGGCAAGCCCCTCCTCCGGGGTCACCACCACGTGGCCTTTTTCATTGATGGAAAAATACTTTCGGCCCCAGCCGTTGATATTGTACAGCTCGGCGCTGTCTTCAATTCGCCATTTTCTCATTTTCTTATATAGGTGTGATTAGCGGAATAAACCGGCCGCTTCGCGACCAGACTACAAATGTAGACAAATAATTTCAATAAGAAGTTCAAATATTACAAATCCAGCAAAAACAAAGCCTGCGGCGACAATTTGAAACAGAAATATTCGCCGTATGTGAAAATGTTTAAGTACTTTTGTAACTTAATCAAATCTATAAACCGTTTTTTTAACCACCGTTTATTTATGTACCAGCGTCAAGTTTCATTCGGAGAAGCCATAAGCAGGGCTATGAAAAAATACTGCTGTTTCAGCGGACGTGCATCCAGATCGGAATTCTGGTGGTTCACACTGTTCCTGTATATCGTACAATTTGCAGCTTCATTGCTATCATGCGGAATCTATGGCTCAAGCGTGTCTGCTCTTGCCGTCGATCCCATGGCTGTGAACAATCCGCAGGTGATAAACAACCTCATATCGCTATATGTACTTCCTTCTGTCATTGGCCTCGTTTTCCTGCTTCCGGGATTAGGGCTTCTGTTCCGCCGGCTTCATGACGCCGGCCATTCGGGCTTCTGCTGGCTGCTGGCATTCATACCGCTGATAGGCGGACTGATATTGCTGGTCTTCACCCTCCAGGGAAGCCAGATGTTCACAAACAAATATGGCCCGGTGCCAAACGTGGTGGATGACAATTTCCCACCTGAATACAAAGGATAAAAACAGACCGCATAATTTCCGGGAGAAAACTCGGGGAAAGCTCTTTGACGAGTATAAAATTTGCCTGCATTATTTGCAGGAAATTCCACATTAAAAAGCTACTTTTGCACTAGATATTTCAGGCATTATTAACACCAACCATTACTCATATTTTTTCATGAAAAAAGTTATTTCCTACTCACTGGCAATTGCAGCTGTGGCCGGACTTACCGGCTGTAACGGCAAAATGAACCAGTTCCAGGCCGACTATTTCACCACCAACCCCAATCCACTGGAGGTTGTCGGCACTCAGGTTCCTGCCACAGTCAATGGCAACATTCCTGCAAAATTCTTCAAAAAGAACGCTGTGGTGACCGTCACCCCCGTTCTCGTGTACGCCTCCGGCGAGACCGCATCGGCTCCCGTAACCTTCCAGGGTGAGAAAGTACGCGGCAACAATCCCGTGATCAACTACGGATTCGGCAACAGCATCTCCATCCCCGTTAACTACACTTACACTCCCGCCATGCAGAAGAGCGAGCTGTACCTGACCTTCAACGTACAGCAGGGCAACAAGACCTACGCCCTTCCCCGCGTGAAAGTAGCCGACGGCGTTGTAGCCACCGCCGCTCTTGCCGATGCCGGCACAGTTAATCCCGCTCTCGCTCCCGATGCATTCCAGCGTATCATCAACGAGAAATACAGCGCTCAGATCCGCTTCATCATCAACCAGGCCAACATCCGCAAGAACCAGATCGATTCACCCGAGATGCTCAGCCTGAACGAGCAGCTGCGCAACGCCGCCGCCGCCAAGAACCGCGAGATCCAGGAAATCAACATCGAATCTTACGCATCGCCCGACGGTCCTCTCTCGTTCAACACCAAGCTTGCTGAAAAGCGCGAGCAGAACACCAAAGGCTTTGTGAATGACCGTCTCAAAAAAGACAAAATCACTGAATTCGGCGAACTCACCGCTCAGTTCACCCCCGAGGACTGGGAAGGCTTCCAGAAACTCGTAGCCGCTTCCAACATCCAGGACAAAGAGCTTATCCTCAGCATTCTCCAGCAGACCAAAGATCCCGAAATCCGCGACCAGCGCATCCGCGATCTCTCCAATGTATTCGAGACCCTCGCCGAGGAAATCCTCCCGCAGCTCCGCTACTCCAAGATCACTGCAAGCATCGACGTTATCGGCAAGAGCGACGCTGAAATCAATGCAGCTTTCGACACCAACCCCGCTTCTCTCACCGTCGACGAGCTCCTGTATGCAGCTACTCTTACCGACAACAACAATCGCAAGCAGGCCATCTACGAGGCTGTTACCAAATACTATCCCAACGACTACCGCGGCTACAACGACCTTGGTCTCGCCCAGTACGTAAACAAGGATTACAAATCAGCCCTCAAAAACTTCAACAAGGCTGCCCAGCTCGCTCCCAACGCTACCGAGCCCAAGATGAACCAGGGTCTCATCTCCCTGCTCAACAAGGACTACAACGCAGCTAACCGCAGCTTCGGTTCTGCAGCAGGCCAGCAGGGCCTCGGCGACGCTCTCGGTGTTTACTATCTCACCCAGGGTGACAACGCCGCAGCTGTTAAGGCATTCGGCAACAGCAAGACCAACAACGCTGCTCTCGCCCAGATCCTGACCAAGGACTACAGCGCAGCCAAGAACACTCTTGCAGCCGTAGCCAACCCCAATGCCACAACCTACTATCTGACCGCAGTGCTTGGCGCACGCACCAACAACACAGCCATGGCAGCTTCTAACCTCAAGAAAGCCATCGCTCTTGATCCGAGCCTCGCAACCAACGCACTCAACGACCTCGAGTTCTCGAAAATCGACGTTAAAAGCCTTGTAAAATAAATCAACCGGCCTTAACGGCTGAATCGCAAGACAACCCTTAACAGAGCGCCTGTGACCACACGGTCACGGGCGCTTTCTTTTCAAGCCTAAAATTAAAAGCTTGTTTCATATTTTATGTAACTTTGCAATGATGATTCCACACACTTCCGCACTATAAGAAAGATCATGGAAAAGCCCGCAGGTTTTCGTTCAGTCCTCTGCTGCGTTGCGGTTCTGGCCGCAGCCCTGACGTCGTCGTGCGAAGGCCCGCGCTCCGCCGTAGCCGACCGGCATATGGCCCGCGGCGAATACTACGAGGCAGCCAAAGCCTATCGTCAGGTCTACAACAAACTCGACAGCAAGAAGCAGCGGAAAGAGAAAGGCGAAACGGCACTGAAACTTGCCGAGGCCTACCGGAATCTCAACCGGCATGAACATGCCGCCACGGCCTACAGAAATGCCCTCCGCTATGGGGCCCAGGACTCCACAGCCCTCCTCCATCTTGCGCGGGAACTCCAGGCTTCGGGAAAATACAAGGACGCCATGGAAAATTACAAGGCATTCCTTGCCATGAGACCCACCGACTCAGACGCGCTCTCGGGATTGAAAGGAGCGATGGACGCCGGAGCAGTAAGAGACAGCGCAACCAGATATGTGGTGAAGAATTTCAGGCTGCTGAACTCGCGCCGGTCTGATTTCGCGCCGCAATTCAGAACCTCCGACGAGCTGTATTATACCACCACCAATGAAAAAGTGACCGGTAAAGACCGAAGCCCGATCACCGGCATGAAAAAATCGGACATCTGGCTTACGCGAAAAGACGAGCACGGACGCTGGTCGCGGCCAGAACCGGCTCCAGGCGAACTAAACTCTTCCAGTGATGAAGGCATCATCAGCTTCTCGCCCGACGGCAATACGATGTATCTTACCGGAGCACGACAATCAGACAGTTCCGACACGGGCGTGGAACTTCTCATATCAGAACGCGAGGAAGCCAAGTGGAGCAAGCCTGTGAGGCTCCACGTGTTCCAGGACTCCACTATAAGCTGCGGACATCCAGCAGTAAGCCCTGGGGGAGAGTATCTTTACTTCACTTCCGATTATTCCGGAGGACACGGGGGCAAAGACCTGTGGCGCGCCGCCATTACCGGAGAAGGAATCTCGGCGCCTGAAAATCTCGGTGCAGAAATCAACACCTCGGGCAACGAGGAATTCCCCTATATGCTCACCGACAGCATAATGTTTTTCTCCTCCGACGGACATCCGGGTCTCGGCGGTCTCGACATATTCATGGCCGAACTTACACCCTCGGGCAAATGGGAGGTCACCAACATGGGCTATCCCATCAACTCCAATGCCGATGATTTCGGCATCACCTTCGACCCCGGCCGCGACAATGCGGGATATTTCAGCTCCGGGCGCGGTGATGCGAGAGGGTATGACCACATTTATTCTTTCGAACTTCCCGAAATCATAATAAAGCTCAACGGAACAGTAACCGATCTTGAAGAAGAGCCTATAGGAGGCGCAATAGTGAGAATTGTGGGTAACGACGGCACAAACAATAAAACGGCCACACTCCCCGACGGAAGTTTCAGTTTCAGACTCGCTCCCGTTACTGGCTACACCATGCTTGCAGGCGCAAAAGGATATCTAAACGCCCGACAGGATTTCTATACCGGCGATACCGACGACACCTATGAACTAACATTCCGTCTGGCATCGGCCACGCGACCGAATGCCGTGGACAATATACTTTACGATTACGACAGTGCCGCGCTGCGTCCCGAATCGATGAGCGCACTCGATTCGCTCGCCACTCTGCTCAAAGATAATCCGGGAGTGACTATAGAACTTGGAGCGCACACCGACCGCCACGGTTCCGAACAATACAATCTCAACCTTTCCGACCGCCGGGCACAAAGCGTAATCTCCTATCTCAAAGAAAAAGGGATAGACAGCTCACGTCTGCAACACAAAGGCTATGGAAAATCAATGCCACGCATCATCACCCCACGCCTGGCAAGACTCTATCACCAGTTCAAAGAAGGAGATGTCCTTACACCTGAATATATAGGGAAGCTGGCTGATGAAGCCGACCGCGAGGCGGCCGACCAGATAAACCGCAGAACCGAATTCAAAGTAATCACCGAAAGAGAATAAAATCATGGAGTTCCGCACCACATTCGACATACCGGCTGAAAAAGGGCTCGTGAATTACAGTGACGGCCCGGTCGTACTGCTTGGCTCATGCTTCGCCGACGGTGTGGGACAGCGGCTTATGGAGCGTATGTTCCCGGTAACGGTCAATCCGTTCGGGCCGCTTTACAACCCGGCAAGCATAGCCATGATAATAGAAACGGCGCTCTCCGGCAAGACAATAACAGAGGCCGACCTGTTTCATCACGCCGGACTTTACCGCTCATTCCTATGCCACACGCTCATTTGCTCAACATCCGCCCAGGAGACGTGCCGCAGACTTAACGCAGCGCTTCTACGCCTTAGAAACAACCTGGCCAAAGCCCGACTGCTTATAATCACCCTCGGCACCTCCAGGATATACCGCCGGCAAACCGACGGAATGGTAGTGGCGAACTGCCATAAACTTCCAGCTTCGGAATTCACATCGTCCATGCTTTCGGAAGCTGAAATCACAGGCTGTCTTGAAAACATCATAGAAGCGGTGTGCACGCTGAACCCGGGGATACGGATAATGTTTACCGTAAGTCCGGTGCGCCATAAAGCCGACGGGATTCATGCCAACAACCTCAGCAAAGCACGGCTTCTGCTGGCGATCGACAATGTTATAGGGCTCCACGGCACCCGTGCGCTCTACTTTCCGGCCTACGAGCTGGTGATGGACGATCTGCGCGACTATCGGTTCTATGCCGCCGACATGTGTCATCCCTCGGAAACGGCTGTAGACTATGTGTTCAGCCGATTTGCCCAGGCGTATATAACCGACGCGACCATGGCCACAGCCGCCAAATGTCTGAAAATAAGCCGGCGTCTCTCCCACCGGCAGATGACAGCCGACGAAGAGGCATTCGCCAGATTCCGGGAAGCCACGGTGCGGGAACTCGCCTCGCTCCAGAAGGAGCATCCCGAACTGACGGAGACAATACAAACGATAATCACTAACATGCACTGAAAATATAATTCAAAAATGTCATACACCCTTTCTGAAATATCATCCTTCTTAGGCCTTGAAGCTCCTGAAAAGGATTTTGAAATAGACGTGCTTCTGACCGACAGCCGCTCGCTGTCGGCACCTGCCGATTCACTTTTCTTCGCCATCTCCACCCCCAACAACGACGGGCACCGGTATATCCGGCAGCTTTATGAAGCCGGAGTAAAGGCATTCTGCGTTTCCTACATCCCGGAAAATATGCTTGGTGTCAGCGATGTGTGCTTCCTGAAGGTAGACGATGTGACCAAAGCGCTCCAGACCATAGCCCGCGCGCACCGCGAATCCGTCAAAGCAAAGGTGATAGGCATCACCGGTTCGCGCGGAAAAACCACCGTAAAGGAATGGCTCTATCAGCTTCTTGAGCCGGACTGCAATGTGGTGAGGAGCCCGCGAAGCTTCAACTCACGCATCGGTGTGCCCCTTTCACTCTGGGAAATAACCCCCGACACTGAAACAGCCATAATTGAAGCGGGTGTATCGCGGAGCGGCGAGATGAACACTCTCCAGAACATGATAAAGCCCTCCATAGGCATTATCACCAACATATCGTCGGAACACGACGAAGGTTTCAGCTCCCGCGAGGCAAAAGTCAACGAGAAGATAAAGCTGTTTCGCGACTCCGACTGCGTGATTTACTGCGCCGACGACACGCTTATCGCCTCGGCCGTGGAGAACTCATGCAACAGGTCGAGTCAGCTTGGATGGAGCAGGATAAATGCGGGTGCGCCCTTATACATGAACCGGACCGTAACCACCGAGAAGGAAACTGAAATAGAGTATTCATATTTAGGCGCAAAAGGCCGACTGACTATTTCCCTTACATCAGATTCAGAAATAGAGAATGCCCTGCACTGTCTGGCCGCTCTTCTGCTTCTCGGCATGGATACCGGCACAATAGCCGAAAGGATGGCAAAACTGAAACCCGTCACAACGCGTCTGGAAGTGATTGAGGGCGTGAACAACTGTCTGGTGATTTACGACAACTATACTTCCGACCTTCACTCTCTGGCACCCGCACTCGATTTCATGAACCGCCGCCCCAGAGGCAACCGCACCACCACCCTTATTCTTTCGGACGTGATGCACGAGGCTCTGCCGCCATCGAAGCGCTACAAGGCCGTGGCCGACCTTGCGCGCCACCGTGGAATAGACCGCGTGATAGGCATAGGTGAGGAAATCAGCGCCAACAGCCGCTATTTCAATTCCCAGGCTATCTTCTTTCCCGATACAGCTGCTATGCTCGACGCGATGGGCCCTGATGATTTCCACGATGAGATGATTCTGATAAAAGGCGCTCCGGGATTTTCGTTCGAACGCGTTTCGGATATGCTCGAAGCACGGCAACACGAAACGGTGATGGAGGTGAATCTCGACGCGATGGTTCATAACTTCAACCTGTTCCGGGCCATGCTCAAGCCCACCACCGGAATAGTATGCATGGTGAAAGCATCGGGCTACGGTGCGGGCTCATACGAACTTGCACGCTCTCTCCAGTCGCAGGGAGCGGCCTATCTCGCGGTGGCGGTGCTCGACGAAGGTGTGGAACTGCGGCGCGCGGGAATCACCATGCCAATAATGGTGCTCAATCCGCGGGTGGTGAACTACCGAACACTCTTTGCCTACAACCTCGAACCGGAAATCTACTCTTTCGACATTCTCCATGAGATAATAAGCGCAGCCGAAAACTGCGGACTGACAGATTATCCCGTGCATATAAAGCTCGACACCGGAATGCACCGTCTCGGGTTCCTCGAAAAGGACATTCCGGAAATAACCGACATATTGCGGCGTCAGAAAGCCGTGCGCCCGGTTTCGGTATTCAGCCATCTTGCAGCCGCCGACGATCCGATGATGGATGACTATACTCTGAGCCAGTTCGAATACTTCGACCGTTGCACCGACCTTCTCCAGCGCGGATTCAACCATTACATAATGCGGCATATCCTCAATTCAACGGGCATAAGCCGTTTCCCCGAACATCAGTATGATCTGGTGCGTCTCGGCATCTGCCTGTATGGTATAGCCACCATGCACGACGGATCCCAAGACGAACTTCGACCGGTTTCCTCTCTGTACACCACTGTCATCTCCATAAAAGAATGGCCCGCGGGAACCACCGTGGGCTATAACCGCCGCGGCCTGCTGCACCGCGATTCCGTTGTAGCCACAATTCCCGTGGGATACGCCGACGGCCTCAACCGCCATCTGGGCAACGGACACCATAGCGTGATGATCAACGGCACGCTTTGTCCCATAGTGGGAAGCATCTGCATGGACGCCTGCATGGTCGACGTGACCGACTGCAGCGAATGCCACGTAGGAGACAGGGTGGAAATTTTCGGACCGGAAATTCCAGTGGATACAATAGCAGAGACTCTCGACACAATACCGTATGAGATTCTCACATCGGTATCGTCGAGAGTCAAGAGAGTCTATTATCGCGAATAAACAGGCTTCCTAAGGTCAACGCAAACGGTCGGCGCTGCTCAGAAGCTTCTGGTCGTGGGTCATGGCACGGTAAGCGGCAATCACGGCTGCCAGTACGGCAAGAAGTATGATGCCTCCGCCACCCCATGTGGTATGGACGGCGACTCCGGGAGTTGTGTCGGTCGCGCCGGAAACAAGAATGTAGATGACAGTGATGATGCACACGCCTACCGCAATGCCAGCAAGCAAAGTGATAAGTTTTTGGAGCGGAAGTTTTTTGAAAAGAAACACAGCCACCAGAAGCAGCACCACAGCCACTGCCGAGGGCACCACCAGTCCCACCACATCAATGGCACTGACAGGCTCATAAGCTACCATTTCTCCGTGTGACGGATCGGTAATCACATCGTGGCCAAAAGGCACAAAAAGGAAGATAACCATCATCACTACGGCAGCGAGAAGAAATAAAGTCTGAATACGATTGATAACCATAATACTTGAATTTACATTTACTTCTACAAATATAACAATAATCACTGAAAAGAGATTTAAATGAAGAAGCGTCCTCTGATATTCATAACAAACGATGACGGCATCACAGCCCGCGGTATCCACTGTCTGGCAGATGCCGTGAAAAACCTTGGCGACATAATAGTAGTGGCACCTGACGGCCCGCGTTCCGGACAGTCATCAGCCATAACAGTCGATTCGCCTCTGAAAATCACTCCACGGGAGTTCGGAGAAGGAATCGAAGCGTATTCGGTGAACGGCACCCCGGTGGACTGCGTGAAACTCGCCATGCATGCCGTGATGAAGGACCGCCGTCCCGACATAATACTTGCCGGCATAAACCACGGTTCCAATTCGGGTAACTCAGTGAATTATTCAGGAACAATGGGCGCGGTAATCGAAGGGTGCTTCACGGGAGTGCCGTCAGTCGGTTATTCCCTGTTCGACCACAGCCACAACGCCGACTTCTCCCCTATCCTGCCAATGATTACAGAGATAACACGGAAAGTGCTCGAAAACGGGCTGCCAAAAGATGTGTGTCTTAACGTAAATTTCCCCAAGGGAAGAGTGCCTGAGGGAGTGAAAATGACAGCGGGTGCGCGGGGGTACTGGACAGAAGAATATGCTGACTACGTGTCGCCCCACGGGAAGCCGTTTTACCTGCTCACCGGCAAATACATAAACGAGAATCCCGACGATGACACCACCGACAACTACTGGCTTTCAAGAGGCTGGGCCACAATAGTGCCGGTGCGTCCCGACCAGACGGCCTTCGACCAGATAAAGCCGCTTGAGTATCTTACTTTATAATCCTGAATTGATCAAGCGCGGCGTCATTGAACCGGCTCCGCTCATCGTCGCGTAACCATCCCCACTTGGTAAAGTAACGCACCGCGCTCACGCAATGCAACGCGAGCATGCGCAGCGAGCGATAGCTTTCGGCGCGATGTTCATGCCTTACCGTCACGAACGGCACACTTACGGTGCGCCAGTGGCGGTGGAGGCGGCGCGTGAGATCCACATCCTCCATATACAGGAAAAAGCGCTCGTCAAAAATGCCGTGGCGGCGCAATGCCTCAGCTCGCAGCAGCATGAAACTTCCGAAGAGGAACGGAGCCGAATATGTCCCGGTGCCATCGAACATCCGCAGTTCATACCGATGGCGTCGGGTCTTCATAATTTCCGACGGCAAAAAACGACGGATGAGAAGGTCAGTGGGCGTCGGGAGCAGCCGCGCGGCATATTGCGGAGCGCCGTCGGCACACACCAGACGTGGAGCGACACATCCTGCCGCAGGATTCCGTTCCAGATAATCTGTGAGCAGCCCGAGATCGGCGGGGTTGAAATCCACATCGGTATTGAGCACAAGATGGTATCTTACTCCCGAAGAAAGAGATCGCCGAAGGGCCATATTGTGCCCTGCGCCATAGCCTACGTTACGCGACGGTATGTATTCCACTTCCCGAAACTCACCGCACACGCTCCGAATCTCAGCCGAAGAGGCATTGTCAACCACATAGACATGGTTCACTCCCGCACGCGACAAAAGGCCGAGCACATGGCGCAACTCGGCCGGCGAAGTCCGGTAGGTGACTATTGACGCGGCTTCAGGAGCCATTATTGAGCCGACTTCCTTAGTTCGAATCCGGCACACATGCCGTCGTAGCTGTCAAGAAGCTTGCTCAGCGTCTGCAGCGAGGAATTGCCCGCAATGGAACCGGCCTTGGAAAGGAGATTCATGAGCTTCGTGACATCAAACGTGAGGCTGAGGTTATTCCCGCTTTTGGAAACGTAAGCCTCCATCTTGCCGATGCTCATTTTCCCTGCTATCTTGAAGTCAAACATGAAATTGGCCGTGGAGCCCTTGGGAACATCGGCGGTAATCTTGCCTTTTAGCGTCATCATCTTCACCTTCATGGTAAAAGAGGAATCAGCGGTCACGGTGAAAACCATGCTGTCGAATCCGGTGGTGCGGTAAACGGGAGCAAGTTTGTTTTCCACCACTGCCGAGGCAGCTGCGCCACCGGCTTTCTTCAGGAGATTGTCGGATTTGAAGGAGACTGCAGGAGCCTTATACTGCCACGTTCCCACCATATCGCCGACCTTTATCTTGCCGCCGAACAGGCCGCCTATCGCATCCAGAAGGCCTCCGCTTGTACTTTGTGTAGTGTCAGATTTACCTCCGGCGAGACGGCTCAGAGCTTCCTTGAGACTCTGAGGCTCAGCATTAACCATAGTCATACCGGCCGCTACAAACAATAGAATCGAAACAAATAATCTGTACATAATCAAAAACAGTGATGGCGCCAAAGCTGGCTAAGCAATGGGCGCCATCGGTGTATAATTTCTTATTAACGGAAAATCGACACGGAGTGTTATTCTTTTCCGCTCTCAACTCCAGCAAGCTCGGGATCGATCATGATACGGCCGCAGTATTCGCAGACGATAATTTTCTTGTGCATCTTGATTTCCATCTGTTTCTGCGGGGGGATACGGTTGAAGCAACCGCCGCAGGCATCACGCTGGATATAGACGATTCCGAGACCGTTGCGGGCATTCTTGCGGATTCTCTTGAAGGCTGCGAGAGTGCGGGCATCCACTTTGGGCTCCAGAGCCTTGGCCTGTTCGCGCAGACGCTCCTCGTCCTGCTTGGTCTCGCTTACGATCTCCTCGAGTTCCTGACGCTTCTCGGCAAGGATATGCTCCTGGTCCTTGAGCTTCTCCTCGGTAGCGGCTATTTCGGCCACCTTCGAGTCAATCTGACGAGCAAACTCGTTGATGTGCTTTTCAGCAAGCTGAATCTCAAGAGTCTGGAATTCGATTTCCTTGGTGAGGAGGTCGAACTCGCGGTTGTTGCGAACATTGTCGAGCTGAACCTTGTAAGTATCTATCTTGGCCTGCGACTCATGAATCTTGACCTGTGCGGCGGCACTCTTCTTTTTGATTTCCTCAATATCGGCATGATAATTGGATATGCGGGTATGAAGGCCCTCAATCATATCCTCGAGGTCGCGCACCTCAAGGGGAAGCTCTCCGCGCACCGTCTTGATACGGTCAATCTGCGAGAGGATGGTCTGGAGCTCGTAGAGCGATTTCAGACGCGACTCAACCGAAAGCGACTGCTCGGCTTTGGATTTATTTTCTGTTGTAGCCATATTTTATGCTTACAAATAATTAATCGGATTAGTATCTTTTAGGGAATACCGGACTGCAAAGTTAGGAAATTTTTCCGTAATTATGTGATGAAAAATATCTTTAGTGCAGTTTTCACTTTCGTGATGGCCAATATCCACCAGGAAAATGCGGCCTCCCCAATCGGTGAAATCGTGATATTTCATGTCGGAGGTAAGGAAGGCATCGGCTCCTGCCCCGACCGCCTTGGGGATAAGGAACGCTCCCGAGCCTCCGCAAAGGGCCACACGGCTGATGGAGGCGATCGCTGCAGGATCGCTGCAGCGGGCCACCGGAGAACCGAAAGTCTCCTTGACAAGATCCACGAACGCCCGGGGAGAGAGAGGCGCATCAAGCACACCTATGGCACCGCTGCCGGTATCAGGGCCCACCTCATCCAGCGTCCGCACATCTTTCAGTCCGAGCATGGAAGCCATCCTTGCCGAAACACCTGCAGGAGCATTGTCGAGCGACGTGTGGCAACAATAAATGGTGAGGTCGCCTTTCACGGCCTTGATCAGCGCCGACTCCACCGGAGTGGCTCCGGTAAGGCTTTTCACACCACGGAACAGCAGCGGATGATGGGCCAGAAGAAGATTGCAGCCCAAGGCCAGCGCCTCGTCAACCACCTCTGGAGTGACATCAACCGAGAGCATCACTCCGGTGCACGCACGGTCCACGTCGGGAGATGTCTGGATACCGGAGTTGTCATACTCCTCCTGGAGGCTACGCGGGGCAAACGCTTCCACCGCACTGATTATATCACGAATCGAAGGCATCAGAGCTTATTCTTCGGGGATATCCACCTTGATACAGAGTTCGTCGAGCTGGGAATCGTCAATACGCGAGGGAGCGTCAATCATCATGTCGCGGCCGGAATTGTTCTTGGGGAATGCAATCACGTCGCGGATGGAATCGAGTCCGGCAAGAATTGAAACGAAGCGGTCGAAACCGAAGGCCAGACCTCCGTGAGGCGGCGCTCCATATTTGAAGGCATTCATCAGGAAGCCGAACTTATAGCGTGCGTCTTCCTCGCTCAGGCCGAGCAGACGGAACATCTGGTCCTGAAGAGCGGCGTCGTGGATACGGATTGAACCGCCTCCAAGCTCGTTGCCGTTCACAACCATATCGTAGGCCGTGGCGCGTACATTGCCCGTATCGGTCTCGAGCTTGTCGATATCGTCGGGGTTCGGCGAAGTGAAGGGATGGTGCATGGCGTAGTAACGCTGTGTCTCCTCGTCCCACTCGAAGAGGGGGAAGTCAATCACCCACAGGCATGAGAACTTCTGCGGGTCGCGGAGACCCAGGCGCGAGCCCATTTCGAGGCGAAGCTCGTTGAGCTGCTTGCGGGTCTTCATCGTGTCGCCGGCGAGTATCAGCATGAGGTCGCCGGGCTTGGCGCCACCGCGCTCCAGCCATGTGCGGATCACATCGTCGGAGAAGAACTTGCCTACGGAGCTCTTTATCGAGCCGTCGGCCTCATACTTCACCCACATCATGCCCTTGGCGCCTACCTGCGGACGCTTTACGAAATCAGTGAGCTGGTCGAGCTGCTTACGGGTATAATCAGCGCAGCCTTCGGCCACAATCGCACCCACGTAAGGAGCATCGTCCATTACGGCGAATCCGCTGCCCTCGGTAAGATCCTTGAGCTCGACGAATGTCATGCCGAAGCGTGTGTCGGGTTTGTCAGAACCGTAGAGACGCATTGCATCGGCCCACGTCATGCGCGGGAAAGGCTCTGTGAAATCGATATCCTTCACATATTTGAAAATATGCTTTACGAGGCCTTCGAACATCTGAAGCACATCTTCCTGGGTCACGAAGCTCATCTCGCAGTCAATCTGAGTGAACTCAGGCTGACGGTCGGCGCGGAGGTCTTCGTCGCGGAAACATTTCACAATCTGGAAATAACGGTCGAAACCGCTCACCATAAGAAGCTGCTTGAACGTCTGGGGCGACTGGGGCAGAGCATAGAACTCACCGGGATTCATGCGCGAAGGCACCACGAAGTCGCGGGCACCCTCGGGAGTAGACTTGATGAGAACCGGAGTCTCGACCTCGAGGAAACCCTTTGAATCGAGATAGCGGCGAATCTCGAATGCCATACGGTGGCGGAGTTCAAGATTGCGACGCACACAACCGCGGCGCAGGTCGAGATAACGGTATTTCATGCGGAGGTCATCGCCGCCGTCGGTATCGTCCTCAATGGTGAACGGAGGCACATCCGACTTGTTGAGCACATTAAGCTTTGTGGCTATGATCTCGATATCGCCCGTGGGAAGATTGGGATTCTTGCTCTGGCGCTCGGCCACTTTACCGGTGATCTGCACCACATATTCACGGCCGAGATGATTTGCCGCATCCTGCAGGGCGGCATTATCGTTGTCAAAAACTATCTGGGTTATTCCATAGCGGTCGCGGAGGTCGAGGAATGTCATTCCTCCCATCTTGCGCACGCGCTGTACCCATCCAGCGAGAGTCACTTCCTGACCTACGTTGGCCTGACGAAGTTCGCCACAAGTGTTAGTTCTGTACATAATTATATTTAGCTATTAGTTTTACTCAAGTAGTTAATTTTGGGACTCCGTGAAATATTGATTCCGTTTTACTATTTCATCAGCAAGGGTTTCAAGGCTGTCCACATAAACAATATTTTCTTTGCCTGTAAAATTATGCTTTTCTTCCGGATAAACCGCTCTTAAATCCGTGCATCCTCCCACAATGCAGTCCGCATTAAGACCCGAGAGATGAGAGCATACATCATTAAGACACCTTACCGGCGACTCATCGGCATCATCAGGCAAATATCGATTATTATTTTTTGAATTGCAAATAGCTTTGGTAACCAATTTCTGAAAATCGGAATCCGGATAAACGATTTCTGCCCCGGAGCATATCCGGGCGAGACTTTTATCATAAAGCCCGGCTTTCCGGCAACCATCGCTGCACATAACGGCAATACGTCGGGCACCCGAATCCACTGCCTTTTTCAAAGCCTCATCAATTACATTGATAAAAGGCAATCCTATGGCTTTTTCCAATTCGTCTACAGCAAAATGGGCCGTGTTGCAACACATACAGAGTTCGGTACAACCCGCCTGCCGCATCATCTTCCCTATCTCGGTGTATTGTGGAATAAAACTTGGACCACGTCCTTCAAGAAACATACTTCTTGAAGGCACCTGAGTAGCCTGAAAAACAAGCATTTCGGGATGATGGCAATCACGAAAGGCGCCTTTTCCGGTAATTGCTTCCTCTATGAGCCGTAACAACTCGTTAGTAGCGGCCACACCGTTTGCGCCAATTACACCAATCATAGCTTCCAATCTTTAACAAGTTCGCACACACGGATATAATCATCGTATGTATCTATATCGTAGGCACGGACTTTTATACCTTTCATTGGAAGATAGGGTTCCAACATATTGAAAACATGCTGGGAGGAGTAATGAATATTCTTCCGTGCCATACATGCAGGACCTGTCCATTCGTAGTCACCTTCTTTTCTGGAAAAAGATAAAACGCGCCCCTCGGAGTCTGTTTTAACAAATACGGTGTTTTCGGATGAAATGTCACCATAGCATATAAACTCGCCTTCGGTATCCAGAATCATCTTTACATCATCAGGATGTACCAAAAGATCTCCGTCCCATTCAAGCACGTAATCATAAGCGTGACGCGCCCCCAGATAGAAGCTGGCTCCTGTATTGGTTTCAAAATACCTGTGGTTGAAAACGAATATCACGTCTTTACGGTACTTCAGAACCTCTTCTATAACATCATTGGCCTGAAATCCGACGACCACCCTCACGTCTGGCACTTCTTTGAATAATTCAAGTTGCCAAGAAATCAGAGACCGTCCGTTTATCTTGACGAGCGCCTTAGTCTGCCCAAGACCCAGTCGTGAACCAATTCCGGCACAACTTATAACAACTGATTTAATTGTCGGCATAAAGCTTCTTCACTAAAAACCATATAATCAGAAAGTGAATACAAACTCTTGGCGGGATAATGAGTAAGCCCGGCCGCTATCGAGATGTCGGCCTGACGCATGGCCTCAAGATCATTATTGCCGTCTCCGACAAAAACCACCTCTTCACCCAGCGACTTATACATATCTACAATTCTTTCCTTGCGAAGAATCGACTTTATTTTCACTACCTTATTATCCTCAACCTCCGCTTCCGAATAGTATCCCAAACATCCTATTTTCTCTCCTAATGACTTGCACCAGCAGTCCAGGTTGCCTGTGACTATCACACATATATCACGATGAGCACGTATAAAATCAGAAATCTTAGGATACAATGAGACCTCCGAAAGAAGAGCTGATACCTCCGACACGGGAAGATGCCCCAGCATATTTACGCGCCGTATAAAGCTCTCAATAAACGGAATATTACCATTTACCGTCTCCTTCGTTAGCTTTTCAATTTCTTTCTCTACGGAGAAATGCCTTGAAATTATCGGAAGGGTTTCAGCCGCGGTAACTGTACCGTCCAGATCAAACAGGATTTTCATACAAAATTTCTTTACCAATTTTGGGTAATACAAAATTACACAAAAACTCTCATTTAAGTAATATTTGGATTAAAATAGCTCAATTTTGATTAAATTTGCGAAGTATATACGTAACCTTGATAAGGTAACGTTCTGAAATTTCAACATCACAGCAACAGAATGAATCCCGACGAAGAAACTCGCGACGGTTTTCTTGTAACCTCGCAACGAAAATCACTCTGGAATTGCCAGCTGAATCTTTTACGCGAATTATTGAGAATTTGCAGTAAATATAACCTTAAAGTTTTTGCAGATGCCGGAACACTGCTCGGCGCAGTCAGACACCACGGTTTTATACCCTGGGATGACGATATCGACGTCTGTATGCCACGCGAGGACTATGACAAACTTTGCCGGATCGCCCCGACGGAACTTCCATCACATTATTTTTTCCAGAACATTTACACGGATTCCGCCTATCCCCACAGACACGGACAACTCAGAGATTCCACCACCACCTGTATAGATCTCAATGGCAAATACCCCAAATACAATTCTGGAGTATTCATAGACATATTCATTCTTGAATCAGCGCCCAACACTTTCCGCCTGATAAACCGAATGGTACGTAAAGTCAAAGCCCGACAAAACCGACTTAAGATAGCGGGGAAAATCGGAAATATCCTTCCGTCATGGCTATATCCTTCTGAAAAAAGGATAAAATCCCTATTTGAAAAATACGAATCCACAATAAAAAGTTTCGCTAATCCTGCCAATAACTATGTCGGTGAGATTTCCCTGCATCTGCGCATGCATATTTTTAACCGTCAATTGTTTGAAAAAACGCTCTATATGCCGTTTGAGGATATGGAGATACCGGTGCCGGTGGGCTACGACGAGATACTGCGGCTGAACTATGGCGATTACATGACGCCGGTGAAAGCACCGTCGGGCCACGGAAACCTTCTCTTCGATACCGAGCGGAGCTACCGCGACCGACCCGACCCTGCCACTCTCAACCGATTATAACAAACCAATCATAAATTTTCAAAATGAACACCAGACTTTCAGTTCTTGCCCTTCTGGCAATGACGGCTACCGGTTTAGGAGCCGTCACTCCGCTCTGGATGCGCGATGTAAAGATCTCGCCCGACGGAAGCCAGATAGCCTTTACCTATAAAGGCGACATTTACAAAGTGGCCGCTACGGGCGGCACAGCTGTAAGGCTCACCTCGCTTCCGTCATACGAGTCGGCACCTGTATGGTCGCCCGACGGAAAAGAGATAGCGTTTGCAAGCGACCGCAACGGCGGCAGCGACGTTTTCGTGATGGACGCCAACGGCGGCACCGCACGTCAGCTCACATTCAATTCCGCGGCCGAAACCCCGCAGGCGTTTACCCCCGACGGTAAAAACGTGCTGTTCTCAGCCTCGATTCAGGATCCGGCTTCGAGCGCCCTCTTCCCCACCCTGCGCATGCCCGAACTCTACAGTGTGCCGACGGCGGGAGGACGCACGAGTCAGGTGCTTGGCACTCCCGCATTCAGCCTCGCATTCCTGCCCGACGGCAAATCATTCCTCTATGAGGACAACAAGGGTCTGGAAGATGTGTTCCGCAAGCACCACACCTCGTCTGTGACCCGCGACATCTGGCGCTACGACGCTTCCACAGGCAAGCACACCAATCTTACCGAGCGCGGCGGCGAGGACCGCAACCCCGTGCTCGGCACCGACGGCAAGACCGTCTACTTCCTTAGCGAGCGCAACGGAGGCACATTCAATGTCTATTCGATGGACATCAATTCCCCCAAGACCGTAAAGAAACTCACTGACTTCACCACCCATCCCGTGCGCTTCCTCTCGCAGGGAGCCAACGGCCTGACCGCCTTCACCTACGACGGCGAAATCTACACAATGGCCCCAGGCGCCAAACCCAAGAAGGTGAACATCAACGTAACCGTTGACGACGCTCAGCCTGTTAACGACATCCGCGTGACAAGCGCCGACGAAGCCGCTGTGTCACCCGACGGAAAGCAGGTGGCATTCATGCGCCGCGGAGAACTGTTCGTGACCTCGACTGAGCACAATTCCACCAAACAGGTAACCAATACGCCTGAAAACGAGAGCGACGTGGCATGGGCGCCCGACGGACGCACCGTCTACTACACTTCGGAGCGCGACGGCAACTATAATATCTACAAGGCCACAATAGCCCGTGAGGAGGACCCCAACTTCTCAAACGCCACAGTGGTGAAAGAGGAGCCGGTATTCCCCAAAGGCAAACTGGACCGCACCTGCCCCATGGTATCGCCCGACGGCAAGAAGCTCGCTTACATTCTTGACCGCAACAAACTGATGGTCCGCGACCTCAAGACAGGCTCGGAGAAGCAGCTCACCGACGGTTCAACTAACCCCACCCGCACCAAAGGCTTTGCCGCACGATGGTCGCCCGACAGCCGCTGGCTCGCCATCGACTTCAACGACCCCCGTCATATCCCCTACACCGACATCGCCATAATCAATGCCGAGACCGGTAAACTCACACGCATCACCGACAGCGGCTACTTCGACGAAGGCCCCCACTGGGTGCTCGACGGCAACGCAATCATATTCCTGACCGAACGCTACGGCATGCGCGCGCATGCATCGTGGGGCTCGCAGTACGATGTGATGATGACATTCCTCAACAAGGACGCTTACGACAAGTTCATGCTTTCCGAAGAAGATTACGCTCTTCAGAAAGAGCTTGAGAAAGCCAACAAGAAAAATGACAAGTCGGCCAAGTCAACCGGCAAAAAGGATGGCAAGAAAGATGCCGACAAATCAAAAGCAGAGGATGAGGACAAAGACGCCGTGAAACCCATCAAGATTGATTTCGACGGAATAGAGGACCGCACCGTGCGCCTCACGCCCGCCTCAACTTCCATTGCCGACGCCATCCTCAGCAAGGACGGCGAGACACTTTATTTCATTGCTGCTTTTGAAAACGACTATGACCTCTGGAAACGCAAACTCCGTAAATCCGACGACCTGAAGCGCGCCGCCTCCCTTGGAGCGCCCGGCAGCTTCGAGATGGACAAGGACGGCAATCTTTACGTGGTGGGACGCCAGGTGAAGAAAATCGACGGCAAGACCGAGAAGGTCACTCCGGTGAAATTCGCCGCTTCAATGAAGATGGATCCGGCCAAAGAACGCGAATACATGCTGCGTCACGTCTACAACGAGGAACGCGAGCGTTTCTACAACCCCAATCTTCACGGAGTGAACTGGGACAAGATGTATGCCGACTACGCCAAATTCCTCCCCCATATCAACAACAACTACGACTTCGCCAACCTCCTGAGCGAGCTGTTGGGTGAGCTGAACGTTTCACATACCGGCGGACGCTACGGAGGCTCTCCCGCCAAGACCGCCACATCGTCGCTCGGTCTGCTTTACGACCTCAATTATAAGGGCGACGGCCTCAAGGTGGCCGAGGTGTTAGAAAAAGGTCCGTTTGACAACGCATGGTCAACCATGAAACCCGGAGCCGTAATCACAGCCATAAACGGTGTGAAACTCACCGCCAAGGAAGACCCCTCGAAGATTCTCAACGAAATTGGCCGCGGCAAGACCCTCGTGACCTTCACCGCTCCCGGCTCCAATGCCTCGAACGAAGAAGTGATTCTCCCCATATCCTCCGGAGCGCAGAACAATCTTCTCTACGACCGCTGGGTTAAACAGCGCGAGCACCTTGTTGACTCCCTTTCAGGCGGCCGTCTGGGCTACGTTCACATCAAGGGTATGAACGACGCCTCATTCCGCCCCATCTATTCGAAGATAATGGGTAAATACAGCGACCGCGACGGTATTGTGATCGACACCCGCTGGAACGGCGGCGGCCGTATGCACGAGGATATCGAAGTGTTCTTCTCCGGCAAGAAATATCTGACGCAGGATGTTCATGGCGTGCCCACCTCATCCATGCCATCGCGCCGCTGGAACAAGCCCAGCATCATGGTGATCTGCGAGGCCAACTACAGCAACGCCCACGGCACACCCTGGGTCTACAAGCACCAGAACATCGGCAAACTCGTGGGAATGCCCGTGCCCGGAACCATGACAAGCGTAAACTGGGTAACACTCCAGGATCCCTCGCTGGTGTTCGGAATTCCCGTGATAGGTTTCCGCACCGCCGAAGGCAACTATCTGGAGAATACGCAGCTTGAGCCCGACGTAAAAGTGGCACTCGACCCCGCCACTGTGGTCAAAGGCCAGGACGCTCAGATAGAAGCGGCCGTAAAGACCCTTCTTAACGACATAAACAGCAAGAAATAATGGCAGAAGTAGGCGATACCGTCCGCTACCTCAACGCAGTGGGCGGAGGACGCATAGCAAAAATCGAAGGCAAGATCGCATACGTTGACGAACCTGACGGCTTCACCACCCCCGTGCTCCTGAAGGAGTGCGTGGTGGTGGCCACCAGGGCCGTCACCGAAAAGGCACTTGCAAAAGAAACTCCGGCAAGCACCGACTCAGGAAAAAGCGTTGCTTCCAAACCGGGCCCTGACGCGGCAAACCAGGCTTACGTTGAGCCTGAGATCGCCGTAGAGGAGGTTCCCGGAGGCGATTCCATCAATCTGCAGCTCGCATTCGAGCCGATAGATATCAAAAAGCTTTCCACCTCAGGATTCGAGACTTTTCTGGTCAACGATTCCAATTACTACATCTATTTCTCCTACTCATGGAAAGCCGGGGAAAAAGATGAGTGGCAGCTTCGCTACAGCGGCATCGTGGAGCCCAACATCCAGTTCCTTATCGAGGAGATTCCGGTAGAGGCCCTTGCGGAAATGGACCATATCTCTCTGCAGGCAGTGGCCTTCAAGCGCGACCGCGAGTTCGCACTGAAACCCGTGATCGATTTCCGGAAAAAGATTGACACCACAAAGTTCGCAAAGCTCCACTGTTTCGCCCCCACGGACTACTTCGAGAGCCAGGTAATGGCTTTCGATATTGTCAAGGACGACAAACCCGTGACCGAGAAGAAACCGGATGTCAAAGAGCTTGAAAAAGCCCTGAAGACAAAGAAAGCGGTCGATATGCGCCGCCGTCCGGTAGTAAAGAAAAAGGCACGTCAGCGTCAGGACGGCGATAAGCTCGTGGTTGATCTCCATATCCATGAACTGGTGGACAACACACGCGGAATGTCGAACGCCGACATGCTCAATCTGCAGATTGACGAATTTTCCAGAGTGATGGACGAGAATCTTCGCAACAAAGGACGAAAGATAATCTTCATCCATGGAAAAGGCGAAGGAGTGCTCCGCAACGCCATCATGAAGGAACTCAACCACCGTTACAAGGGTCACGACGTGCAGGACGCCTCGTTCCGTGAATACGGATTCGGAGCCACACAAGTGACAATTTAAGAGCTTGCTTCATAATACTGACATGATATTCTGTTTTTCCGGCAACGGCAACAGTCTTTGTGTGGCAAGAAGCCTCGGCAGAAAGCTCAACGAAGACATCACTCAAATCACCGCCTCCACTCCCGCCGCGCTCGACGCGCGGGAATGGAGGCGCGTGGTATGGGTGTTTCCTGTCTACAGCTGGGGCATGCCGACCCCAGTAAAGAGATTCATCCGCACCGTAAGTCTTGACGGACTCCCCTCCCGGGCCACACATCATCTGGTACTGACCTGCGGCGATGACACCGGTCTCGCCCACCGCACATGGCGCAATGCCGTGAAAAAACGCGGGTGGACGCCAAAAGGGAGCTATTCGGTGATTATGCCAAACACTTACGTGACGCTACCTGGTTTTGACACCGACAGCCCTGATCTTACAGTGAGGAAACTCGACATGATGGATGATCGGGTGGAGCACATAGCGCGGTGCATCCGGCATGAAGCGAGGGTGGACGATGTGGTTCAGGGCAAATTCGCATGGCTTAAGACCCGCGTGCTCTATCCGCTGTTCATGGCGCTGCTCACCTCGTCGAAGCCATTTAGGGTATCCGACAAATGTGTGAAATGCGGTCTGTGTGCCAAAGGATGCCCGATGGGAAACATCAGTCTGGATGCCGACGGCCTTCCCCGTTGGGGGCAGAACTGCGCCATGTGTCTGCGATGCCTGCACCGCTGCCCGGCGAAAGCGATTGATTACGGCCCCTTCACCCGAGGCAAAGGACGCTACCCGGGCCCCGATAAAGCTCTCAGGGAGTACGATCCAGGAAGATAAACACCCCTATAGAAAAAGATAGCAGGCGGCGTGTCAAAATCACTTGATACGCCGCCTGCAGTTTTTTCTATTATTCGGTTTATGCCGGTAGTGTTTCGCTGAGTGTGTCTGAGG
>LUJP01000009.1:0-197 GCA_001689535.1 Bacteroidales bacterium M5
CCGACCCGTCAAGTGGAGCTGGAGGGACTCGAACCCTCGTCCAGTCGTGGAATCAATAAGCTTTCTACATGCTTAGTCGGTTGTTGGTTTTGGTCCGGCGGCAGGGAAACGACACCCAATCGCCGGCTTATCCTCTAAGATTTCGGACGCATCGCGAGGCTTCCCGCGTCCTATTCCCGATTTACCTGCACCGCCTG
>LUJP01000009.1:295-9926 GCA_001689535.1 Bacteroidales bacterium M5
AAGAGCGTAGTTATTTTCGCCATTTAGAAAAGTTGATGTCGGAGATTTAAGAGCACCATCCATCATGGCTCTGCATGCTTACTTACCCATTCTTCACGCTGTCAAAACCGGTCAACCCCTTTTGTAAAGCTGACGGGCCATGAGCCGAAGCCATGACGGTAAGCTGTCGGGATTCCTGCCGCTGCATTTTATCCCATTTTCTACAAAGTTACGCTTTTCTTCGGAATTTGTTCGCATGTAGCTGATAATTTAACTGTTTTAACATTTTCTTGTGCTAACTTTTATTTATCAGAGCTAACCAATTATAAATATACCTCTTTTTTGCAATCCGGAGGGGATAAATCTCCGATTTTTATTAATTTTGTACTTCGGAAAGCGTAACGACCGGCCGGGAGGTGTCCCTTCTTCCCCGATCCATCGCTCAGAATACAATTAACCGAACTCAAAGAATGATTTTTAGCAATAGAATGTCGGGTGGATCCGGCGCCCGCGGTGCGCGTCAGGCGATGCCTTCTCTTTTCGTGTCATTGATTCCGATTATAGTCCTGCTTGCGGCGCTTGTGCTCATAATTGCCGTAAAAGGAGCCGCTCTCGTGCAGGACTACAGTTATTATATTCTGCTGGCTGCCAGTGCAGGAGGCATATTGCTGGGAATGGCTTTCACATCGCGCACGCGCCGCTGTCTGCTTCCGGGCATAGCCAAGAGCGCGCGTCAGATTCTCCCGGCAATTCCCATACTTCTGCTCATCGGCACTCTGTCAGCCACATGGATGTTTTCCGGCCTTGTGCCCACGCTTATCGACTATGGCCTGCGTTTGCTCAGCCCGTCGCTGTTCCTCGTCACAGCCTGCCTTATCTGTGCTGTGGTGTCGGTGGTTACCGGAAGTTCCTGGACCACTATCGCCACTATCGGCGTAGCGCTTCTGGGTGTTGGCACCGTGATGGGTTATTCGCCGGGATGGGTGGCCGGAGCGATAATCTCAGGAGCCTATTTCGGCGACAAGGTCTCGCCTTTGAGCGACACCACCATTCTTGCCTCAAGTTCATGTGGAGTGAATCTCTTCACCCATATCCGTTTTCTCATGCTCACATCAATGCCGGCCATGGCGGTGGCTCTTGTTGTGTATCTCGGGGTAGGGATGACCTCCGAGCTTACCGACGGTTCTCAGGCCCGGGCCATTTCCGAGGCTTTGCACCGCTCGTTTGTAATCACGCCTTGGGTTCTCCTCATTCCTCTGGTTACCGTTGTCATGATAGCCACCCGTCGCGGGACGGTGGCAACCCTTGCCGTAGGCACCATTGCCGGTATGATAGGTATGTGGGTGCTCCAGCCCGGTGTCACGTCGGCCCTTGGTGCCGGCTCGTTCACCGACGATATTTTGCTCTCTGTCCGTCTTCTGCTCACCGACACCTCCATTCCCATGGGCGATCCCACTCTCGATTCCCTCACGACCACCGGCGGTGTGTCAGGCATGATGGGTACGGTCTATCTCGTGCTCAGCGCCATGCTGTTCGGCGGAGTGATGATGGGCACCGGAATGATGACGGTTATCACCCAGGCCATCACGGCGCGTTTTAGGCGTACTAACCGCCTCGTCACCTCGACCGTGGCAAGCGGCCTGTTTCTCAACTCCTGTACCGGCGACCAGTATCTCTCCATTATCCTCGGAGGCAACGTTTTCAAAAAGGCTTACCGTAAGCGCAATGTAAAGCCACAGGTACTCAGTCGCACCCTTGAGGACTCAATTTCCGTCACTTCCGTTCTTATTCCATGGAACAGTTGCGGCGTCACGCAGTCTACCGTGCTTGGCGTGGCCACGCTTATCTACCTTCCCTTCTGTATTTTCAATATAATGAGTCCGCTCATGAGCATCGCCATGGCCTGGATTGGCTGGAAGCTCCATCATACCGTCGAGGCCGTTCCGGCCGAGGCTGCGGCCTGAGAAGCGCAATCGGCCCGAAGATAATTGGCCGCAAGATGCACTCCGGCCTTACTTGCCGCGCATTTTCTCCCGGCGTTTCAGCACCAGATGAAGCGCCAGAATGCACACGAGAGTGGCACCGATTATCCCGAAATAATACAGATAATTGCCGGCCAGCAGTTCGCCGCGGCCTATATACGCCATTACGGCGAGATACACCAACAACAGCATGGGTATTATAGTAGAGCGGCGCTTCATTCTTTTTCTTTTTTCGAGGTTTTTGCTGTAGTTCTTTTCCGGCGCATCTTGGTCTTTTTCTCGGGTGCGGCGGCTTCCTTTTTCTCCGGCTTCGGCGCGGGAACTTCCGTTTTTTCTTCCTCAGTAATTTCTGGTTCAGGAATAACGATGTATTCCGACTTGAATGGATCAAACCGGCCTTCTGTTAGCTCGTCGTAAAGCTTCAGGCAGGCCCATGCGTCGATAGCGGCGTAAAGCTGCTGCGCGGGCGAGAGTTCGGTCGCCTCCCAGTTGCTCAGGCGCTGCGCCTTCGATATACGCTGGCCGAATACCACGGCGAAAATTTTCTGAAGGCTGCTGTCTGTTATGCCGTAATCCCTCACAAATGCCTGCAGGTCTATGAATCCCTGGGGCTCAAACTCGCTTATCTTGTGGAGCACGAAAAAGTCGTCCTTGAGCGAGAGACCTATTTTCCTCACATTTTCGTTCTCCATGAATTTCCGCAGCTCGTCGAAGAATCCCAGCCGATTGAGTCTGATGAGATAGCAGCGCTCGCGGGTGGAAATCTGAACCAGCGACACCGTATGAGTGCGACCTTTGGTAAACGTAGGCCGTGTTTCGGTGTCGAATCCCACAATCGCTTCCTTCTCGAGTGCTTCCAGAGCTGTCTGGGCATCCTCTATGGTGTCTACCACGGTAATCTCTCCGTGGTACTCCACAATAGGCAGTTGCGACAATGCTTCTTTGCTTATGGCTATTTGAGGATATTGCGGGTCCATGGCGATTCTGAATGTCAGATTTTTATTGTTGGAATGTCGATTATTGTCGTTCCGGGAAAGTAGCGGCTTACGTAGCGCTCTGTATAGGCGCGGGTGTCGTCGGCTATTGGCTTGCCGGCTGCCTCGTCGAAATAATGGTTATACAGCACAGCCTCAAGCTTTATGCCCCGACTCTTTATAGCTTCGAGTGAGAGCACGGTATGATTTATCGAGCCGAGACGGGAATTTGTCACGAGCATCACGGGAAGCTTGCGGTCGGTCACATAATCGATAGCGAAATAATCGTCGGTGATAGGCACCATCAGACCTCCGGCACCTTCTATCAGCACCCGATCGTAGCGCTCGGTCAGAATGGCCGTTGATCGGTCTATTGCCGTCAGGTCTATCTCACGGCCGTCTATGCGGGCGGCAAGCTGTGCCGATGCGGGATAGCTCAGCACCACCGGCGCGGTGGTGTGGTCGGTATCCTCGGGGAGGGGGCCCGTACCTGTGATTTTTCGGTGCAGCTCTATGTCCTCGCTGAATGCGTCGCATCCCGTCTGGATGAATTTCTGTGTGGCCACCGTCAGCCCCTGCGATGCAAGTTCGCGTGCCAGCCAGCCGGTGGCGTAGCTCTTGCCGGCGTCCGTGTCTATTCCTGTTATGAATGTTACCTGGCTCATTTCTTCTTTTTAGCCGGAGCCTCGTCGGCGAAATGGTTGGGGAAGGTGAGTTCCACCGGTTTATGTGTCATGGCGTAAATCACCAGGCCTATGCCGAGAAGAATGAACGGAATGCTCAGCAGCTGGCCCATGTTCAGGGTCATGTTCTCCTCGAATGCCACCTGGTTGTTCTTGACGAATTCTATGAGGAAGCGCGGCAGGAAAATGCCTATGAAGAACACACCGAATATCAGTCCGGGGCGCCGTTCGGCATTCTTTTTCCAGTACATCCACATCAGCAGCCCGAAGAGCGCGAGATAGCAGAGCGACTCGTATATCTGCGTCGGGTGACACGCCTGGCCTGCATAGAGAGTCTGCCACTCCTGGGAGCGCACAAACATCATGCCCCAGGGCAGGTCGGTGGGATGGCCGAAAATCTCCGAGTTCATCAGGTTGCCGAAGCGTATCATAGCGCCTACAAGCGCTATCGGTATCACAAGGCGGTCAAACGCCCACAGCGGATTGCGCTTTGTCGTGAACCATGAGAAGCAGAACACGCCTATCATCACGCCTATCGTGCCGCCGTGGCTGGCGAGGCCGCCGTGCCATATCTGGAGTATCTCCATGGGATTCTCGGAGTAATAATCCCATTCGTAGAACAACACGTGGCCCAGACGGGCGCCTATTACGGTGCCTGCCATGGTCCACAGCAGAAGTATGCCCAGCCATTTCTCGGGGGCACCTTCGTGGCGGTAGATCCGCGCCTCTATTTCGTATCCTATTAGGAAGCCGAGGGCGAACATCAGCCCGTACCATCTCACCTGAATGAAGGAGTCGATGAGGAATGGATTGGCGTTCCAGACTATATGGTCAAGCATAATTCAAACAGTTTTCGGGGTACAGATAAAAAATTTGCGCCCGGTTTTTCCGAGCGCAAATTTAGCTATTTTTTATGGCAATCCTATATGAATAGGCGCTTATTTCGCTTTGCAGTTCTTGCAGGGGGCGAGAGCGGGCGAGGCGTGTAGGGAGTCCAGCGCCGCCTTGTCGTTCTTTCTCACGGCCTGAATTATCTCATCCATGCGTTTCACCTTCTCGGGATGCTGCGTGGCCACGTTGTGGAGCTCGCCGGTGTCGGAGTCGGCGTAGAGTTGCGGACGGTCCAGGTAGCCGGTCTCTATTTTCGGTCCCCAGGGCACCATTGCCGGGCCTCCGTTAGGCTGGATATACTTCCAGTCGGGGGTGCGGAGCGAGAGCGTCTTGTTGGATGCCTGTTCCAGCACCCACGGACGCGGTTCGTCGCTCTGACCCAGAATCACCGGCAGGCGGTTGTAGCTGTCGGGCGCGGCGCCTGCGGGCATGCGTTCGCCCAGCAGCGCGGCCATGGAGGCCATCCAGTCTATCTGGGAGTTGAGCGCAGTGGAGGTCTTTCCTGCGGGAACCCCTCCCTTGGGCCAGCGCACAATCATCGGCACGCGTGTGCCCCCTTCGAATGCGCTGTATTTTCCGCCGCGCAGATGTCCTGTGGGGGAATGGCCGTTGAGCAGTTCCTCGGCGCGGTCGTCGTAGCCGTCATCCACCACGGGACCATTGTCGCTCGACAGTATCACCAGCGTGTTGTCGGCTATTCCGAGGCTGTCCAGAGTGTCGAGAATGCGACCCACGCTCCAGTCAAACTGCACTATGGCGTCGCCGCGCACTCCCATCGGGTTCTTGCCACGGAAGCGGTCGTGGGGGAAGCGGGGCACATGCACGTCGTTCGTGGCGAAATACATGAAGAAAGGCGCGTCGGCATTCTCCTTGATGAATTTCACGGCGTGGTCGGTGATGGAGTCGGCTATGTTCTCGTCTATCCAGAGAGCTTTGCCTCCGCCTTTCATGTAGCCTATGCGGCTTATGCCGTTCACTATCGACATATCGTGCCCGTGGCTCGGCCGCTGGTTGGTGAGCAGTTCGGGATTATCCTTTCCGGTGGGTTCGCCTTCGAAGTTATGCTCGTAGCTCACATACACGGGCGCCTCGGGATCGTAGTTGGCTATGCGGTTGTTTTCTATGAACACGCAGGGCACGCGGTCGGCCGTGGCGGCCATGATATATGAATAATCGAAGCCTATGTCGCCCAGGGCGCAGGGCAGGGGGGCGTTCCAGTCCTGTTTGCCGGTCTTGTCGCCTACGCCCAGATGCCATTTGCCGAAAGCCGAGGTGCGGTATCCAGCGTTGTGAAACAGGTCGGCCAGAGTGTACTTCTCGGGGCGGATTATCATGCCTGCGTCGCCGGGAGCCACGTCGGTGTCGGGATGGCGCCAGGCATATTCGCCCGTGAGCATCGAGTAGCGCGAGGGCGTGGAGGTGGCGGCGGTGGCGTGGGAGTTTGTGAACCGTGTGCCCTGTTGGGCGAGACGGTTCACATTCGGTGTGCTCACGTTTTTTGCGCCGTAGCACTCCAGATCGCCGTAACCGAGGTCGTCGGCGAATATTATCACCACGTTCGGCCGTTCGCTCCGCGGGGCTTTTTCAGCAGTCTGCGAGGTCTGAGCGCCGCCCGAAGCTGTCACGGCTGCCATTGCGGCCGTCAGCAGTGGGGTCTTCATCTCAATAGGCAAACATCGGATATTTCTCCATGGTGGAGTTCACCTTTTCGCGCACGGCCTTTATCACTTCGGCGCTTTCAGGGTTGGAGAGCACGGTGTCTATCATCTCCACGATTTCTCCCATGAGTTCCTCCTTGGCGCCGCGGGTGGTGATGGCGGGAGTGCCAAGGCGTATGCCCGAGGTCTGGAAGGGTGAGCGGCTGTCGAAGGGAACCATGTTCTTGTTGGCCGTGATGTCAGCTTCCACGAGCACTTTCTCGGCCACCTTGCCGGTGAGATCGGGGAATTTGGTACGCAGGTCAATGAGCAGGCAGTGGTTGTCGGTTCCTTCCGAGATTATTTTGTAGCCTTTGTCGATGAGGGCTGCTGCCATGGCGGCGGCGTTGTGCTTCACCTGCAGCTGATATTCGCGGAACGAGGGCTGCAGCGCCTCGCCGAAGGCAACGGCCTTGGCGGCGATCACATGCTCGAGCGGGCCGCCCTGTACGCCGGGGAACACGGCCGAGTCAAGCAGCGATGACATCATGCGTGTCTCGCCCTTGTTGTTGGTCTTGCCGAAGGGGTTGGGGAAATCCTTGCCCATGAGGATTATGCCGCCGCGCGGACCGCGGAGGGTCTTGTGGGTGGTCGAGGTCACGATATGGGCGTATTTCACCGGGTTTTCCAGCAGTCCGGCTGCTATGAGGCCGGCGGGATGTGCCATGTCGATCATCAGTATGGCACCGATTTCATCGGCCAGACGGCGCATGCGGGCGTAATCCCAGTCGCGTGAATAGGCGCTGGCGCCGCCCACAATCAGGCGGGGACGCTCGCGGCGTGCCACTTCTTCCATCTGCTCATAGTCCACACGGCCGGTCTCGGCGCTCACGTTGTATTCCAGAGCGTGGAAAATCAGGCCCGAGAAGTTCACGGGGCTGCCGTGGGTCAGGTGGCCGCCGTGGCTCAGGTTCAGGCCAAGGAATTTGTCGCCGGGTTTCAGACATGCCATGAACACGGCCATATTGGCCTGTGCTCCTGAGTGGGGCTGTACGTTGGCGTATTCGGCTCCGAAGAGCTCTTTTACACGGTCTATGGCCAGCTGCTCTACCTGGTCAACCACCTGGCAGCCGCCGTAGTAGCGGTGTCCGGGATAGCCTTCGGCATATTTGTTGGTGAGGCATGAGCCCATGGCGCGCATCACTTCGTCGCTCACGAAGTTTTCCGATGCTATAAGTTCAATACCTTTGAGCTGGCGCTGATGTTCGCGCTCGATGAGGTCAAAAATCTTGGCGTCTTTTTCCATTTTAATGAGTTGAATAGATATGTTTGGTTTATTTCTTTTTTCTTACGCTCCAGCCGAAGCGGCCTATCTCCGGCCCCTGGCTGAAATATGCTCCATGGCTGTAGCTCATCAGGCCAGCGCGGTCCAGGCGGAAAGCCCCGGTCTCGGGGTCAATCAGCTCAGGGTCGGCAAGCACGTCGAGCACTTCGGCCACGAACATGTGGTGACTCCCCAGCGGAATTATCTCCTTGACGCGGCATTCGATGCTCAGCGGCGATTCCGCCACCGACGGACACGCCACTTTCACGCCCTTTTCAGGCGTCAGGCCGGTCTCTTTCCATTTGTCGAAGTCGCGTCCGGATTTCACTCCGCACCAGTCGGTGGCACGGGCCATGGCCTCGGTGGTGAGATTGACGGTAAATTCCATCTTCTCCCGGATTATGCCGTAGCTGTGGCGCTCGGGGCGCAGCGATATGTAGAGCATGGCCGGATTGGTGCATATGGTGCCCGTCCAGGCCACCGTCACCAGATTCGACCGCTCATTGTCTCCGCAGCTCACCAGCACCGCCGACAGCGGGTAGACCATTGTCCCTGCTTTCCACTCTTCTTTTCGTGCCATATCTCCTGATAAGGGGGATTATGATGTATGGGTTACTCTATTTTGGCGTCGGAGCTTTTCACCGTGTGGCCGCAATAGTGGCAGCGCAGTGTCACGTCCTCGCGGTCTATCACCTCGAAGCGCGTGTCCATGGGCTCGTTGTTGGTGATGCACTTGGGGTTGTTGCAGCGCACTATTCCCACAATGGTGTCAGGCAGCGACACATCGCGTTTCTCGGCCACCTCGAAGTCGCGTATCACGTTTATGCGGGCGTGGGGGGCGATGATGGCTATGCGGTTCAGGGTCTCTTCGGGAAACTCCACATCGGCCACCTTGATGATTCCCTTGGTGCCCAGATGCTTGCTCTCCAGATTGTTGCCTATAGTCACATGGTTGGTCATATTCTCTATGCCGAGAATTCTCACAGCTTTGAAAAGGTTGCAGCTGGGAATGCGGTCAACCACGGTGCCGTTGCGCAGCGCGGCCACGGCGAGTTCTTTCTTCTGGTTTGTCATTGCTGTTGGTTTTCTTGTTTGAGAATATCGATTCCGAGCGAGCGGCATATGATGGCCTGGCGCGCGAAGAGTCCGTTGCGAGCTTGCTCGAAGTAATAGGCCTGCGGAGTGTCGTCCACATCCAGTGCTATTTCGTTCACGCGGGGCAGCGGATGGAGCACCTTGAGGTTGGGCTTCGTTCCGGCAAGCATGTCGGCACGCAGAGTATAGAGATTCTTCACCTTCTCATACTCCATAATGTCGGTGAAGCGTTCGCGCTGCACGCGGGTCATATACAGAATGTCAGTCTGCGCCAGCACTTCGCTGTTGAAGTCTTTCTCCAGGCGGTAACGTATGCCGTGGTTGTCGCAGAACTGTAGGTATTCGCGGGGCATCTGCAGCTCGTCGCATGCCACGAATATGAACGTGGGGTTGAAATAGCGCATCGCCATCAGGAGCGAGTGGACGGTGCGTCCGTATTTCAGGTCGCCTACCATGGTTATGGTCAGGTCGTTGAGGGTGCCCTGGGTCTTGGCTATCGAATAGAGGTCGAGCAGAGTCTGCGAGGGATGCTGATTGGCTCCGTCGCCCGCGTTGATAATCGGAATGTCGGTCACCTCGGTGGCGTAGCGGGCCGCTCCTTCCAGATAGTGGCGCATTATGATAAGGTCCACGTAGTTGCTCACCATTTTTATGGTGTCTTTGAGGGTCTCGCCTTTCGACGAGCTTGAGGTCGAGGCATCGGAGAAGCCTATCACGCGGCCGCCGAGGCGGTTTACCGCAGTTTCAAAACTCAGGCGTGTGCGCGTGGAAGGTTCAAAAAAAAGAGTCGCCACAACCTTGCCGTCAAGAATCTTATGGTTGGGGTGCTCTTCAAAATAACGCGCGCGCTCTATCAGACCGAGGATTTCATCGCGAGAAATGTCGTCGATTGAAACAAGACTGTTGCTGTTCATAGCGGGTGTTGCCGGATGGGTTGATTTCCGTTGCCGCAAAGTTAGTTATTTCCTTAATACCCCGCAAATCAATCTTACCAAACTCTTTTCATACAAGAAAGTATTGCAACCCCGCCAAATGTAGGAGGCTGTGTCAAAATAGGCGCAGCCTC
>LUJP01000090.1 GCA_001689535.1 Bacteroidales bacterium M5
ACAGTTGTTATGAAACACCCTCTAAATCCACCTGTTTAAGAAGGACATAGGCGCTATCAGGGCGTTCGTCTACAATATTTGCAGCACTTTCAAGCACCTTACTATCCCCTCGATCACAAGATGAGATTACAGAAAGGAAAAGTCCCAAGAGGACTAGTTTGATATAATAAATAAAGCGTATGGTCATTTAACTTTATTTTAAAAGCCTCGTTTACCAGATATATTTTCCACAAAATTAGCAAGTAAAAACGGATTACTTCTCAACAAATGTAGATGCTTCAGAAAATTTTTTTCATTGCCTCAACATTTGTTGAGACCATGGTTACTTTTTATGTCTACATTTGCCCAAATTAAATTTTACACATCGTATGTCATTTAGCGATAAACCATGTTGGATTGATTTACTCCAACCAACGGTATTCCTCACCGATAAAATCCGGCTGTAAATCGAATGCATACGACAACACCCACATTATTATGATCAGAATCATTTTCTTATTTTGCACCACTATTATTATTGCAGTTGCGGCGATGGCTCTAACCGAAACTCCCTACAGTCTCACGCCGCAGAATCATCTTGATGATTTTAATTTTGCGCTCTATGAATTGGAAACAAGTTATGCCGGTTTTGAGACTTGTGTCACAGATGCGAATCGTCAGCAATACGATTCCATAGTTTCAAGCCTGAGAGTTCAGATTGAAACTCAGAACAGGCCCGGCTATGATGCCGCATTATATCTATATTCCTGGTTTGACGACGGACATCTTGGTATAGATATGGAAAGTTACCGTGAAACTGGTAAATACATGTCTGATCGTCAAAAATTTCATCCCTATGAGATGATAAAACCTTATTCACCCGAACCGACCGCAAAGCAGGTGACATCCAGAACATTCCTTATACGATTGCCGGATCTCGATGAGGAGACAGCATCTGTTGAATGGATAGGAAATGCTATCCGAAACTTCAATACATCCACTTGTGAGAACCTCATTATTGATGTGCGTTACAATGGTGGCGGAGATGAGCGAATCTGGCATCCGTTATTGCCTTTGATCTATGACCACCCAGGAACCACCAAAAGCGTGGAATTCAGAATGTCTGATAATAATATAGAGTTTTTAAGGCAGGCAGCCCCTGAGTTTCCGGAGGCTCAAATGATTTTGGATAAGCATAACCGAACCCATGAGCCTTACATTCTTTTGACCGATAAGGAGGATATAGAAATTGAAGTTCCGCCATACACCGGAAGGAAGCCCCGCAAAGTGGCTTTCATAATCGATGCTAACAATGGTTCGGCAACGGAAGAGCTATTAATACAGGCTAAGGCGATTTCCGATAAGACATCTATTTATGGAAAAGAAAATACCAGTGGATGTCTGGACTATTCGTCGGTCCGGGAAACTACGGCTTTACCCCATAGTAAATATCCTATTTTTATACCTACGGCAAGGTCCTGCAGGCTGCCGGATAACGGCATTGACAAGACAGGCATAGCTCCCGATTTTATCATTCCTATCGATTATCCGCAATCACTCACTGATAATTTAGACGAATGGACAGTCTGGGTTGCCGGAGAACTGGAAAAATAATTATACATAGAATTCGTTATAAGAATTAGGGGGTACACCCATATGGCTGCCTGTTTTCTGCGAGCAGCCATTTCTTTATTATTACACATTGGCCTAAAACAATCACCTGTTTAGGGAACTTTTTACCTTGCAGTTCGTTTTTACTACAAAAGAAAGTTTTAACTAATTATTTATAATTATGAAAGATATTAATCTTAACTACTGGGGCAAAACCAAATATTGGTGGATTGTCCTCGTTTTAGGCATCTTGATGGTATTAAGCGGATTTACCTATTGGTTCTGGCCTGTGGCCGGATACGCGGTTGCCTCCCAGATTTTTGGATGGCTTCTGGTTCTTGCAGGTATCGTTCAGCTGCTCGTGGCTTCCGGCAAAGATCGTCCCCGCGCATGGGGCTGGTGGATTGTCGGTGGCGTCATTGACATGTTCATAGGATTTATGCTTGTACGCAGCGTTATTCTTTCAGAACTTGTATTCCCTTACTTTATCGCAATCGTATTCCTGTTCTGGGGCACCAGCGCAATTATCAGCTCCGTAAGCCAGAGAGAGCGCAAATATTGGTGGCTCTACCTCATCAACGGAATCCTTATGATGGCTATCGGTTTCTTCTTTATTGAAGCCGGATGGGTACAGGATATGCTTATGACAAGCTTCCTTACCTCCCTCGCATTTATCTACTGGGGGTTTTCGATAGCAATGCTCAGCTACGACATGAGACCCATAGAACGACAGTAATTTGAGCCTTGAATAGATAAGAAGCGTGGCTGCAGCATAGTCTGAGGTCACGCTTTTATTCAATATTTGTTAAATTTACCCTATCCATGCTCATAAATAATGGATTAATTCGTTTATATTGCTAAATTTGTAAAATGAGTGCAGAAAGGCCTTAAACCTTTTCAGGCCTACGATGTCAAAATTCTGAAACCGATTACTAATCCTTTCTGCAATCATTTTATATCTTTAATACTATAGGCTTATGAAATTACGACTTCTGACCATCCCGGCACTCATCTTCTTGGGGGGATTCAGTTTTGTCTCGGCACAATCCTACGATGACGATGATATCTATTTCAACCCCGACAAAGCCAAGAAAGCCGTACCCGTAAAAAAGAAAACAACCCGCACTCAGCCCAATGCCATCATATACTATCCGGTTGCAGATTATCCTGCGGCTGATACGTATACACCCGTTCAATCTTCCTCTACCCGAGATATCGACGAATACAACCATCGAGGCATTTTCGCTTCCGACTCAATACCTTTCGATTCTATCGGAAACATAGATTTCTTGTGGACACGACAGATTGAAAAATTCCATAACCCCGATGTGGTAACGGCCTCTTCCGATCCTGATGTCGCCCAATATTATTATGCCCAGCCAGCCAACGTAAGCATAGTTGTCAACACTCCGGGATATTGGGGCAACCCGTATTTCGACAGTTATTATTATGGCTATCCCTACTCATGGGCATGGCGCAACTACTGGAATAACTACTGGTGGGGCCCCTCTCTTGGCTGGAGCGTAGGCTGGGGATGGGATCCCTATTGGAACTGGGGCTGGGGACCGTCATGGAGTTGGGGTCCATCCTGGGGATGGGGACCCGCATGGGGCGGATGGTATCCTCCTTCTCGTCCTCCGCACCCTGGTGTCGGTAATGTCCGTCCGCCTTACAACAATCGCCATCATGGCTACGTAGGGAATGTACGCCCCGGCTATTCCACCGGCAATTCACGGCCCGGCTACGGAAACGGTTCGGTTGGCAACACGCGGCCATCCAACAGCGGACAACGCCCCGGACGTTACAAGAACAACAACTCCAATTATCGCCCAAGCCGTAACACCAACTCCAATCAGAACTCTTACACTTCTCCCAGCTACAATAACGGTGGCTTCCGCGGAGGAAACTCTGGCAGCTTTGGCGGCGGTGGAGGTTACCGTGGAGGTGGTGGCGGCGGAAGCCGTGGCGGCCGTCATTAATCACAATCAGGAGGCTCCGAAATACATCCCTCTTGAAGAGTAAGAATTAAATGTTTCAACGCCATATAATTGCCGGAGCCGATTAAAAAACTTTAATCCTCCGGCAATTGTTCTTATTCATATAATAACACTCGATTGATATTTACATAACCAAAAAAATAATTAGCAGATGAACAGACGCATAATTATTGCAGCTTTAGCTCCTCTCCCCTTGCTCATGGGCGCACAGACTGCCTATGATGCCTATCAGATTTCAAGATATGACCTCAGAGGAACAGCTCGGTTTATGTCTATGGGCGGAGCTTTCGGCGCTCTTGGTGGCGATCTCTCCGTTCTCGGTCAGAACCCCGGCGGTATAGGTGTATACCGCAAGAGCGACATTGGTATCACTCTCGATATCGATTCCCGCAATATTTCTTCGCCCGATGATTCCCGCAACCGCACCAACATTTCGGTAAGCAATCTCGGATATGTTGGATCTGTCTACACCGGCAGTGAGATAATGCCGATTTTCAACTGGGGCTTCTCTTACGGACGCACCAACTCTTTCAAGCGCAAATATAACGGAAGCGCCACTATGCAGGGATCTCTTTCCAACCATATAGCTGCTTTTACTAATGGTTGTTCATCCGACCTCCTTGGAGGATCGACCTCTGATGACGTAATAAATAACTACATGCAAGGAGGCGGCGCTCCATGGTTAAGTATTCTTGCTTTAAATTCGTATGTGATAAATCCTACCGACGGTGGCCCCGAAACACCCTCAACCATGTATTCCGGTCTGTGGCGAGAAGGTACCAGCCGCGGAATTTCCACATATAACGTTGATGAAAGCGGATACGTTGATGAATACAATATCAACTTTGGCGGCAACTTCTCCGACGTTGTATATTGGGGTATCGGTTTCGGCATCACCGACATGGAATATCGTCAGAACGTATATTACACCGAGGATATGACCGGAGGATATATAACCACCTCGGAAGGAAGCGGCGTTACGGAAACGCCAGGAAATTTAGGCTTCGGACTCAACAGCTATAAACGTATTTCCGGCTCCGGCTTTAACTTCAAGGCAGGCCTCATCTTCCGCCCCATAAATGAGCTTCGTCTTGGTTTTGCCGTTCATACCCCGACTTATTACAATCTCAGCCAGTCATCAATTGCAGAAATTGACTATGGTTACGGATATACCGACGGCCCCGCCGCTCCCGGTTATGCCAATACTCCCCAGGACGACTACGACTGGAAGCTCCGCACTCCGTGGCGCCTCATGGTGTCAGCGGCAGGTGTGATCGGTTCTCAGGCCATTATCAGCATGGATTATGAATACCGTCCTTACCAGAAGATGGTTACAAAAAATGACAATGGCGACAACCAGACGGGTATCAACAACGACATTGAAAATTATTACAAGGCCGCAAATATAATTCGTCTCGGTGCTGAATACCGTCTCCCGGCTGGTTTCAGCCTGCGCGCAGGCTACGCCTACGAGTCAACTCCTACAGCCGGAACCCCCCGCGCTAACTCTGCGGATTCTTACATGCCTGACTGGACAATGAATCCCGGCGACACCGGCACCACCCCCTCCTACACTATGGATAATTCCGCACAGTATATCACCTGCGGATTAGGCTACAGATATCAGGGCTTCTACGCCGACTTCGCCTACGTACACAAGGCGCGCAACTCCACTTTCTCCGCATTCACTCCCAGCGGCGAGGTCGGAGCAACTCCTTACGACGCAAAGCTCAAGCAGTCCGATAATTCATTTGTACTATCTCTCGGCATCAAATTCTGATATAAGCCGTTTTAAAGTTCTTTTAAAGTCTGCTCCCCATTCGGAGCAGGCTTTTTTTTGATGTTAAATTCAGATTGGTTAAATTTGCACCATAAGAACAAGAACTTTTGCTCTCTTCAAACTAGATACTGTTTCTTTGAGTGTGTCTGAC
>LUJP01000076.1 GCA_001689535.1 Bacteroidales bacterium M5
CATCGGCGCGTCCGCTGAATTGTTACTCTAAAATCAAGCTTCCGCGTACCCCCTCGCATCCCCTATGAGACATGGCAATGGCTATGTGGGACGCTACAAGCGGTTGAAACTTAGAAACAGCCAGGGGGAAATGTTATTTTGGGGATTTACGGGCTGGAGAGTCAGATGAGGATGATAATAGAAGAATGTCAAGGGGCTCTTTGCTGCATGAGGCTTATTGGCGCTCTTTCTTTTCAGGCGGCTGCAGCGGCCGCTATGTGGAGTGGGAGGATGCGGGGATGAGGGATTCTCAGGAAGGTTGATGACGTAAGGGACTTTACGGTCCCTTCAGACTCTACCGACTTGTATACGAGAGGGTGATTTATGTGATTTATGGGGGATATGAGATGGGATGGTGAGGGGGCGGATTTTCCGATGGGATTGGCTCGTAGGTGGGATTCGACGGCGGCGAAGGACGGGAGTGTGAGCCAACGGGAACCGAAGTGACCGCGGGAGGCGAGGCTGAATTCGTAGGCGAACATTGGGTTGCGGTCGTGGTCGACATGGCCGTGGATGATGATTACGGAACCGGGAGCATCGGCTACGGCCGGGAAGAGGTATTGGCGAAGATGGCCGGTGATGTTGCAGGCCCAGTTGTGGCCGTAACGGTCGGCGTTGAGGAGGAGGAGCTGCTGGGTGGAGTGGCCGCGAGTGTGGGCGGGGTTGTAGGAGGCTAAGGGGTGTGAACGAGGTATGACGCGGCAACGGGCGCGGGCCTGACTGAGTTTCTGGTCAAGAACGAGGGTCGAGGCGTGTAGGTTTATGCGGGTTGAGAGCCAGGCGAGGTAGTCGACGAGAAAATTGGGGAGGTCGGGGGAAGAGGGGTCATCGTCATCAATGTAGATGCGGATTGAACCGGTGGCATTTCGCTGGCGTTCGAGAGCGCGCAGGACGAAGAGCTGACGCCTGTTTAGGGTCAGTGAGGTCCTGCGGAGGTAGTCCCAGCCGTAGGGGGCGCGCCATGTTTTAGCTTTCGTTGCCATCAACGGGCAAAGATAGTGGTTGAGAGGGGATTTTGGGTGCTAATCTGCGGGAATGAATGGAAGTGATTGGGAGAAATGGGAATAATGGGAGAGATTGAGTGGATAATTGTTTGTTGGGGTAGCTGAGATAGCTGATTTAGCTGGGATAGCTGGGGCGGCTTATTTATATGGGGGGATGGGACTTATGTTATTAATGTTACTGATGATTGGATTTGTGAGTGCGTTGTCCTATGGATGAAGAAAGGCCGCTTCGCGAGGTGCGGAGCGGCCTTTTATAGTAGGTTATATTGTTTTATTATTTTCTGTATTTGAAATATGAAATAAAGGCCCAGCAAAGCAGATAATAGGCGCTTGGTATCAGACCAAGCTTCTCCACTTTATAAAGAACATTCCACTGCGGCTTGATGACTTTGCTTTTATTTCCTGTCACAGATGATTTTCTCATTCGATAATCGACCAGAATCTCCGGATTTCCATAACCATAGGAAATATCCTTGAACATTTTGAGCCAATATACATAATCGTCTCTCATGCTACCCAAATCTTCATTAAATAAGATTTTTGGCGTTTTTGAAGTATCATATATCGCCGTAGAAGGGAATATCGGACATGTCTTTAACAACGACTTATAATTAACCTTTTCAGGGACAAGAAAAGGTTTTAAAAGTTCTTCCTTGGTATTTTCGTCTATTCTGCGATAGGATGAAAAAACTAATGGCGCCTCTTTCTTATGAAGAAACGCCATTTGTTTTTCTAAAAATTCCGGATGCCATATATCGTCTGAATCAAGGAATGCGATATATCGTCCTTTTGCTTCCTTTAGAGCTATATTCCGTGCTCCGGATGACCCTCGATTCTGCTTACTTTCAATCAATTTAATCCTGGAATCATGAGTATATTTTTTGACTTCCATTATACCTGCTCCCCCATCAGGAGAGCAATCATCCACTATAATCATCTCCCAGTCCCTATAAGACTGTGCCAATACACTCTGTATAGTTTCGCCTACAAATGCAGCGCCTTTATACATGGGAGTAATAATTGAAACTAAATTATTTTCCATTATTTTTTGATTTTTGTCCTTATTTTATTTATATCTATACCAAATACGAAAAAAGCATACCCAAGGAAATATTTATTTAACTGGAAATATTTGATATGTTTAGTACTAAAGGTTAAAAGATGTCTAACTCTGTCATTCCAACTATATCGTTTGACATCAAAATAATTTTCAATCCAATAAACCCGTTTTTGAATTTTTTTCCTACTGCGTAGAAATAGATTGGATTCTGCCAGATATTGTTTTTGTCCAAATTTAATTCTCTTCCGTGTAAGGCTTTCAGGGACAAAATCGTTTATAACAATTGATGGTATATCAAGGAAATATATCTGATCAGACTCACAAAGGATATTAAAGAAAAAATCGAAATCCTCTAAAATTGAACGGCTTTCGTCAAAGCGTACTCTCCCGATTAAATCTCGTCTTAACAATACTTCCCCACTTCCGGAGCAAAAAAATTTATGTCCTAAAATTTCATCAAAATTATTTATTTTATACAATCGTTCCTGAACTTCAGTCATCTTACCCCAAAGAGGCCTGTAATCAAATTCAAGAGTATTGCGAGTAAGGAAAAGTCTTGGAAAGAATGTAAACGGCAATTTTTTCGAGATGCAGGTCTCAACAATCACTTTGAAATCTTTAGTAACAAAATCGTCGGAATCAATAAAAAAGATATAATTACCCTTTGCATGTTCGATTCCAAGATTTCGTGCACTTGAAACGCCTCCATTCGTCTTCTTCAGCAATCGAATCGCGTCATTCGATTCCGCATAACTCTGGCAAATTAGAGCAGAACTGTCAGTAGAACCATCATCTATTAATAAGATTTCCCAATTAGGTAAATTCAGATTAACTATACTATTGATGCATCGAGCAATAAATTTTTCAGCGTTATAAACCGGAATTATTATCGAAAGTTCCAGATTATTCATAAAATAGAAAAAGTTTCGTAAATCACAGAGTTATATAGATACTCCTTTTCAGGAAGGACAATCACTTTCATAAGGAATAGTGTGATTGGAATAAATATTGAAACGGTAAATTCCAAATTCTTCTTTTTATGCAGTAATGTAGTCCAATATAGGAATAGGGGAAAAACAGATAATAAGACAAATATATACCCCAATCTATCAAGAATTATATTCTGAATAGACATCAGACGTAACATATAACAAATTATTCCTATTTTATATAATCTTTTTTCTTTAGGTGTATGGGGGCCAGTTAGAAAACGTGTAGAGCGATAATACAAAGGGAACAAAATGAGTTTGGGGATCATACCTATAATTCCTATGGATTGATTGAAACTACCCTCCAAAAGGTGAGTATATATTCCAGGAATAAAACCGTTTAGAACATCAAAGAGAAAATTTATTATTCCGCTTCCTCCAATGGTTAATAACAAAGAGACTATTAATAGAATTCTGCATAGTTGTTTATGAATATTTATCCTATTGGAGTTAAAGACTATCAAAATAAGTGCAAACCAGCTTGATGCATGAAATAAACTTCCAAATATAATTAGAATCAAAAAACGTAAACGGCCGTGTCTATCATTAAGACATAATGCAGCATATGTAATAATATAAGTTGCGACTGATTGCCGCAAACCATTCAACTGATTATTAAAAAGATTGGAAACACAAAAATATAGCAGTATAAAAATGAAAATATATCGATTATTCAGCTTATAGCATGTAAGGAAGAAGAATAGAAATGAAATTGCATAAAATATGAAGTATAGCCCTTGGGGAGGCCAATCCATCTTATGGTATATTTCAACTATTTTGGCAAATAAAAATTCATTCTTATTATAAAAAAGACCAACGTCACCTGTTGTAAAAGTATCCATGTAGGAAAAATAGTCTGTTCCGGAAGCATATTGGCTGCCACACACTATTAACCAAGGAATAGCCAATGTTAATGAAAAAAGCATATATGGCATTACGCCATACTTCTTTAAATTTTCCCAAACATTACCTTCAGCAGAGCTGACAATTAATGAATATAACAGAAGAAGTGTATATGTCACTTATTGTAAGTATCTGAATGTTTACGAAATCTGTCAAGGAATAGCTTTACTTGCTTTACCATTTTGGAAGGAAGCAACTCTTTCAATCTTCTCCTAATTCGAATTTCCGTCATTTTCATGGACGTAACCCATTCCAATTTCTTTTTATCTCTCATCCCTTGGATAAGCAAGTGCTCTCTAATAAGCGAAGACTGATTTTTAAGTGAAATGCTTTCTTCCGGATTCATGTCATACACAGAGATATATTCATCAATATACCTAAATTCCACACCCTGTTTTACCGCATTATAAAATAAATTATAATCTGCAGCAATTGGAAAATTTAAACAATATGGATGATATTTGTGATATGAGACAGCAATAAAAGCGGACTGATGTGGAAAAGGCATGCCCTTTGATAGATACCCTAGTTCTAAAGCTTTCTTTGGAATAAGCATAGACTCTACTGATTCAATCCAATTTCCATAAATAATTATTGGAGTGCCTCTGAGATTAGAAAAACAATTCTCAATCACATTAGTAGATGCGAAACGGTCCCCGGAATTCATGAAGTTGATGTAATCCCCAGTGGCGGCTGCGATACCTTTGTTCATGGCATCGTAAATTCCTTTGTCCGGCTCACTGATCCAATAGGCAACTCGACCGGCATACTTTTTAATTATGTCGACAGTGCCATCAGTTGAGCCGCCATCAATTATAATGTACTCGACATCAGGATACGTCTGATTGAGAACCGAAAGCATCGTTTCTTCAATGGTATCGACAGAATTATAACAAACTGTTACGACGGATATTTTCATGATTTATTCAATTGTTTTAAGACCCTACACGGATTTCCGCCTGCGATGCAATCCGGAGGAATAGATTTAGTTACCACACTTCCGGCAGCAATGATAGAACGCGCTCCTACAGTAACGCCTTTTAATATTATACTGCGGGTACCTATAAACGCATTATCTTCAATTGTGATGGGAGCCGATTTTGCAGATGTACTATCTTCAATTATCTCGTTTTTAGCATCTAGAACTAACCCAGCTCTGATTTTCCAATCAAGATTATGGGCATCTGTATCCATAATAATACAGCCTGCACCGATATTTACGTAGTTACCAATAGTTATTTTTTCTTTTGCCCAAAGACATGAAGATGAAATTCCCGAATTATCGCCTATAGATATTCGGGCATCTTTTGCAGCATATATCTGACCTCGTTTATTACGCGACAGCGGATTTATCCCTCCTCCTGAAGTAAACGTAAAATCATTTCCAATATCAACCCTAGCATCTTGCCCAAGAGTCACATATAAACAATTATAAATTCGTAAACGCTTACCAAAGTTTACACCAATAGAGCTAAATAGTACTCTATTATACATGATAAAAAATTTATATATGATTTTATTAGGTATTCTTGAAATCTTACGGATGGCGTTGTAGAATATCATTCTATTTATTTAAAAGAGATTCATGTTCGAAAATTTCTTGAGGAGAGAAACGTTGTCTTAATATTTTCGCAGGCACTCCTCCGGCAATAGAATATGGCGGAATGGATTTATTAACAACAGCTCCAGCCTCGATTACGCTGCCTTTCCCAATAGTCACTCCTTTAAGAATTGTAACATTCATCCCTATCCAATTATCCCCTTCAAATATTATGTCCAGATCATTTTCCGGTTTCTTCATGGTATCATTTACTTCATCGATAAATTTTCCTATTAAATCAACCCTGTGGTCTCCTCCCCTTATGCTAACTTTGGGGCCAAATACCACATGGTTTCCTATTATTATCTTACTTCTAGATGCTATCATATCTGCCCCATAACCAATATTGATATTGTCACCTAAATACATATTTCCGTATGTAAACGTACTATCTACAGGGAAAAAAAGACATTCTTTCCATACGTAGCAAATCTTTTTTATATAATGGAATATATATTTTACGAAAAATCTCTACCAAATCTACAATCATTGTATTTTCAATAGCGTTTCTATGTTGGTTTTGTAATCTTTATATCTCTCTTTCTCAAACGGCACAGTAGACTTTTTCAATGAAATATAATTTAATATTTTATCTGCCATATCAGAAATGGAACATATACTTCCTATTTCGTGAGATAATATTTCATGAGCAGACGGGAAATCATTACTAATTACAAATTTACCTAAAGCATTTGCCTCAAGGAAGACCATGGGACAAGCCTCGGACTCAGAAGTGCAGATATACAAATCGCAATCAGATAAGATTGAATATGGATTATCCTTAAATCCCATCATAATTACATTATTTTCTACTCCATACTTTTTGATTTCCTCTAAAATTTTTTTCTCTTCTCTGCCCGACCCAACAATAAACCATACAAAATCGTCTCTATTTTCTTTGATTTTAGCGGCTATTGAAGGAATAAGATGAAATTGTTTAACAGGGTCAAGCCGACCAATTGAAACAAACTTATTATTTGAACTATATTTGAATAGACCAATCTCCTTCTTTGCTGCAAGTGCTTTGACCTTTTTAGGTTCAATAATATTATATATCACCTTAGATTTAATCTCACAATCAGGATACAACTTATCGAATGTTTGCTTTGCGCTCTGTGAAACGCATATTATTTCATCAATCCTCCTATATGATAACTTGAATGAATCAAAATTATAATTAGAATATAGGAGATTGCAATGTACCCAAGCAATCCGTTTCTTAGCAGACAAGTTTGCGACAAATCTAGTAGGCGCTCCTTCTTGGTAACCTACTACAATATCATATCCTTTTAATCGTTTGGACTTTGCTGCTATTTTCAAAATTAATTTTTCAAAATCAAAATTTATAAAATCGCAGATCTTCCTAATCAACCTGATAATAATGGCAATTATTTTATTTAATCCTCTAAATTCCCGAAAAGAACTAAACCAAAAATTAAGTATTTTATTTGTTTTAATCACATTATAATAAATAAATCTTGGTTTTAAGTAGCCAAAGGATGATAGCGCTAAGATATCAACCAGATAATCATAATTATCTATAGAAATCTGATTCAATAGATTCTCCAAAGACGTATTAGTTCCACCTAATTGAAAATCTGGAGTAACTATCAGTATTTTTTTTTTCTTATTTAAGATTATACAATCTTTTGTCATAAATGCTACTATACTTTTTAAACCAAAGAATCACATATCTTTAAATAATTAGTTACAAAGCTTTTAGTTGTAAAACGCGAACTGAATAACTTCTTATTTTCTTTCCTTGAAATGCCAAGTTTACCATCCAGTTTTTGCTTATATACTTTTAGAATTTCTTCAGCTGCTCCAATATTATTGCCATAAGGATAGAAATTTAATCCTGACGAATGAAAGTTCTTTTGAAAATAGAGATTACCGCCTGTCTGAGTCATAAGAATTGGAACCCCAACCCTTAGGGCCTCAAGAGCTATTAAATCAAAATATGTATCTTTATTAGGAAGAATAAAAAGATCTGATTGTTCCATTAAATCGTTCCCATAGTCAATCCATCCCAACTCAATCCATCTATTGTGATTTAAGCCTCTAATTGGTTCTTCTTTCCCAGCTATAACAAAATAAATATTATCATTTGTATTTAGAGTCTTCTCCCCAATTTTTTTAAGTTCAGAGAAACCCTTTATTTCATTATGACGCCCGATATAGCTAACTATAAATGCATCTTTGGGAATATTCAACATAGTTCGTATATCTAAGTGCTTTTTATGATAGTTCTCAGATATCCCAGTCGCACAGAACCTAAATTTTGAACCTTTTTTTTCAATATAATCTTTTAAATATGGATTGGATTTATATACATCAATTGATTCTGGAACAGGAAAAATAATATAATTTGCGTGATTCCATGCCAAACTTTCTTTCTTTTCGAGTTTAGGGCGAATATAATTAGCCAACCATTTCCAAGGCGACATTCCTTCAACCAACTCATGTGCAAGAGGCTGAGGGCAATGGGTGGTTAATAAAAACAAACAATTCCGATTTTCTTTTCTCAAAACATCGTTAAATACATATAGATGATATGAGATATGGAAATGTATAATATCAAAATCTCTATAATCAAAAGTAGGCTTTAACCTTGGCAAAAAGTCATAAGGTTTCCACGATGAAATATGTTTGATGAAAGGGACTATCTTTTTTAGGCTTTGTGGAATTAATCTTCCTAGATATTTTTTCATAGATTTATGCCCTTTTTCCTTTATAATATTTACATCTGGTTCAGATTTTGTTGATTCAATTAAATCTGACAAAAAATAAATACTATCAGTCGGATGATAGGTTTGGATATAATTATATATATTATTCAAGTACCCACTAGGGCCTCCTGAATCTTTTAGAGGGATTTCATAATCCCAAATAAGGATTTTTTTCATTTGAACATTCTAAGTACTTGTGCTATAATCGGCGCCATGTCGTAGTATTTGTATTCGGCGAGGCGGCCGCCGAAGATCACACGGGGCGTGCCGTCGGGGTTGCTGGGGATGGCTTCGCGGAGGTCGCGGTACCGGGTGTAGCGGGTGGTGTTACGGGAGTCGGTCACGGGGTAAAACGGCTCCATGCCGGGTCGCCATTCGGTGGAGTATTCGCGTGAGATGACCGTCCGGGGGTTGGCGTAGACCTCGGTCTGAAGCAATGCCTCGAAGTGCTTGTGCTCGATTATACGGGTATAGGGAACGTCGGCAGAGGTGTAGTTGACCACGGCGTTGCCCTGATAGTTGGCCGTGAGGAGTATCTCTGTCTCGAAGCTGACCGTACGGTATTCCAGTGGCCCGAACTTATAGTCGAAATAGCGGTCGATGGGGCCGGTATAGACAATCGTCCGGGCTAAAGCGTCCAGTTCGGCGCGATGGTCGAAGTAGTCGCAGTCCAGACGTACGTCTATACCCTCAAGCAGGCCGTCGATCAATCGGTTGTAGCCTCCGACGGGGATGCCCTGATAGGCGTCGTTGAAATAGTTGTTGTCGAAGGTCAGGCGAACCGGAAGACGACGGATTATGTCGGCCGGGAGTTCGGTGCATTTCCTCCCCCACTGCTTTTCGGTGTAGCCCTTTATGAGCTGTTCATATATATCGGTTCCGATAAGCATCAGAGCCTGTTCCTCGAGGTTCCTCGGCTCGGAAATTCCCTCGGCATTCATTCTTTCAACGGCCTCACGGCGCTGTTCGTCAAGCTTCGCCTGAGCCTCGGCAGGCGTCTTCACGCCCCACATCTGATAGAATGTGTTCATATTGAATGGCAGATTGTAGAGCTTGCCGTCGGGAGCCACAGCCACCGGTGAGTTCGTGTAGCGGTTGAATGGAACTATGGAGTTCACGAAGTCCCATACTTCCTTGTCGGAGGTGTGGAATATATGGGCGCCGTATTTATGCACGTTTATTCCCGCGATTTCCTCGCAGTAGATGTTGCCGCCGGTATGCGGGCGCTTGTCGATGACAAGGCAACGTTTGCCCCGGCGATGGGCCAGATGGGCGAATGTGGCTCCGTAAAGGCCCGCGCCCACTATCAGATAATCATATTTTTCTGCCATTTGATATGGTGGTTTTCAATGATGTCAATATTTCAATGAATAGCTTGTCTTTCATCAACAATAAAGATATTGCATAGACAACTATGCCTAAAGTCAGCCCAATTATGAGCTGCTGTAAGTTCCCATTCACAAAATATGTGACGGCTATTATTGAAAGCGACATGATTAAGGTCGCAAGTACATACTTGATACTGAAAAGAGCCGAAATCCTGAATGGAAAATATTTTCTTCCAAATAAAATCTGAAAGAGAAGAACTGAGAATTCTGCAAATAAGGTAGCTATTGCTGCTCCTTCAGCACTATAAGATGGAATCAAAAGAATGTTAAGAATTACATTGACCATAGCGCCGACAGAAACACTCCATATAACAATGCCTATTTTATCCTTAGGATACAGAATCTGAATACCCATAAGATTTGTGAGCCCGATAAATATTATTACCGGTGCGTTGAGTATAAGAATCGGTATGGATTCAGAATATTCGTTACCGCAGAATATTATTGTAACAGGAACTGCCAATAAAATGAGTCCTAAGGTCATAGGTAACGATAGCCCCAATGTCAGATTCAATGACTTCCCAATGACGTTAGAAAAGCCTTCTTTATCTCCTTTTGCAATAAGATTTGAACATCGCGGAAGAAGAACCGTAGCGACCGACGACAGAACCATCAGACCTATATGAGAAACCTTAGTGCCTGCTGTAAAATATCCGACCTGTTCATCTCCTGACATGAATCCTAACATTACGGAATTAAGGTGAATATAAAGGCTCGTGATAAGATTGAAAATAAACAACTGAAACGCTGGCTTCACATGACGGAACAGATTCAAAGTTTTCAATCTCAAAGTCTTTACTTCTACAATCTTACGTAGGTGTATAAGGTTGATGATATTATTACCTACAGTCGAGCCGACTATAATCATGCCGTAAATAAGGAGGTCGGCAGGCGATTTGACGAATATAAACAGGGCAATGGCCGAAAGCGTCCGGATTATGAGGGCGCGGACAGTAATAAATTTGAAATCTTCTATCGCCTGATAGAACCAATTTATACCGACGGTATTGAATAAAATAGAAAGGCTTAAGATGAAGAATAACGAGGTTTGGGACTGAATTTCGGGAACAAACTCAGCCAAAATCCATACAAGGATATAACCTCCAATACATAGTAATGTACTGAGTATTAAAATCTCAATGGTTATTCTGTCACGAGTAGGCTTGTCATCGCGATACTTAGCGACTTCTTTTACTGCATACAGCGGAATTCCAAGGCTCGTAAGGAGTATTATATAGTTAACTATGGAGTTGAGGAAGTTCACGGCACCGATACCCTCAGGCATCAGCACTCGGGCGGCGTACGGGAACGTGATTATGGGAAACAACAGGCTTGTGGCCGTGTTGATTCCATTAAGAATTATGTTGCCCTTGAGAGAAGACAAAGTCCGTGATGATATGGGGCCTCAGGGGGTGGGGCGGGGTTTGGGTTGGGTTTGGGAGGGGTCGAGGGTGATGGACCAGCGGATGGCGTTGGAGCCGGAGTAGAGGAGGTGGAGGATGTTGCGGCCTTCGATGTCGTCGATTTTGGAGATGGAGGCCTCTATGCCTTCGAATATGCCGGAGATTACCTGCATTTCGGTGCCTACGGTGAGGGCTTCGGCGCTGAATGTGGAGGCGTCGAAGCTGCCCACGGCTATGCGGAACTGGTGGAAGTGGGCGTCGGGAATGACAGCGAAGCGGTCGCCGGTGCGGCCGGATGAGGTATAGATCCACGCAATGTCGGCTATGCGGGCGGCGAGCGCGAAGACATCGGCTTCGCCGCAACGGAAGAATACCACGTTTTTTATCACCGGGGTCTGGCGGAAGACGATGCGCTTGTGGAGCTTGCGCGCGATTTCGCTGAAGGGGTAGAAGAGTTCGGGGCGCTCGGAGGCCGGAAGGGTGTCGATGCGCGAACGGAGCTCTTCGAAGGTGCGGGAGGGACGGATGCGCATGGCGTACCAGCGCGCAGGATTGCTGATGAAGGTCTGCCCTACCGCATCGGCAAGCCAAGTGCGGCCCTCGGCAGAAAGCGTTACGGGCTCGGCAACAGCGAGCAGGGGCAGTGCCGGAGGCGTAGCCGCGAGAAACGCCACGACTTCGGATGCGGGAATACCGCGGCGAAGAGCGGCCAAGGCCCAGAGTGAGGCTACAGCGCCGGAGATGTCAGGAGCCTGGGGCAGCGTGCCGTCGAGACGCAAGGGCGCGAAAAGATGCGCCACGGCCTTGCGCAACTGCACCGGAGTGAGCATGGACTGCCCGAGATCGAAGATGTATTTGCGGCGCGGCGATACGTTGCGCATGGCGATGCTTTTTAGCTCGGGAGAAAGCTCCGGGAGGCAATCCTTTGTCAGGAGAGCGATATCAGAAGGAGGCATGCAGCCATTCAAGAGCGAGAAAAGCAATATGTCGCGCGCCAGAGCGTTCTCACCGCCACGAGGAGCTACCGCACGGAAAAGGCGGTGAGTGTGATTGAGGGGCGCGAAGTCTATCGAATCGGGAGCTCCGGAAACGGAGAGTGCCTTTAGGCGCTCTTTTACGTCGCGGAAGGCTCCTGTAGGTTCGGCGAGCCCTGCGGCAACTGCCTTACGATACATACCGGAGACGCTATTGAGATAAAGTGTGGCGGTTTTCAATGTGAGACCGCGGGAAATCATGGAAATAAACCAATCGGCAATCAGACCGGAAGTGATTTCGCAAGATTCTTCGCCGCGCGTGGCAAGAAATGCTTCGAAACCAGCAACGGCCCGGCCATAATAGGAAACCGAAGCACCGGACTTGCCGGAAGCCTCAGACCGGAAGAATTCGAAGAGAGACGCGAGGTCAACAGTCTTATCTACAGCAACTTCGTCCACTACAGATTTTAAACTTCCAAGAAATGGCCTATAAGCAGAAATTTCCCGCCACATACACAGATGTGACAGGATAAGGCCATGGTATGTTGGGTTTTACACAGCATGAGAAGGCTGAGGTAAACCTCCGGGAATATTCATAAACGCGCCGAGAGGGCAACGCTTATCTGCACAAAGATAAGTAATAATTCTGACAATCCGAGTAAAAGACTCCGGAAAATAGCGCTGACACCGGAATGCAGATTCATGCAGACAATTAAATGGCATGACACCACTCCCCTGTCTGATATTCTTTTTATATCATGAGAAAGTCATTTGAATTTCTTTAGGAGCTGAGCGACGATCGGGGCCATGTCATAGTATTTGTATTCGGCGAGGCGGCCGCCGAAGATCACGCGGGGTGTGCCGTCGGGGTTGCCGGGGATAGCTTCGCGGAGGTCGCGGTACTGGGTGTAGCGGGTGGTGTTACGGGAGTCGGTCACGGGGTAAAACGGCTCCATGCCGGGACGCCACTCGGTGGAATATTCGCGTGAGATGACCGTCCGGGGGTTGGCGTAAATCTCAGTCTGAAGCAATGCCTCGAAGTGCTTGTGCTCGATTATGCGGGTATAGGGAACGTCGGCAGAGGTGTAGTTGACCACAGCGTTGCCCTGATAGTTGGCCATGGGGAGTATCTCCGTCTCGAAGTTGACCGTACGGTATTCCAGCGGCCCGAACTTATAGTCGAAATAGCGGTCGATGGGGCCGGTGTAGACTATCGTCCCGGCTATCGTGTCGAGCTCGGCACGATGGTCGAAGTAGTCGTAGTCCAGACGCACTTCTATGCCCTCAAGCAGGCCGTCGATCAATCGGTTGTAGCCTCCGATGGGTATGCCCTGATAGGCGTCGTTGAAATAGTTGTTGTCGAAGGTCAGGCGAACCGGAAGACGACGGATTATGTCGGCCGGAAGTTCGGTGCATTTTCTCCCCCACTGCTTTTCGGTGTAGCCCTTTATGAGCTGTTCGTAAATATCGGTGCCAATGAGCATGAGGGCCTGTTCCTCGAGGTTACGGGGATGATAGTTGACTAGCTTCATCAGCGGGTCGGCAACCATACGTCGCTGAATCTCCTCCCGCTGCCCGTCAAGCTTCGCCTGGGCCTCGGCAGGTGTCTTCACGCCCCACATCTGATAAAATGTGTTCATATTGAATGGCAGATTGTAGAGCTTGCCGTCGGGAGCCACAGCCACCGGGGAGTTTGTGTAACGGTTGAACGGAACTATGGAGTTGACGAAGTCCCATACCTCCTTGTCGGAGGTGTGGAATATGTGGGCGCCGTATTTGTGCACGTTTATTCCAGCGATTTCCTCGCAGTAGATGTTGCCGCCGGTGTGGGAGCGCTTGTCAATGACAAGGCAACGTTTACCCCGGCGGTTGGCCAGATGCGCGAATGTGGCGCCGTAAAGGCCGGCGCCCACTATCAGATAATCATATTTTTCTGCCATTTGATATGGTGGTTTTAAGTGATGTGATGGTTTCGAACAAAAGAGGGTCTTTCATCACAAGAAGTGATGTGAAGTAGACAAGTATTCCCACAGGAAGCCCTATGAGCAACTGCAGCGCCATGCCTTCGGCGAATGACGTGAGAAGGAGAAGAGCCACCGACATTATGGCCGTGGCCCCGATATAGCGGATATTCAATAGAGCGGAGAGCGTGAAGGGATAGTATTTCCGGCCATATATTAACTGGACGGCTGTCACAGAAAGTTCCGCGAATAAGGTTGAGACGGCTGCTCCCACAGCCCCGTGCCCCGGAATAAGCAGAATATTGAGGATGACATTGACCAGTGCCCCTACACTCACGCTCCATATCACCAGCCCGATCTTGTCCTTGGGGTAAAGTATCTGTATGCCCAGCAGATTCGAAATGCCTATGAAGATGATCACGGGAGCGTTCAGCACCAGCACGGGAATGGCATCCGCATATTCCGGCCCGCAGAATATCATGGTCACCGGTGCCGCAAGCAGTATCAGGCCGAAGGCCATTGGGAGCGACAGGCAGAGTATCAGGTCGAGCGATTTTCCTATCACTTTGTTGAATTCCGCATTTTCGCCATTGGCCAGAAGATTGGAGCATCGCGGAAGCAGCACGGTGCCTATGGAGGAGAGCACCGTGAATCCGATATGAGAAATCTTCGAGCCCGCGGTAAAGAATCCTACCTGCTCGTCGCCCGACATGAATCCCAGCATTACGGAATTCAGGTGAATGTATATGCTGACTATCAGATTGAAGATAAATAGCTGCAGGGCCGGACGGACATGGCGCTTCAGATTCAAAGCTTTAAGCCGAACTGCCTTCAGGTCTATGATTTTCCGGAGGTGTATAAGGTTGATTATATTGTTGCCTACGGTAGAGCCGACGATTATCAGACCGTAGATAAGCAGGTCACACGGTGTCTTGACGAAAATGAAAAGGGCCGCGGCCGAAAGTGTGCGGATTATCAGCGCGCGGATGGTGATGAACCTGAAGTCCTCTATTGCCTGATAGAACCAGTTGACTCCAACGGTGTTGAAGACTATCGAAAGGCTCAACACATAGAACAGTGCCGACTGAGAGTGTATCTGCGGCACAAACCGGGCCAGAAGCCACACAGCTACATACCCTGCGATACATAGCACCAGGCTCAGAAGCAGAATTTCAATAGTGATGCGGCCGCGCCACAGCCTATCGTCACGATACTTGGCGACTTCTTTCACGGCATACATCGGTATGCCCAGACTTGTCAGAAGCACTATGTAACTAATGACGGAGTTTAGAAAGTTGACCGCGCCGATTCCTTCCGGCATCAGCACGCGCGCAGCGTAAGGGAACGTGATGATGGGAAACAACAGGCTCGTGGCCGTGTTGACTCCGTTGAGAATAATATTTCCCTTCAGTGATGCCAAAACTCTGTAATGTTAAATGCTCTCCTAATGGGTTAAAGGTAGTCATTATGCCGGGAAAAATCCGACCTCAGACCGTCAAAAAATGCCCTGTTAAACAGCCGGAGGTTCTCAATATCGAATTTTCGCTTGAACAAAAAGTAGGTATTGTACTTAATGAATATCTTATATAAACGTTTTTTAGGGCCATAGATCTTTAGATTATATGTTTTGTTACGATAGGTACAATAATCTCTTAATTTCGACCGATTGAAAATAACCGATTTTCTTCTAAGAATATCTTTCTCCATAATCTGTCTGTTGCCGGGATGGAAATGAAAAGCATTTATCACCGTAACAGGGATAAAACCATTTTTCTTCAATCTTAAATTATACTCGAATTCATCTCCCCATATAAACATATCTTTCTTGGGAAATCCCGCCATTCCGACTGCCTTTGAACTTATCAAAATACCATTGAAGGGACATGAATAATCCTGTATCAGTCCCGTAGCGCCAAACACTCTGTGGAAATCGGACACAAGTTTCATATCTTTCAGACATGGAAAAGCCAGTTGCTCCTGATTATCTTCGTCCAATACAAGAGGAGCTACATAGTCATATCTCTCCAGAAATCCGCAAAGCCTCTTAAGGCAATCAGGCGCCGGATAGCCGTCATCATCCATCACCCAGAATCCATCAAACCGTCCGGAATCAAACGCAGCCTTCATTCCGGCATAGAAGCCGCCGGAGCCTCCCTGATTTGTCGGAAGATCAATTATCTCCAGAGGTATTCCGGAGCGATAACGTCTGAGGCATTCCATGGTATTGTCTGTCGACGCATTGTTGGCCACATAAATCATCTGCGGACAAACCGTCTGCCTGTTAATAGCATCCAGGCATCTCAACAAGAGATTCGCCCGGTTGTAAGTAGCGATAACAGCAGCAACTTTAGTCATGAGCATCGACTTTGTCACTTCGAATCCGAGTCCTCTCCGTCGAGAAAGCTCAGCAAGATGGCTTCCGTAGGCATTCCTTTGTCGGAAAAAGCATCCATTATAGTCAGATTCTCATCCACGGCATATATACGGGGAATGATGCTTGAAGCAAACAGGCTGTAAACCTTTCGGTCAGGCTGCGCGGAATACGGCATAGTCAACCCCGCCGATTTCCAGAATGCGGCAATCGGTGCTTCGTTTTCTTCCCTTGCTATGCACACTATCCGTGCGTCGGCCGGAGCTTTCTCAAAAACCTTCTGAATCACCGGAAGCTCCCTGCGGCAATCGGCGCATCCGGTGTTGAAAAAAACAATCAGCGACCGGTGTCCCCGGAGAGACTCCGTGGTGACTACCGACCCGTCATTCATGGTTACGGAAAATACGGGGACGGCATCTCCCGCTTTGAGGGATGTCACCTTATCTTCATCGGTCACACAGGATACAGCCGCTAACATACAGATGGAAAAAACGACGGCTGACAGCAGAGTCTTTATTCGATTTCGCATTCAGGTCATATTTATCTTCTGCAAATATAATCCTATTTTGCCGAAATCTAAAGGACGCCCTCCCCTATCTGCATCCGCTACGCGCCGGCTACGTCATGCGGAGCGTCGGGAGATGCGGTGATTTTCGGCGCACGTTTCTGTCCCACCCTCGTTGATGCCGGAGAATCGGGCGCATCCGGAGCCTGGAAGAAGGGATACGGGACACCGTAAACATTATCTATGTCGCCGCCGGGGCTGAGGTAACCATCCACAATCGTGTCGCGGCCCGAAGGATTCTCGAACGTGTAGAGCTGGAAGAAACGGAGCATGGAAGCCAGATGCTCGAACACGCCGTCCTGTATTGCCTCATATGGGAACCATTTGGAGGTGCTGGTGAAGCAATATACCTGGAACGGGATGCCCACTGATGTCTGCGCGAGGGTCGAGACGAAGCAGTCGCTGTCGTGCGACACATGCGGATTGGCGTCAAGCCACATCTTCATATAGGCTCTGAACAGACCCAGATTAGTATCTATAGTACCATCCACAAGTCCTTCGGGATTATCCACGTCGGCAACCTTGCCCTCGGCTTTCTGGCGCAGCTTGGCGGCAATATAATCGGCCATATACGGCACAGTTTTAGAAATATTGTCGAGCATGGCGGGAGTGCATGGCAACACACTGTCGGCATCGATCATATACGAACGGCAGATGCGGCGCGTATTGCTTTCCTGCATAGACCGATAATTGGTGAAACTTCCTGAAATCAGACTGTAAGGAGGTAGAGTGGTGGTGGTCTTGTCCCAGTTGAGCACTTTCACGAATGTCAGATTCACCTCTTCGACTGTTCCGTTGGCATCGGTGCCTTTCACGGCAATCCAGTCACCTACATGCAGACTGTCATTCTCGGCAAGCTGCACTCCGGCCACCAGTCCCAGAATCGTATCCTTGAAAACAAGCATGAGCACCGATGCGAACACACCGAGTCCCGCAAGGAGAGCGGCGGGCGACTTGTCCACAAGAATAGCAATTGTGACTATCACGGCCACTATCCATATTATTCCTTTGGCAAGCTGCGCGAGTCCTTTCAGAGGAAGATGACGCTTGTTCTCGATGCGGTCCACATGCTTCCAGATAGCCATCACCAGGGCCGAAAGCGACACGACGGTCACACAGACTATATATATAAGCGTGATTTTGGTGAGAATTCCGGCGAGCGAATTATGCGCTGACAGCGTGAACTGAATCAATATCAGAAAAACTATCGGCGTTACCAGGCGGCATATCTTATGGAAAAACCGCTCCTGGGTGAGATCCACATAAGTGCTGCCGCTCCATCGTCGCGTAATGAGCCGCAAAAGAGAGAAAAGCAACCACTGGACCACATATCCCACTACAAGCGCTATTCCCAGCACCACTACGGCATAGAAAAAAGTCACTACGGTGTCGTTATGTTCCAGACCGAAAACACTCAGAATCCAGTCCACCACCTTCATTATAAACGTGGCGAGATCGTAAGAAAAGCCTGATTTATCGCCTACGAAATTCGTAACATCAATAGGTTTTGTAAGGGATATCGGCGCAACCTGGGCCAGAACGGACACAATGCTTGATGACGTCATTGAAACGGAGTTTTAAATATTTGCTTTCTTTTGTTACAATCTCAATGCCCTTATGGTTCGCCGCCCACATAAATTGATTGTCAGGGAAAATTTGTAAATTTGCAGTCCGGAACTCACCGTGGAATTTAACGCCGGAGATATTTCATGCGTTCTGTGCGTTATATATATCACGGGAACGGGTTCCCACAACATTATGGATTTAAACCTAACTGTAAGGAATGAAAATATTAGTCACCGGTAGCAACGGGCAGCTTGGCCGCGAGTTGCACAACGTGCTTGAAGAAGAAATGCCAGGGTGCACGGTCTACTCTGACATCGATACTCTTGACCTTACCGACGCAAAAGCCGTTGCTTCCTTTATGGAGCGTGGCGAATTCAGCCATGTGGTGAACTGCGCCGCATTCACCGATGTGGAACGCGCCGAAACGGACCAGAACGAATGTTACCGCGCCAACGTGGATGCGGTTCACAGTCTGGCATCCGCCGCAGCCGAATTCAATGTCAAGGTTCTCCATGTGTCCACCGACTACGTTTTCGACGGAAAGGCATGCCGTCCCTACCGTGAGGCCGACCGTGTAAATCCGATGTCGGTCTACGGCACGACCAAACGCAAGGGTGAGATGGTGCTTCTATCGCTGTGCCCCGACTCTATCGTTATACGCACAGGCTGGCTCTATTCGCCCTACGGTCACAACTTTGTGAAAACAATGCTTGAACTCGGCAACACCCGGAAAGAAATCCGCGTGGTTGCCGATCAGATAGGCACTCCCACATATGCCCGCGATCTCGCTGCGGCCATAAAAACCATAGTCACATCCAACCAATGGGTTCCCGGCATCTATCATTTCTCCGACGAAGGTGTGTGCTCATGGTATGATTTCACGAAAATTATTTTTCATGAGACCGGAATAGAGAATTGCAAGGTTGTGCCCGTTACCACCGAGGATTATCCTACGGTCGCAACCCGCCCATCCTATTCTGTTCTTGACAAAAACCTCATCAAGCGCACCTACGGAATCACCATCCCTCATTGGGCTGAAAGTCTGAGACGGTGTCTCGAGCGCATGCCTGCAGATGAATAATTGAATAATCCGGATCACTCCTCCATTTTTATCCTACAATCCAAAGTAACTCCCGCCAGACCACAATATGTCACAACTAACCGAAGAAATACAACGCCGGCGCACCTTTGCCATTATCTCGCATCCCGATGCCGGCAAAACCACACTCACTGAAAAGCTCCTGCTTTTCGGAGGCGCAATCCACATAGCCGGTGCTGTAAAATCCAACAAAATCAAAAAGACAGCCACCAGCGACTGGATGGAAATAGAGAAACAGAGAGGAATATCCGTGGCAACCTCCGTGATGGGTTTCAACTATGGTGATTACAAGATCAACATTCTTGACACACCCGGACACCAGGACTTTGCTGAAGATACCTATCGCACTCTCACAGCCGTTGACAGCGTGATAATAGTGGTGGATGTGGCTAAAGGCGTGGAGCAGCAGACGAGAAAGCTCATGGAAGTGTGCCGTATGCGCAACACCCCTGTGATTATCTTTGTAAACAAGCTCGACCGCGAGGGACGGGATCCGTTCGAGATTCTCGACGAACTTGAAAGCGAGCTGAAAATTGCTGTGCGCCCCTTGAGCTGGCCCATAAACATCGGAGCGAAATTCAAGGGTGTCTATAATATCTACGAGAAATCGCTCGATCTTTTCACCCCCGACAAACAGAAAGTTTCCGAACGCGTTGAAATCGATGATGTGAACGACCCGCAAATCGACGAAGCCGTAGGCGAGACTGACGCCGCGAAACTGCGGGAGGATCTGGAACTTATAGAGGGTGTATATCCCGAATTCAACGAAAAAGACTACCTTGCAGGAAAGGTAGCCCCGGTATTCTTCGGCTCCGCACTTAACACCTTCGGTGTAAAAGAGCTTCTTGACTGCTTCGTGAAGATTGCTCCAACACCGCGGCCAGTGGAAGCTGCCGAACGTAAAGTTGAGCCTGGCGAAGAAGGATTCTCCGGATTTGTGTTTAAGATCCATGCCAACATGGATCCCAATCACCGTTCATGCATTGCGTTCGTGAAGGTGTGCTCAGGTAAATTCGAGCGAAACGCGCCCTACAAACATATGCGCAGCGGAAAAGTGATGAAATTCGCGGCTCCAACCGCTTTCATGGCCCAGAAAAAAAGCATTGTCGATGAAGCTTATCCCGGCGACATCGTGGGTATTCCCGACACCGGCAATTTCAAGATAGGCGATACACTCACATCCGGTGAATTACTGCACTTCAAAGGCCTTCCAAGCTTCTCTCCCGAGATGTTCAAATACATAGAGAACACCGACCCCATGAAATCCAAGCAGCTTGAGAAAGGCATACAGCAGCTGATGGACGAAGGCGTGGCGCAGCTGTTCACCAATCAGTTCAACGGCCGTAAGATTATAGGAACCGTAGGACAACTGCAGTTCGAGGTAATCCAGTATCGACTTCTCCACGAATATGGCGCACAATGCCGCTGGGAGCCCCTTTCGCTCTATAAGGCATGCTGGATTGAAAGCGACGATGCCGAGGCTCTCGCAGCCTTCAAGAAACGCAAACATCAGTTCATGGCTCTTGACCGGGAGGGACGCGACGTTTTCCTTGCCGATTCCAACTATGTGCTGCAGATGGCCCAGAACGATTTCCCATCGATCAAGTTCCATTTTTCGAGCGAATTCTGATATAAGATGAAAGTACTAAAATTCGGCGGGACATCCGTTGGTACCCCCGCAAGCCTCTGCAGTGTCAAGGAAATAGTAGAAAACTGCGATGATCGGGTGATTGTGGTTGTATCGGCATTAGGCGGCATTACCGACCGCCTCATTGCAACCGCCCGCGAGGCTGAAAAAGGGTCGCCTGAGTATCAGAATATGTTCCGGGAGATAATTGACCGTCACCATGCTATGGTAAAAGAAATGGTTCCGGCCGAAAAACAGCCTGTGGTTACTAACGCCATAGACGTTCTGTTCAAGGATCTTGCAGATATTTATCTTGGAGTAAGCCTTCTCCGCGAACTTTCCGAGCGTTCGCTCGACCGCGTGGTAAGCTATGGCGAACGCCTTTCAAGCACCATAATAGAGCATGTGATAAGCGGGGCCGTGCTGCGTTATTCCCCATCGTTCATCCGCACTACACGTCAGTTCGGGCGCCATGTACTTGACAACGACCTGACCCATCGCTGCATTGCCTCGGAATTCACCGATGCATCGGAACGTATCACGCTCGTGGGAGGATTCATTTCATCCGACGCGCAGGGCCATATAACCAATCTGGGCCGCGGAGGAAGCGACTATACTGCCGCCATTCTCGCCGCAGAACTCAGGGCCGACACGCTGGAAATATGGACCGATGTGGACGGATTCATGACTGCCGACCCCCGGATAATTCCGGCGGCGAAGGTCATTGATGAACTCTCATTTGTGGAAGCAATGGAACTCTGCAATTTCGGAGCGAAAGTTATATATCCGCCCACAATCTACCCGGTGTTCCATCGCAATATTCCCATTTACATCAAGAACACCTTCAATTCCTCGTATCCCGGCACGCGCATTGCCGATATCGACACTTCCTCACCCATTCCTTCGGCCGGAGGAGTGTCATCCATCTCCGACACCTGCCTGCTCAGACTGAAAGCTCCTGACAGCAAAGCGCAGGAAACCACTGAAAGCCGGATGATAAATGCGTTGAGCCGCAATGGTGTCAGCGTCTTTCTTACTTCGCGTCCGGGCGGCTGCTCTGAAATATGCTGCGCCATTTCGGCCGCGTCGCTTCCGGCTGCCCGTGCGGCCCTTGATTCAGAGTTCTCTTCTGAACTTGAGACCGGGGAGATGCTGCCTCTGGCGGTATCCGAGAATCTTGCCACGATTGCCCTTGTGGGAGAGAATATCAATCCCGATGAGACGGTGCGCAGGAGAATATGCGATGCCCTGCACCAGGCCGCGATAACCCCGGTGACACTTCCTTCGGGCTCTACCGAATCAACTGTTTCGTTCATGGTAGACATGGATAGCCGCGTGGACGCCTTACAGGCAATTCACAGCGCCTTCTTCGAGCATGAGGAGGGATAATTGCACATTCTTCAATCTTTTGTCCCTAAGATTTGCAGCTTGTTCAAAAAAACATATCTTTGCCAATAATAATGCGGCAAAGAACTACTTATAATAGTTTTTCCGCGTCATACGTTTTTGCACACTATGGAGTATTACAGCACCGACGGACGTGATTCAAAAGTGGGCCTGCGTGAAGCGGTAATGCGCAGTCTCGCGCCTGACGGAGGCGTGTATATGCCCTGCAGCATTCCCGTGATTCCGTCGGCTCTCTTCAACAACATGGATGAGATGAGTGCCTGCGACATCGCATACGTGATGTGCACACAGCTGTTCGGCACCGATATCGAACCCTCTCTTATCAATTCCATTGTCCGTTCCACACTCAATTTTCCCATTCCCCTGGTGGATCTCGGAGACCACCGTTACGCTCTCGAGCTCTTCCACGGCCCCACAGAGTCATTCAAGGATGTAAGCGCACGTTTCCTTGCCCAGCTCTGTAAATACTTCACCGCCCAGAACCCAAAAGATAAAAAACTCAATGTGCTCCTTGCCTCCACAGGCGATACCGGAAATGCCGTGAGCGCTGCATTCAAAGGCATAGACAACGTCAACGTCTTCGTTCTGTATCCTCACAAGGGCGTGCTGAAAGAGCGCGTAGGAAACTTCGCTAAAGGCGCAGCAAACATTATCCCGGTGACAGTCAACTCCGACCTGAACCTTTGCCGCCAACTTATCCGCGAGGCTTTCACTGACAGTTCACTAAACAGGAAGTTCGCTCTCACATCGGCCAACTCTCTCAACATAGGACGACTCCTTCCTCAGACATTCTATTATTTCTACGCCTACGGACAGCTAACAGCCAAACTCGGCCACCGTATTTCAGAATTCACCATTTCGACTCCATGCGGCAACCTTGGCAATCTCACGGCCGCTATTTTTGCCAGCGCAATGGGGCTTCCTGTGAAACGGTTCATTGCCACAGGGGCATCTGACAACGGGATCTGGGGTGAAATCACCGGAAACGAACTGTCGCTAAACGATTACCACGCCCAAGCCTTGACGTCGAACATCGGAAGAATAAACCGCCTGATGGAACTTGACACATCTCTCGGGGAAAAAATAGAATGCCACACCTATGACAACGATGAGATTGCCGACACCATAAGAAAACGGTTCAAATCCGACGGTTATCTCATGGACCGCAACACAGCAATGGCCTGCCGCGCATTGGATTCCGTCCCGACCTCGGCCAACTGCCCGGGGCTGTTCCTTGCCACCGCCTCACCCCGCAAATATTATTCAAAACTCTCCCGCATACTGGGGTATGAAACCGAAGAGTCGGAGCACTCTCATGAATCTTCTCCCCATCATCTTCCCCATCTGCCGACGATTCCCCCTACACTGCCGGCTCTTGCAAAACTGATAGAAAAGTATAATTAACATCATAAAATCTCCAATTATGGCAAACAAACGTACACTCAAAAAAGAAATCCGCTATATATGCGGTGATATCGCAGTAGAAAGCATGCTGGCTTCCGACTTTGTAAAGGATATCGACCCACGTAAACTCGGAGAAATCATTGAGCACGTGGCCAGCCTCCAGATCAACGCTCTTAAAAACGCATCGTTTGCTTTTGACAAAACCCCTTCCGACTTCGAAAACCGCAAGGCTTACAACGCTGCCCGTCACGCATACTACAAAAAGGCTTATGCAAGCTTCCACACCGATTTCAACAAGGAACTGCAATCGATTGTTAAATCAATGAACGCTCTCTTTCCTCATAGCAAACCCGGGACAGCAGAGTGATTGATTTATCGAAATGAATTTAAGCAAACTTATACTCAGGATGGCCGGATGGACCGTGAATATCACGGTCCCCGACTATCCTAAATGCATTATCTGCGTAGCGCCCCATACAAGCAACTGGGACTTCGTGATAGGCAAACTGGCCTATTCATCCATAGGCAGAACGGCCGGATTTCTCATGAAGGAATCGTGGTTCTTTTTTCCGATGGGTTATATTTTCAGAGCACTTGGCGGCATTCCCGTGCCACGCCGGCGCCGTACAGGAAAAAGCCTGGTTGAGGCGGTGATTGAAAAATTCAATTCCTCAGACCGGATGGCAATTGCCATTACCCCGGAAGGCACAAGAAAGCGCACTTCCGACTGGCACACCGGCTTTCTGAGGATTGCTTACGGAGCACATGTGCCCATACTTATAGGCATCCTTGACTTCTCACGCAAACATGTGGAGATGACGCAGGTTTTCAAACCCACGGGAAATCTGGAAGCCGATATGCGCACGGTAAAGGCATATTATAAAGGCGCCAAGGGCAAAAAACCTGACCAATTCACAGCAGACTGATATCCATGCCTTCAGAAAACCTCAAGACAGCGTTATTGCCCCATGATATCATAGAAGGGGATGTACAGGCCAATCTCGCAGCCGTTGCGAAGAGGCTCGGGAATCTTGATTCGGATGTAGATCTCGTGGTCCTTCCGGAAATGTTCAATTCCGGCTTCACTGCCGATCCAGCAGTATTGGCACGCACTGCCGAAACGAATACCGGAACCACCATCACTACCGTCCAGGAATGGGCCTCGAAATTCGGAATGCATATCTGGGGCGGTTTCACGGCAGTGGATAACGGCCGATACTATAACCGCGGATTCATGGTATCTCCCGACGGAGAGCGGGTGTTCTACGACAAGCGCCATCTTTTCCGCTACGGCGGAGAAAGCGAGCTGTTCACCCGGGGCTATTCCCCCTCCCCCATCATCAGCATCAAGACCTGGAATGTCAAAATGAGCATCTGCTATGACCTGAGATTCCCGGCATGGAACCGTGCGTTCAACAACGATTACGACATACTGGTGGTTCCCGCCAACTGGGCCCACGCCAGATTCTTTGCATGGAAGCATCTTCTGATAGCCCGCGCCATTGAAAACCAGACATACGTGCTGGGGTGTAACCGCGAAGGCCATGACCTGTACGGCGAATACCGACGTGGCGACTCCCAGATTTTCAATCACTGGGGCGGTGACGTGGCCGACCGCCGCGACGACGGCACGGTTTATTCCACTCTCATAGCCGAGACCTTCAACCGCGACCGCAAGCGGTTCGAGCCATGGCGCGACGCCGACGATTTCGAGATTAATCTCTGACACCTTCGTTTCCTATCCGGATTGCCTCAGAGTGCGCGAATCATCGCATGCATTAATATTTTACGCATATAATATGGCGTTTCGGCTTTAAATATTAAATTTGTAACGTGGTTTCAATACCATTCATTACAAATAGATAATCATTAGAACAATGAAAAATTTCTGGACAGGTTTCCTCGGCGCACTCACCGGCGCCTGGCTTGCCATTGTGCTATCGTTTTTTACATTTCTGATTTTCATAGCCGTAATCGTAGCATCCGGCAGCAGTGATTCCCCCTCGAAAAAAATCAAGAAGGACACATTCCTTCATCTCAATATGTCGGGGGCGGTTGTTGACCGCGACCAGCCCGCGTCACTCATTGAAGGACTATACGGACAGACCGAAAATACCATAGCACTCGAAGATCTGCGCCTTGCGATTGAAACCGCAAAGTCCGACGACAAAATACGTGGTATCTTCCTTGAATGCAACAGCATCTCGGCCGGACTCGCCCAGACCCAGGCTATTCTCGATGCTCTTGCATCTTTCCGCGAGTCGGGAAAGCCTGTATATGCCTACTCCGACAACTATTCCCAGGGTGACTACCTACTGGCATGCGGTGCCGACAGCATCTTCCTCAATCCCATAGGCATGGTCGACATCCACGGCCTCTCCTCGACCATTCTCTATTTCAAAGACCTTCTGGACAAACTCGGAGTAGAGGTACAGGTGGTAAAAGTGGGTACTTATAAAAGTGCTGTAGAGCCGTTCATTCTCAATGATATTTCCGAGGCCAACCGCGAACAGACTCTTCACTTCCTCTCCCGCATCTGGGGTACACTCAAATCGAGAATTGCCGATTCACGTGGCGTTCCTGCCGATTCAGTCAACGCCTGGGCCGACTCCTTTACTTTCGCAAAAGCTGCCGATACATACGTAAACAACAAGATAGTGGACCGTCTGGTCTACCGTCATGAAATGGACTCCGTGCTTCTGGAAGGCACCGATATGGAAAAGCCCAGACTTATAAGTCTTGACGACTACTGTGCCACATCAGCCGTTAAGAATGCCATGAGCCCTAAAGGGAGCAAGAAGATTGCCGTTCTTTATGCTCTCGGCGACATCACCGAGGACGGTGAAGACGGTATTGCCTCATCACGCCTCGTGCCTCAGATTCTTGACCTCGCGAAGGATGATGACGTTGACGGCCTGATACTGCGCGTGAACTCCGGCGGAGGAAGCGCATTTGCTTCCGAACAGATTTGGGAGGCCCTGCAGCAGTTCAAAGCCCTTACAGGGAAACCATTCTATGTGTCCATGGGCGATGTAGCCGCTTCAGGAGGATATTATATCTCATGCGGCGCCGACCGTATTTACGCTGAACCGCTCACCCTCACCGGCTCCATCGGCATCTTCGGACTCATTCCCAACGCCCAGAAGCTGCTCAACGATAAACTCGGAGTGCATACAGCAACTGTAGCCACCAATACCGGTACATTCCCCGAACTGTTCAAACCCATGCCTGCACCGCAGCGCGAGGCCATGCAGGGTTACGTGAACCGCGGCTACAAACTCTTTGCCGAGCGCTGTGCCGCCGGACGCCATCTCCCGGTGGATTCCATATATGCCATTGCGCAGGGCCGTGTATGGGACGGTGCGAGCGCTCACGAGATAGGCCTTGTAGACAAAATGGGAGGCCTTCAGCTCGCCATCAGCGATATGGCCGCCGAACTTGATGCCGCCGACGATTACCGTGTGGTGCCCTATCCGGACAACTCCGACAACATCTGGGCTCAGGTGAGATCTCTCCGTAAAAACATCGAGACCCGAATTGTGAGCAAGCAACTCGGTGCCGCTGCCGATTACTATTTCAAGCTTCGCGCCGTGGCGGAAATGAGCCCGCTTCAGTGCCGAATGGAAATTATGATGATGGAATAAAATTACTCTCCCGATCAAGGATCTTCCGAATGCGAAGTTTTCATTAATCGGGGGCTTATGCTGATATATAAGCGCCATGGCTAAGAGAAATCTGCTGTCGTTCCTTATTCTTTACCCGGTCAGTAAAATCTACGGCTGGGTAATGTCGGTACGTAACGTGATGTTCAACCATGGCATATTTCTGAAGCAGAAAAAATTCGACATTCCGATAATTGTGGTCGGCAATCTCTCCATGGGAGGTTCGGGCAAAACTCCGCATACGGAATACATAGTGGAGTCATTATGCTCCAGATACAACATCGGTGTCCTTAGCCGTGGCTATAAACGCAAGACCAAAGGTTTTGTCCTTGCAACGGAACACAGCACCCCCGACACCATCGGCGACGAACCGTATCAGATCTACCGGAAATTCCGGGAACGCGGAGTTACCGTAGCCGTGTGCGAGAACAGAGTGAAAGGCATCGAGGCCATGCGCGAGGCCAATCCCTCGCTTAACCTGCTGGTGCTCGATGACGCTTTCCAGCACCGTTACGTGAAGCCAACCATCTCTGTGGTGCTCATGGAGCGCAACCGACCGGCTTTCCTAGACCACCTTCTGCCCTTTGGACGCCTCCGCGAGCCAATGTCGGCTCTGAACCGCGCCGACATAGTGGTTGTAACGAAATGTCCCAAGGAAATGAAGCCGATGGACTGCCGCATATTCAAAGAGCGTCTCGAACTCTTCAAATACCAGCAGCTCTACTTCACAGGCTACAACTATGAGAAGCCTGTGCCCCTCTTCGAGTCAGCCCCTTCCGATCCGGGGCTTGAGACTCTGGAACCGGAGGACACCATTCTAGCTGTAACCGGCGTGGCCAATCCAAAGCCTTTTGCCAGATATGTAAGAAGCTTCGGAGCCAAATTCAAGATCAAGCGTTTCTCCGACCACCATCATTTCACCCACTCCGACATGGACAGTATCCTTGAGAAGTTCAACTCCATGCCCGGACGGCGAAAGCTCCTCCTTACCACCGAAAAAGACGCCGTAAGGCTTATGAACAATCCTTATTTCCCTCACCAGCTCAGAAAATACGCATATTATATTCCCATAAAAGTAGACCTGATGTATTCCGAGGGACCGGATCTGAAGGAGACTATCGAAAGAATGATCCGCACAAGCCGTGCTCTTTCATAAGGGCGGAGATGCAACATAAGTTCCTCCCCGTTTGTTAAATAAGACGTAAAATCCTAACCTCATAACCGAAATGATAGAAAAAATCCAACAGACAGCTGACTATATCAAAAACAAAATAGGTCCGATGCCCCGCACGGCCATTATCCTCGGAACCGGCCTTGGCGCACTCGTGGACCATATCACCGACCAGGTGAAACTGCCCTACACCGAGATTCCGAACTTCCCCGTATCCACCGTGGAGGGACACTCGGGCAACCTCATATTCGGCAAACTCGGTAACAAGCCGGTCATGGCAATGCAGGGACGTTTCCACTACTATGAAGGCTATGATATGAAGGAGGTGACTTTCCCGGTGCGCGTGATGAAGGCCCTCGGCATCGACACCCTTTTCGTAAGCAATGCAGCCGGCGGAATGAACAAGGAATTCCGCGTGGGCGACATCATGATAATCACCGACCACATTAACCTCTTCCCCGAGAATCCCCTGCGCGGTAAGAACGACGACCGCCTGGGTCCGCGCTTCCCGGCAATGACCAAAGCCTACGATCACGATCTTGTGGCTCTCGCCGACAAAATCGCGGCTGAGAAAGGCATACGCGTGATGCACGGAGTATATGTAGGCACTCAGGGCCCCACCTTCGAGACACCCGCCGAATATGAGTATTTCAGAATAATCGGAGGTGATGCCGTAGGAATGTCGACCGTTCCCGAAGTGATTGTGGCCAACCACGCAGGTATAAAGGTGTTCGGCGTATCAGTGATCACTGATCTCGGCGGAAAGGAAGTGATGGATGTCCCCACTCACGAGGAGGTGCAGAAAGCCGCCATGGAGGCCCAGCCGAGAATGATGGAAATAATGCGTGAGCTTGTGGAGCGCGCAGAGTGAAAACCTTCGTCAGTAACAACAATGAGCCAGGAAACAGAAATTTCGTCAATCGGCGAGTTCGGCCTTATCGACCGTCTGACGACAGGAATCGAACCTGTAAATAAATCCACCATAACGGGTGTGGGCGACGACTGCGCCGTGGCGCGTTATCCCCAGACCGATGTTCTGGTCACCACCGACATGCTCCTTGAGGGAGTGCATTTCGACCTCACCTACGTTCCTCTCAAGCATCTTGGCTACAAAGCCGCTGTGGTCAACTTCTCGGATATCTACGCCATGAACGGCACCCCGAGGCAGATTACCGTGGGTCTTGCCGTTTCTTCGCGTTTCACCGTCGAGCACATGGAGCAGCTTTACGCCGGCATCAGGCTTGCATGCAATGTATATGGCGTGGATCTGGTGGGCGGCGACACCACGGCTTCGCGTTCGGGCCTTGTGATAAGCATCACCTGTATAGGCGATGTTGAGCCAGACAAAGCCGTGAAACGCTCCGGAGCTAAAGACACCGACCTGATTTGCGTAAGCGGTGACCTCGGCGCAGCCTATATGGGTCTGCAGCTGCTTGAAAGGGAAAAAATGGCATCGGCCGGAAACAAGGATTTCGTGCCTGAATTCGGCGGAAAAGAGTATCTGATAGAGCGGCAGCTCAAGCCCGAAGCACGGCGCGATATCGTAGAAGCACTGGCCAAAGCCGGTATCACCCCCACATCGATGATCGACATCAGCGACGGCCTTTCCTCCGAACTCATCCATATATGCAAGGAAAGCAACACAGGATGCCGTATTTACGAAGACCGCATACCCATCGACTATCAGACTGCCGTAATGGCCGAGGAACTGGGAATGAATCTGGTGACCGCCGCTCTCAACGGAGGCGAGGATTACGAACTTCTTTTCACCGTTCCGCTCCACCAGCATGACGCCGTCAGCAAAATCGAAGGCGTGAAAGTCATCGGCCATATCACCAAGCCCGAGCTTGGCACGGCAATGATTACTCGCGACGGCGCCGAGATGCCCCTCCGCGCCCAGGGCTTCAACCACATGTCGGCCGACAACGCCGAACAGCCCACCGCCTGAAATCACCCTCTCCCCTGATAAATCCACAACTAACAAAACGATGCATCATTCCCCATGATGTATCGTTTTTGTTGTTTTAATATGATTTTTTTAAATGATCTCCGACGGCCGGAGGCCGACGTTCCCAGGCTGAAGCGTCATGGAGCGTGATGTCCCCATCGACGTTGAACTGTGGCGATAAGGATATCGCACTCCATATTTTGGGCGGAGTGTCGTTAATTATGGCAGCGGCTTGCAGTAGCGATAATCCGTCGGAGGAACCTCCAATAGTGGAAAACGAAGAACAGCCCATTCCAGGGGAAGATGACAGATTCGCACCTCTGGTGAAACTGGAGCTGAATGAGAGCCAGCAGCAACTGTCGGATGCAACAAACCGATTCGGTATTTCAATGTGGAATATCATTGAAGGAGATGCTGAATCAAAGGATGGCAACACATTGTTTTCGCCTCTCAGCTTGCGAACCGCCCTGTCGATGCTCGCCAATGGAGCGGAGGGCGTAACTCGCACTCAGCTGCTTGAACTTCTTGCCGGAAAAGAATCGGCGGCTACCGTAGAGAGTCTTAATAACTTCAACAAGGATTTTTCGGCAGCTCTTACTAAAGTTGATGAAAAAGCCCAGGTGAATCTCGCCAACGGCCTCTGGATTGACAAAACAATCGCGGCCAATTCCGCTTTCACAAGTGCTCTCAAAGGATTGTATGATGTGGAATCGGTAGCATTCGAAAAAGGCACCGAGCAGTCGCAGGAGAGTATAAACAAGTGGATATCCGACAATACCGACGGACTTATCCCGCAATTCTTCGATACTCCTCCAACAAGTGATATCGTACTTGCAAACGCCTTATACTTCGGATCGGAATGGACCTATAAGTTTAATCCGGAGAATACGCAAGACGGTTATTTCACCAATGCCGACGGCACCAGGAGCGAAGTGAAAATGATGGCGCAAACCGTTGTTACTTCACTGAGCAAAACCGCCAACTTTGAAAAAATCACTCTCCCCTACGGAAACAGGGGGTTCGCCATGGAGATTCTCATTCCTGTGAATGCTGAAAATGCAGTTGATTTTTCGGGAGCTTTTGAGGAGGAGGAGGGCGAGACATCAGCCTACGAAATCAACCTCAAAATGCCGCGTTTCAGCTGTGAGTCTGAATTGAAAGCAAACAATATTCTGGCTGCATTGGGTTTTGACAAGATTGTGGGCGAGGATGGCGATTACTCAGGCATTACCGATGAAGCCGCCAGTCTGTTCACCGAAATCATCCAGAAAAATAAGATAGAGGTTGACGAAAAGGGCACGCGGGCAGCCTCAACCACCGTTGTAATGGAAATGTCGGAAGGTCAGGTTTTAGAAAAAACCGACATTACCATAGACCGTCCGTTTGCATTCGCTATACGCGAGACAAGCAGCGGCGCCATACTTTTCATGGGTAAAGTAAACAAACTTTAATCACGTATAGACTCTGCAATTATTACCGATAGGAGGAAAAGGGGTGTCCGGTTCCGGATGCCTCTTTTTCTTTTCCACACTAGGAATCACTGAAGATTTTGCCGGAAATGGCGCGGGGAGACATTTTTTTATGTAAATTTGCAGCGTAAAACCACAAATAGAACATTAGAGTCATGATAAATCGAGTTTTGATAAGAATCAAGGTAATACAGATTCTTTACAGCTATCTTCTGACGCAGAGCGATTTCCATATCGAATCTGCTCCCGAATCGGAGTCACGCGACAAACGTTATGCCTATTCGCTTTATCTTGACTTGCTTTTGCTCATACTCCGCATTTCCGGCTTCCGTCTTGCCGGATCAGAAAAACTGGTAGGAGCAATTTCCGACAACAAATATCTTTCGGCAGGCAAAATGGTGCGTTCATTGTTCAGCGATGTCAACGTAAGATCCGTCATTTTCCGCCGTGCCGCCAATTCCGAGGCATTCAACGACGCTGCCCTTGCAATCTACAGCAAGATAACCCAGAGCGGAGCCTACCGCAGCTATATCCGCACCAAGGATCTTTCAATGAAGGACGATGTGGCTTTCTGGGTGGTGATTATCCGCACCATTATGGAGAAAAGCCCCGAACTCACCGAGGCAGCCAGAAAGAATCCCGACTACACGATAGCCGGATATGAGCACGCATTCAAAATGCTCATCTCAACCCTCGAGGGCTTCTCTGACACCCGCACAATGTTTATCGAGGCCCGCAATTCGCTCGAACGCTCCCTCGACAAAGCACGTGAGCTTTATTTCTCGCTGCTTCTGCTTCCGATCGAACTCACGCGCCTGCAGGCTCGCCGCCTCGACAACGCCCGTCATAAATACCTGCCCACTCCCGAGGATCTCAACCCCGACACCCGTTTCATCGACAACACGTTCATAGCCAGCCTCGAGGAATGTCCTGAGATGAAAGAATATCTCAAGAGCAATCCAATTTCATGGGACAACGGTTCGGAAACCCTCAAACTGCTTCTCGACAAAGTGCTGCAGAGCGATATCTATGCCGACTATATGGCAGCTCCCACCGTAAGCTACGCGGACGACTGCGATTTCTGGCGCTCGATAATCAAGAACGTAATCCTGCCTTCGGATATCCTTGCTGAAGCCATAGAATCGGAATCAGTCTACTGGAACGACGACCTCGACATAATAGGCACATTCGTAATCAAGACCATAAAGCGGGCATCATCCAACCCCGGGACACCTATAACTCTCCTCCCCAAATTCAAGGACGATGAAGACGCGCGCTTCGGCGGCGAGCTCTTTGTGGACACCGTAGAGAACTATGGCACCTACCGCAGCTACATCGACAAGTTTATCAACGAAAAGCAATGGGATCCGGAGCGTCTGGCCTTCATGGACGTGATAATAATGTGCACTGCCATTTCGGAACTTCTCAACTTCCCTTCCATCCCGGTGCCCGTGACAATGAACGAGTATATCGAGATTGCCAACTGCTACAGCACATCGAAAAGCGGCCAATTCATCAACGGAATACTCTTCTCCGTGATAAACTATCTGAAAAAGGAAGGAAAACTGCTGAAAAATTGAATTAATAACACTATATTTGCTGAACAAACAGTAATATAAACCCAATATCGACATGTACTCAATGATTCTTCTTCAGGCCGGTGACAATGCCGGACTCATGAACATCCTGATGATTGTAGCCATCATCGTAATATTCTATTTCTTTATGATTCGCCCCCAGCAGAAGAAGCAGAAAGAAATAAAGAAATTCCGCGAAAGCCTCACCGTGGGCTCAAACGTGGTTACCGCCGGAGGTATCTATGGCAAAATACGTAAGGTGCGCGACACCACATTCGATCTTGAAATCGCCCGCGACACCGTGATTTCAATCGACAAAGGCTCGGTTTATCCTTCGGCCATCGAAGCCCAGCAGGACGCCGACGCTGAGAAGAAAGCCAACAACTGATTTCTCTTAAATCTATCATTTCAAGCCCGGACGGCAGGAAAGCCATTCGGGCTTGAACTCTTAATCCTCCTAACCATGAGCCTTCCAAACTCAGTAAAGAAATTCCTGCTTGAATGCCGCCTCGCACTGCGTTCGACCAAAGGACGCAACGTGGTGCTGTATCTGATGTGTGTGTGCGTAGCATTCCTTTTCTGGATATTCCTTTCACTCGATAACGAGGTGCAGCGCGATTACGAGATACCGGTGGAGATTGACAATGTGCCTGATTCGGTAGTGATAATCGGAAGTGTGCCCCGTACCATCAACGCCATGGTCCAGGCCAAAGGCTCACAGCTTATCAGATTCTGGGGAGGAAGGACTCCTGTCCTCAAGCTGAAATTCACCGACTACGCCACTCCTGACCGCACATTCGAGATGTCGAGAATGAAAATCGACAGCCGTCTCAAGGAATACTTCGGACAGGCCGCACAGATAATCAACGTAAGGCCCGATTCGATTTATGCGCCCTTCACCACCACTCCCGGAAAAGTGCTTCCACTTAAAATCAATCTTGATGTGAAAGCATCCCTGCAAAGCATTATTTCCGGAGCCATCATTTCGAATTTCGATTCTGTGAAAGTGTACTCCGACGGCGAAATACCCTCCGGTCTCCATCAGATCGAGACCGAGCTCGGGTCGGCCTCCGACCTGAAAGACACCACGGTGTTCGACCTCAAGATCAAGCAGCTCCCGGGAATGAGAATCATTCCGGAAAGAGTCAAGGTAACAGTGCCGGTAGAGCCCCTGATATCTAAACGCCGCATGGTGCCGGTAGAAGTGACTAACCTCCCGGAAGGAAGCCAGGTCGTGACATTCCCATCGAGTGTGGAAGTGAGCTATCTCGTGCCTATGAGCGCGTTCAACGACGATTATCCTCTCAAGGTTACAATCGATGCTTCCAAAATAGACCTCAGCAAACCCAAGACAAAGGTCATGCCGTCGCTTACTCCCGATCACTACCATAACGTAACGTTCCACCCCGACAGTGTGGAATACATCTTCCAGACATCGAAATGAACAGAATAATAGCCATAACCGGAGGAATAGGCTCTGGCAAAAGCGTTGTAGCACGCGTGCTCGGATGCATGGGCTATGAAATCTACGACTGTGATTCACAAGCCCGACAGATTATGGAGGAAAGCGAGGATATAAAACTCGCCATCGGTGCCGAAGTGTGCCGTGAAGCCGTCACCTCCTCCGGAATCGACCGCAGGATTCTGGCTCAAAAGGTATTTTCGGACACACAGGCCCTGGAAGCACTCAACAGAATTGTGCACCGCCATGTACGCGATCATTTCAAAGAGTGGAGTTCGAACCGGAATGTATGTTTTGTGGAAACTGCCATTCTGCATTCATCAGGCATGGATACTCTGGTCGACGAAATATGGGAAGTAACGGCACCGAAAGAAATCCGCATCGAGCGCGTTATCGCCAGAAACAATCTGAGCATATCGGAAATAGAAAAACGGATGAAGGCGCAGAAAGCCGAGGAAGAAGCTATTCCGGCATTGAAGAAACGCGTCATAAACAACGACGGCGCCGTGGCCGTCCTTCCACAGATAGAAGCTTTGCTCGATTTGCCTGACTGACGGAAGCCAGAACAACCTTTTCAATAATTCCTCCTGATTATTTTTGAGGAAGAAGTGCGGTCGAATTTCGGCTCACATATTATCTCTTTGGGGCATATCACTCCCAGTTCGTCCTTAAGCTGCGCAAGACTTACAGGCGACGTCCCCCCCTCGACAATCAGAACAGCTTCCCTACCCCAACGCTCGCTTTCGCGGGAGCTGACATAGAACGGAACACCGCACATCAAAGGCGCTATTCTCTCTTCGATTACTTCGGGAATGATTTTTATGCCCCCGGAGTTGATCACATTGTCGTAACGTCCAAGCCACCGGAAAGCCCCGCCTCCGTCAAGTTCCGCAAGATCATTGGTCACCACCCTCTTAAAAGAGAACTGCGGTGCATCTATGGCAAGACATCCTCTCTCATCCAGAGAAAAACTGATTCCGGGAAGCGCCCTGAAAAGCTCGCTTCCGAGTTTTCGCAGCGCCACATGGCTGCAGGTCTCCGTCATTCCGTATGTGGCGTATGCCGGCAGCCCCACCTCCTGGAGTTTTCTTTCTGTCGCTGACGATAGCGGAGCGCCGCCGATAATCAGATTGTCTATTTTCATCCAGCCCTTTCCGTTCAAAAGTCCTGGAATCTGCGAGGGAACTACAGCAGAGAGCGTGATATCCCGCCCGGCATAGTCTGCCAGAGGTGACGACGTGGGCTTCTCGGCCAAAAGAGCACAACCGGCCACAGAGGCCCTTACAATCATCATCTTTCCTGCTATATAAGAAGGCGAAAGAGGCAGATGGAGCAACGAACCGGAGTCTATCCCGAAGAAACGGTTTGTTGCACGGGCCGATGCAGCCATGTCATTTTTGCTCAGCCTTATCTCTTTCGGCGTGCCGGTTGATCCTGAAGTATGGGCCACGACAAAATCTTTTCCGGCATCCCGCCATTCGGCAGCAAAGGCCGAACACTCCTCAATATATCCGGTCAGTTCCATTCAAGCGTATCAAGCATGGTTAAATCCCATTTCCGGTAGGGGTCAGAAAGAAGCACATCGCGTTCCTGATTAAGAGGTGAAGGAATATTGTTATGATACAGCGCGCCGGTTCCAAGTCCCTGGGGAATCAGGGGATTCTTCCGCGACACCCATTGGGCTATGGCGTTGAGTCCAATGTTCGATTCAAGAGCCGAGGTGGCCCACCATCCTATATTCCGTCGGCGCGCAAGTTCTATCCATTCGTCAGCACCTGAGAATCCGCCGCACAAAGCCGGCTTCAGAATCACATACTGCGGGACGACCACGTCGAGCATCCTTTCCTTTTCATCTTTATCCGTGATTCCTATAAGCTCCTCGTCAAGCGCTACAGGTATGGGAGATTTCCGGCAGATATACGCCATTTCTTTCCATTGATGTTGCTTCACGGGCTGCTCTATGGAATGGACATCGAAGCGTGCCAAAGCCTCGAGACGCTCCATTGCGTTGGACGGTGTGAACGCTCCGTTGGCGTCCAGGCGTATCTCAAGCGATTTGCTGTCAAAACTATCACGTATACCCCGCAGCAGCTCCAGTTCACGGTCGAAATCAATTCCGCCGATTTTCAGCTTTACGCATCTGAATCCGGCCTTGAGTTTCTCACGGATGCGCGCGTGCATCTCGTCGCGTGTACCCATCCACACAAGCCCGTTTATCACTATCTCGCTGTTACCGTCGGCCCATGCATCGGGATACGGCTTCATGACGCCGCCGGAGCGCAAATCGGCCATAGCTGTCTCCAGTCCGAATTTTATCGAGGAGAATGCCGCGGGTACCGACTCGGGAAAGCGCTCGATATCACGGCATGCAGCCGTCAGTACCGCTTCATAATCCGGCACATCGTCGGCGCTCAGCCCCCGGAAAAGCGCACACTCACCCAACCCCTTCACCTCAGGACAGGAAGTATCATACACGCGCACGAAATAAGTGGATTTCCGTTTCATCCGTTCCCGCGAGGTAACGGCCATGAAACGGAAATCGAGATTATATGGCACCCACTCTGCTCTAAGCATCTTAGCCCGGGAATTTGGGGAACTTACCAAAATCAGGCTCGCGCTTTTCAAGGAAAGCATTCTTGCCTTCCTGAGCCTCCTCCATCAGATAATAAAGCAGGGTAACATCTCCGGCAAATTCCATCATGCCCCGCTGCCCGTCGAGTTCGGCGTTCAGAGCGCGCTTGATCATACGCACAGCCATAGGACTGCGCTTGAGAATGGTACGGCACCAGTCAACCGTTTCGGCCTCGAGCTGTTCGGGAGCCACAACCTTGTTGACCATACCCATCGCCTCGGCCTCACGGGCTGTATACTGGCGGCAAAGGAACCAGATTTCACGGGCTTTTTTCTGGCCCACGCACCGCGCAAGATATGTCGAGCCGAAGCCGGCATCAAAGCTTCCGACTTTCGGTCCGGTCTGGCCGAAACGGGCGTTTTCCGATGCGATGGTAAGGTCGCAGACAACCGTAAGCACACAGCCGCCACCTATAGCATAGCCGTTGACCATAGCAATCACAGGCTTGGGAATGGAACGTATGGCTTTGTGAAGATCAAGAACGTTGAGACGGGGCACACCGTTCTCGTCAATGTAACCACCCACACCTTTCACCTTCTGGTCGCCTCCGGAACAGAACGCCTTGTCACCGGCACCGGTGAGCACAACCACACCGATATCGCTTGCCTCACGGCAGTAAGCCATGGCATCGAGCATCTCGCGGTTGGTCTGCGGACGGAACGCATTGTAGACCTGTGGACGGTTTATAGTAATCTTAGCTATTCCTTCAAACTGCTGGAACAGGATATCTTCATACTCCTTGATGGTTTTCCATTCTATCTTTTCCATAATAATGTATGTATATTGTTTGTCAATTTTTGCTCATAAAATCAAAGAAGCCCCGGTAAACCTCTGCGGAAATCTGCGGCGAAGTGTTTACGGCAAGCAATGCCGGACCACTGTGCGCGGCGAACCCACGCCAGGCCTCCCGCAGCTCCGCATCATCCGAAGCCTCATAAAATCCCATGCCGTATACCTGGGCAAGCGAACGGAGCCGAAGCTCAGGCATCGAGGCAAGATAGGGCTCGCATACGGTCAGTTCACGTGTAGCTCTGATGGTTCTGAAAATATTGCCTCCGGAATTACACAGCACCACTATCTTAAGCCGTTCGGCTTCACGCGCCAGAGCCAGACCTCCGAGATCGTAGGCTGCGCTCATATCGCCCGTGATAAGCAGCGTTGTGTCATTGTAGGCCATCGCCGCACCCACGGCAGTAGATGTGCACCCGTCAATTCCGCTCACCCCGCGGTTACAGTCAACCCTGTGGTAGCGGCCACCGGAAAGCAGCTCGAAATATCTCACAGCCGTTCCGTTTGAGAGCTGTAGGTTCCACCGCGCGGGAATCTGCGTGGCTATGAACCCCATTGCCTTGAAATCGCTCCAGGGCGCACGCGACGCATACCCATGGAGGAGGCTGCGCGCTCTTTCGTATGCAACATTCCATTTTCTGAAATAGTCACTGCCGACGGAACTCTCCGGCATCTGCTTTGCAATCTTGGCAAGAACCATAGCCGGATCCGCTTCGATACGGAGGGAGAGAGCCTTATAGCAGTCTATAACCGCCCGCGTGTAACCCAAATTCCAGTGTCGGGCAGGAGAATATTGCCTGAGATATTTTTTTAGACCGGCCGAAATCGGAGCGCCCCCTATTGTTATCAGAAGTTCGGGAGCCATATCGCGTTTCTTCTCCTCGTCCATGGAGCCTATCACAGCTTCGGGAGCGAACACCGCATCACGCACCGACACGTTTGACACCCTTTCTGCAACTACAACGATATCATCGAATTTTGATAATGAAGTTAACGCCTGTATAAGCCCGCTGTCGGGAGCGGCACACGTGCAGAGAACCATCACCTTTGAAGTCGAGGATATGGTTTGGGCCAGACGCCCGGCATCATTGTAGGTGATGTCCCTTCGCGAAGGAAGCATCTCGATGATTCTTGCCTCACCGGAATCGGATTCCAGACCCTCGGAGGCACAGTCGGGAAGATGGATATTCACATGAACCGGACCTCTTACCTCACCGAGAGCAGTGAGCATAGCATCGTTCAGCAGCCGCTGGGCCTCCCACAGGGAGTCCTCACCTGCACCACGACCGATATCGTAAGTGCCCTTGACAACGTTGGCCAACGCGCCCGGCTGCCGCATGGTCTGTGAGTCATTCTGGTCTATCCACTCTACCGGACGGTCAGCAGAAACACATATCAGAGGTATGTTTCTGTAATAAGCCTCGGCAAGAGCCGGCGCGTAGTTCAACAGTGCGGTCCCCGACGTGCACACAACTGCCACGGGGCGATTCGTGATGGACGCAATGCCCAGTCCAATAAAGCCGGCCGCCCTTTCATCTACCACCCTCGTAATCCGGAAATGCGACGACGCACTCATGGCCTCTATTATCGATGCATTGCGTGAACCGGGCGACACAATCACATCACGGACACCATGAGCCGCAAGAATACCAGCTGTCGCACTCTGGATTGAAAAAGATGACTTGTACATAATCAACGGATTGTAATTGCAAATTTAACAAGAAAAATTCCATATCCCCAACACACCGTCAAAATAACATTTTTAATAATCTTTTTCAATAGCTCGGACACAAAAGTTTTCCGAAAAATTCCACACATCATTATTAATCAACAACTTAATTTTTAAACAAGCATTAAAAGTTTTCCAAAACAAAACTTTTACGACATTTTCTTGTAATAATATTTGGATGATTTAAAGTAATTTTTCACCTTTGCACGGACTTAAAAAATCCGATTTTCCAAGAGGCATATTAATCCAGAATTTATAACAAAACCCCTATACAAAATGATACAGACTGTCATCAAACGCGACGGACGTGTGGTAGGCTATAACGAAGAAAAAATCAAAGCCGCCATCCGAAAAGCCATGCTTCAGACCGAATGTGGCGAAGACGATGCTCTGATTCAAAAAATAGCTGACCGCATAGGCGTCACAGGCAACGAACGCATGACGGTTGAAGAAATCCAGGACCGCGTGGAACTGGAACTCATGAACTCCCCCAGAAAGGAAGTGGCAAAACGCTATATAGCATATCGCGACCAGCGAAGCATTGCGCGCCGCGCCAAGACCCGCGACATGTTCCTGGAAATCATCGAGGCCAAAAGCAACGACATCACGCGCGAAAACGCCAACATGAACACTGATTCTCCTGCGGGAATGATGATGAAATTCGCAAGCGAGACCACCAAGCCCTTTGTTGATGACTATCTTCTTTCACAGGAGGCCCGCGACGCCGTGCGCTCCGGCTACCTCCACATCCACGACAAAGATTATTATCCGACCAAGAGCCTCACCTGCGTGCAGCATCCCATGGACCGCATACTTTCCAAGGGATTTTCGGCAGGACACGGCGAATCGCGCCCAGCAAAACGAATAGAGACCGCAAGCATCATCTGCTGCATATCGCTCGAAACCGCCCAGAACGAAATGCACGGCGGCCAGGCCATACCGGCATTTGACTTCTATCTTGCTCCCTTCGTGCGCTCATCGTTCATCGAGGAAATCAAACAGCTCGAAGAGCTCTCTGGCCGCGATCTTTCACCTTTATATAATGTAAAGCTCGATGATTATCTGAAAAAACCTCTCGACGGAATGGAGGGCGACGAAAGGATGCTCCAACATGCCGTAAACAAGACCGTGGACCGCGTCCACCAGGCAATGGAGGCATTTATCCACAACATGAACACCATCCATTCGCGTGGCGGCAATCAGGTTGTGTTCAGCTCCATCAACTATGGCACGGACACTTCGGCCGAGGGACGCTGCGTGATCCGCGAGCTCCTCAACTCCACTTACGAGGGCGTGGGCAATGGCGCAACCGCCATTTTCCCGATTCAGATATGGAAAAAGAAACGCGGAGTGAGCTATCTACCCGAAGACCGCAATTACGACCTTTACAAGCTAGCCTGCAAAGTCACTGCACGCCGTTTCTTCCCTAACTTCGTGAATCTCGACGCCACCTTCAACCATCACGAGAAATGGACGCCTGACGACCCCGAACGCTACAAATACGAGGTGGCCACGATGGGGTGCCGCACACGAGTGTTTGAAAACCGCTACGGTGAAAAGACCTCCATAGGACGAGGCAACCTCAGCTTCTCCACCATCAACATCGTGCGTCTGGCCATAGAATGCATGATGGTGAAAGACAAGCAGGAACGCATTGACAAATTCTTTTCGAAGCTCGACAAGGTGCTTGACATAACCGCACGGCAGCTCTGCGACCGCTACAACTTCCAGAAGACGGCCCTTGCCAAGCAGTTCCCCCTGCTTATGTCGAAGCTGTGGAACGGAAGCGATAAACTCTCCGGCTCCGAAACCATAGAGAGCGTAATCAACCAAGGCACCCTGGGCATAGGATTCATCGGTCTTGCCGAATGTCTTGTGGCTCTTATCGGAAAACATCATGGCGAAAGCGAGGATGCCCAGAAACTCGGCTTAAAGATAGTATCCCACATGCGAAGCCGCGCCAACGAGTATAGCGAAAAATACGAGCACAACTTCTCGATTCTCGCCACACCCGCCGAAGGCCTTTCAGGAAAATTCACCGTGCGCGATCGCAAAAGCTTCGGTGTGATTCCCGGGATTACCGACAAGATCTACTACACCAACTCCAACCACGTTCCCGTCTACTATCACTGTTCGCCCGAGCACAAAGCTCAGGTGGAGGCTCCCTATCATGCCCTCACAGGCGGAGGCCATATATTCTACGTGGAGATTGACGGTGACGCCACACACAATCCCAAAGCAGTGGCCGACATTGTAGACCTCATGGACAAATACAACATCGGCTATTGCTCCGTGAACCACAACCGCAACCGCTGCATGGACTGCGGCTACGAAGACGCCACAGACGGTCTTGAGAAATGCCCCAAATGCGGAGGCACGCACATCGACAAGCTGCAGCGTATCACCGGCTACCTCGTAGGCACTACCGACCGCTGGAACAACGCCAAACTTGCTGAGCTCAACGACCGCGTGGTCCACAAATAACATACGGCCGATGGAGCAAACACTGAACGTACTGGACATCATAGACGGAACCTCGGTCGACGGACCGGGGCTCCGTACTTCCATATATTTCGCAGGATGCGACCACCATTGCCCGGGGTGTCATAATCCAGAATCATGGGACCCGCGCGGAGGCACACCCACCACAGTGGCCCAGCTACTTCGGCATATCTCCGAAAACAACATGCCGGTAACACTGTCGGGCGGCGACCCGCTGCAACAGGATACCGACACCCTTCTATCCCTGATTAAAGGCATCCGGGAGCTGGGACTGGATCTCTGGTGCTATACCGGCTACACCTACGAGGAGCTTCTTTCCGACCCTCGGCGGCGACCTCTGCTTGACTACATCGATGTGATTGTCGACGGCCCATTCAGGCTACCTCTCCGCGACACAACCCTGATATTCAAAGGCTCTTCCAACCAACGGCTGATAGATGTGAGGAAATCCGCTCCCGGAAAGATTATCATCTGGGAATCGGATTTTTAAACCATACGGCTTTCACGGCCGTTTATATCTCAAGAGCTTGTTTCATAATAAATCACTGTTACAATGTATATCGCATCCCAGAAACGAAAAGAGAATATAGCCGAATATCTGCTGTATATGTGGCAGATAGAGGACATAATAAGAGCCAACTCCCTCGATCTGGACAAGATACGGGCAAATGTAATTGACCGCTATCAGGGTCTTACCGACGCCCAGAAAGAAGAAATGGCCCAGTGGTATGAATCGCTTATCGACATGATGCGGCGCGAAGGAGTGGAGAAAAAAGGGCATCTCCAGCTGAACAAAAACGTGATAATACAGCTTGCCGACCTACACCGCGCTCTACTTGCCGACCCGCGTTTTGCCGACTACACCGCCGAATTCTACCGCACACTCCCCTACATCGTGGAACTGAGAGCCAAAGCCGGAGAGGATAAAACGGGAGAGATCGAGACCTGTTTCAACGCTCTCTACGGCATGCTTATGCTGCGTCTGGCAGGAAAAGAAATAACCCCGGAAACAGTCAAAGCCGTATCGCAGATTTCGAAATTTATCGGTCTTCTGGCTCATGACTTCAAACTCGACGAAAACGACAATCTATTCAAACATGAAAACTGAAAATCCCTCCCAAGGCTATCCCGTGAAACAGTTTCACCAGCCTGTAAAGCGCTATTGCCAGACACTCGACCTCAAGGAAAACCCCGAACTTATAGCCGAGTATCGCCGGCGCCACAGCGAGGGACAGGCATGGCCCGAAATTATCCGCGGCATACGTGAAGTCGGAATCCTTGAAATGGAACTGTATATACTCGGGTCCAGACTGTTCATGATTGTGGAGACCCCCATGGATTTCGACTGGGACTCAGCCATGCAGCGGCTCAGCACCCTGCCCCGCCAGGCCGAATGGGAAGAATATATGGGAACATTCCAGAAAGTAGCGCCCGGCCTTACTTCCTCTGAAAAATGGCGACTGATGGAGCGGATGTTCTATCTATATGAATAACCATCCCCCACTGCGAATCAGAAACGTGCACCAACGGTGCAGGAAGTAGAGAAAAGGGAGTTGAAAAAGGTATAATCTCCCCCAAAATATACATGGGCTTTCACGTTGGCATTAACCGACGCGAAAAGAGCCCTGTGGTTATAAACGACAGCCAGACCGAAATTTCCGTTAAGGGCAAACATGCTTCTGCTCCCTACATTTGACTGCGAATAGGCGTGACGATAGCCCACTGCCGGCACTCCCATCACGTTTATAAGCCATTTTCTGGGCTTGAGCACAAAGTTATAAGCATAGCCTCCGTAAGCCACATAATCACAGTATTTGAATGTGTAATGTGTCTGCTTTCCGGGAAGAAACGCCTTCATATCCTCAGGCAGATTTTCGAAATTCATCTCTATGTCCTGATAGTTGAAACCGGCGCCACCTATCCACGTGCCCGCACTCTTGAGCTGATATTTCGAGAAGCAGTAAGCTGCAGCGTGGGAATAACGGTAGTTATTGAAAAAATACAGTACATGACCGCTCATAGAGCGCTGGCTGATATCGTTGAACGGCACATGGATTTCCTTCCCGCCCCGGAAATCGCCCAGCCGGGTGATGTGGGTGTTTCCCTTGGTGGTGGTAAAATCAAATGAACCCTGAAAACGTGAACAGGTGAAACTGGTATTGAAATTTGTCCGGGGACTGTTGCCACCGCCGAAGAGATTGCCTAACTTGGCTGTATAACCAATACCTACTGCCATAAAATTGATGTAAGCTCCTATATCGGTATAGAACTGAGAACGTATATTCAGCCTGTCGTCGAATGAATACATCAGCATATAGGATTCAAACCAGTTGTAATTCTTGGCCATCACCTTCCAGTTCTTCCCTGTGCCGACCACATATTCGGGATCGTAACTGTTGAATACACGGTCACCCCAATCATAGACCTTTACCAGAAAACGCGGGAAGGCGGGATAATTGACCCGTGGATCATTGATATGAAACCCGTTTGCAATAAGTTGTCGCCACCAGGGCAAAGCAGCGAATGCAAGCGATTTATCGGCAGCCTCCGTGCTGTCGGACACTATTTTATATTCCGCCGGGACGGCCAGCTGGGGTGGCTCCGCACAAATACCTGAAACGGGCGTGATCATGGCCACGAAAGCCATCATCACGCCCGTCCATGATATGTTCATGCGTAATTTCACACCGCAAAATTAATACATAGGAGTGAATGGAGCTGAAACTTCGAGTCGGGAATTTGCTTCGCCCACCACATCTTTCATTTTTGTATTGTCAATTTTCATTATAGGCGCACCTTTGCTCAGATTGCATTTCGTCAGGTCGATATAATACATCCCGAGAGCTGTCACACTATCGAAATAATACAGCCGGTCGCGAAGATTCGCGAAAGTGCGCCACTGTGTGGAAGATACGTTTGGATCGCCCTGGACGGTGTAGAGGTAGGGAACCGACACATTCACCAGAATGCTCCGCGTTATCGATGTACCTAAGGCAGCATCTCCTGTACGCTCCACATTATTGTCAAAAAAAGAAGCGCGGACGAACCGGTCGGGACTCTTCACTGTTCCCGGAAGCATGTTGGCTCCTCCGATTTTCTTCCAATAATCGTTTATAGCCGTCATCTGCGGATATGGGGGATCATTGGTGAGCACATACAGACTGTCGCCTTCATATATGTTTACCTTGCCGTGATCGAATTCAAGTATTGCAGTCTTACCGAACCGATCTGTTATTCCCCAATGGAGAGTAGAAACAGTGCCTTCGTCGAAAGTGGCACCGCTTATATTGAACGGAGTGGATTTAATCATTTTCACCACCTGGTCGGTTGTCTCATTGAGGTCAAGCATCCAGGCAACGAATACGGAGAGCGACATAGGTGGGAGTTTCTCCGTCTGGACATTACTATAGACCGTACCTTTACAGAAAAGACTATTTATCACAAGACCTTTCTCGTTCATGCCCTCGGTAATTCCTCCATCGTAGCTCACAGCATAGACGGAGCCATATCTTGAAGTCCAGGTGAATGCACCCGGAAGATCATGACTCTTCTTAGTCATTCCTGCGGGGTAGACATAAAGATTTGTGGGGATAGGAGTTTTCCAGTCAAGCGAACGTCCTACAATATAAAGAGCGCTGTCGCCGGGATAAACCACCCTTGAACATGATATGCTTCGCGGAGCCGCAAATGACATTGCCAGACCAGCCAAGACCATTGTCGATACAAAAATACGATTCATGTTTCTGATGTGTATTTAGACGTTAAACAAGTATTTATCATATACAAAACAACGCGGATATACATCTTTATGTTCGCTATTTCGTATATTTGCAAAAACTCAAATCTATTCTGAAAATGGAACAAAACTGGAAATCGACACTTAGCCATAAACTCAACTTTCTCGGCCACCGCAACTGGATTGTGGTCACCGATATGGCATATCCCCTGCAGTCAAATCCCGGCGTGACCACACTTTTCGCAAACGAGGATTTCGCTAAAGTTGTTGAATGCACCGTAAGGATGATAGAGGAAGCGCCCCATGTGTGCGCGCACATATATGTAGACGAGGAACAGCACGCAATGTCCGACCGCCTTTGCGAAGGCTGGAGCGCATATCAGCGCTCGCTCGCCGACGCCCTCGGAAAAAGCGAGATAAACTACGTTCCTCACGAAGAGCTGATACACAGGCTTGACAGCGTGAGCTCCACTTTCAACGCCATTATCATCAAGACTCCGCTCACCATCCCCTACACCTCCGTATTTTTCGAACTCGACTGCGCCTATTGGGACGCCGCCCGCGAAAAAGAAATCCGTCAGTAATCAGTACGGTCCTGCCTTAATTTAGAGTTGCCAGGCTATGTCTCTTGACATCTTCAGTCGTAAGATTCCCTGATATTAGGAATTTGTATTTTTCCTATAAAAGTCGAAGATAACTCAAAGACAGAAGTATATGGTCAGACCAATGCATACGGCCAAAACCAAAAGGATCTGAAGTCTTATATTTCGGGTCTTAAGATAACACCAATTACCAATCTTCAGCCAGTTGTTGCTGAAGATTGGTAATATTGTTGCGCGTTTTGGCAAGGCGGTATTGATAAATCTTAAGCTTACGTTGTGACGGTGATTCGTCCAATCGATTGTTCCTGACTGGCTAAGCTTTGCCTGTAACGCCTGATCTGCTCATCAATACAAGATATGCGGTTCTCTGAGGCGCCGAGGGATTTGGCCGGAGTTGCAATGCAACGCCTTAGCATATCGCGCGACATAGACGCCTCATGCCTGCATATATGGTCATAAGAATGACAAAACACCCTATTCTCATACTGCTCTCCGGTGTAATCCACCCACATTTTATGGGAAGTTCTTCATTATATGTCGAAAATCGTCGTTCATTATGCGTCAAAACACGGTTATAAATCGGAATTTGACGTGCCCGGATGTCAGAAGTTGAACTGCTCGAGGGTGAGGGTGGCTACTTTCTCTATTTCGGGGACAAGACGCTGGAAGTGGGGAGAGGCCATGTGGGCTTTGAGCGAGGCTTCATCTCTCCAGGTTTCGTAGATCATCAGGCGGTCGGTGTTGGAGAGGGAACCGAGAAGATCATATTCCACGCATCCGTCATCATGAAGAGAAAGCGCAACGAGCTCTTTTGCCAGTGCGATTGCCTTCCTACGGTTTTCTTCGGTTTCGGCGATAAGGCCGCAGTTTAGTCGTATCATAGTCGCAGTAATTTGGAGATTATAGTCTTAGAAAAAAGACACGCATCCTTTGGCTTGACCCGGACGCGTGTCTTCTGAATTGTTATATGTCTATTTCACTATATCTTCTATAGCTTACTTGACCTCTTCGAAGTCAACGTCAACGGGACCGTCGGAGCTACCGCCCTGCTGCTGAGGACCGCTCTGCTGCTGGGCTCCGGCCTGCTGCTGGGCCTGTGCCTGAGCATTGAGGATATCCTGCTGTGCGGCACCGAATGAAGTCTCGATAGCCTTGATGGCGGCATCGACACCGGCGATATCCTGAGCCTTGTGGGCTTCCTTGAGCTGGGTAAGAGCTGTCTCGATAGGAGCTTTCTTGTCGGCGGGAATTTTGTCGCCGAGCTCGCTGAGCTGCTTCTCGGTCTGGAAGATGATGGCGTCGGCCTGGTTGAGTTTGTCTACACGCTCTTTTTCCTTGGCGTCGGCAGCGGCATTGGCGGCAGCCTCGTCCTTCATACGCTGGATTTCAGCGTCGGTAAGACCGCTTGAGGCCTCGATGCGGATGCTCTGTTCCTTGCCGGTAGCTTTATCCTTGGCCGATACATTGAGAATGCCGTTGGCGTCAATCTCAAATGTAACCTCGATCTGAGGTATGCCGCGGGGTGCGGGAGCTATTCCGTCGAGATGGAACTTGCCGAGGGTCTTGTCGTCTTTTGCCATGGGGCGCTCGCCCTGGAGAACGTGGATTTCAACCGAAGGCTGGTTGTCTACAGCGGTTGAGAAGGTCTCGCTCTTGCGGGTAGGAATAGTGGTGTTGGCCTCGATAAGTTTGGTCATCACGCCACCGAGAGTCTCAATACCTACCGACAGAGGAACTACGTCGAGAAGGAGCACGTCCTTAACGTCGCCTGCAAGCACACCGCCCTGGATGGCAGCGCCTACAGCCACTACTTCGTCGGGATTAACACCCTTGGAAGGAGCTTTGCCGAAGAACTTCTGTACAATCTCCTGAACGGCAGGAATACGGGTCGAACCGCCCACGAGGATCACTTCGTCGATATCGCTTGCCTTCAGACCGGCATCCTTGAGCGCCTGCTCGCAGGGAGGAATGGTGGCCTGGATGAGCTTGTCGGCCAGCTGCTCGAATTTAGCGCGGGTAAGGGTCTTCACAAGGTGCTTTGGAATACCGTTCACCGGCATGATATACGGAAGGTTGATTTCAGTGGAAGTGGTGCTTGAAAGCTCAATCTTGGCTTTCTCGGCAGCCTCTTTCAAACGCTGGAGAGCCATAGGATCCTGACGGAGGTCGATGCCCTCTTCTTTCTGGAACTCGTCGGCAAGCCAGTCAATGATCACGTGGTCGAAGTCATCACCGCCAAGGTGGGTATCGCCGTTGGTCGACTTAACTTCAAACACACCGCCGCCAAGTTCAAGAATGGAGATATCGAATGTACCGCCACCGAGGTCAAACACGGCAATCTTCTGGTCCTTGTTGGCCTTGTCGAGACCATAGGCAAGAGCAGCTGCGGTGGGTTCGTTTACAATTCGCTTAACGGTAAGACCGGCAATCTCGCCGGCTTCCTTGGTGGCCTGACGCTGCGAGTCGTTGAAGTAAGCGGGAACGGTGATCACAGCTTCGGTAACGGACTGGCCGAGGTAATCTTCTGCGGTTTTCTTCATCTTCTGAAGAATCATGGCAGAAATCTCCTGGGGAGTATATTCGCGGCCGTCAATGTCGACGCGGGGCATATCGTTGGCGCCGCACACTACCTTGTAAGGCACACGCTTGATCTCATCGGCAACCTGCTGGCAGTTCTCGCCCATAAAGCGTTTGATGGAGTAGATGGTACGTTTAGGATTCGTGATGGCCTGACGTTTGGCGGGGTCACCGACTTTACGCTCGCCGCCGTCTACAAACGCTACGATAGACGGGGTGGTGTTACGGCCCTCGCTGTTAGGTATCACAACGGGGTCTTTTCCTTCAAGAACGGCTACACACGAGTTGGTGGTGCCAAGGTCAATGCCTATTATTTTTCCCATAGTTAAAATGATTTATGTTGTTTCTGAATTTTGGTTGAAATATTGATTGTCGGAACCGCAGGAGCGTCATTGCTCATCCGGTTTCGTCACTATTAAAAACAAATTTTATGCCAAAAAGGTTGAAAAGTGCCAAGTAAGTTTATTTTCAGGAAGTTATTCGATTTTTCAGAGAACGGCAGATATGACAGCACTGACACGTGGGATATGACACAGTGTCAGCAATGGCGTTTTTTCCTGATCTGATAATATCCGTTTTCTTGATTTTATAATATTATGGAGAAAAAACGTCTAAAAAGAGGTGCAAACCCCGAAAAAACATTAAATTTGCGGAGAAATACGGTCATAATCGCCGTTAATTTTGCTATATCTAATCAAAAGTCATATTAAAATGGATATTTCACACATCGAACATGTAGGCATCGCCGTAACGAGCCTCGACGAAGCTATTCCTTTCTACGAGAATATGCTTGGGTTCAAATGCTTTGCTATTGAAGAAGTTGCCGATCAGAAAGTGCGCACAGCCTTCTTTAAAGTCGGCCAGACCAAAATCGAGCTGCTCGAAGCTACCGCTCCCGATAGCGCAATAGCCAAGTTCATTGCCAACAACGGCGGCCGCGGAGGCATCCAGCACATCGCTTTTGCCGTGGAGGACGGAGTGGCCAACGCTCTTGCCGAAGTTGAGGAAAAAGGCGGACGCTTAATCGACAAGGCTCCCCGCAAGGGTGCCGAAGGCCTGAATATCGCGTTCCTGCATCCCAAGACAAGCGCCGGCACTCTCGTTGAACTTTGCGAGGACCCGAACAAATAAACCGAATTATTTCACTAAACCAAACACTTGTGGGAGATCCGACACCATCTTATCGTTGCTGCCGCCTCCCGCATTTCGTTTACATTAAGAAGAACTGAAATGAGCAATCAGCTTGAAAAAGTACAGGAACTCATAGCCCTACGCAATGAGGCTCGCCTCGGTGGCGGCGAAAAAGCCATCCAGAAACAGCACGAACGCGGCAAATACACCGCTCGCGAACGCATCGCACAGCTTCTTGACGAAGGTTCGTTCGAGGAAATCGACATGTTTGTACGTCACCGCTGCTATAACTTCGGCCAGGAGAAGAAAAGCTTCCTCGGCGACGGCGTCGTGACCGGCTACGGCACAATCGACGGACGTCTGGTATACGTTTTCGCCCAGGATTTCACCGTGTTCGGTGGTTCACTCAGCGAGACCATGGCACTGAAAATCTGCAAAATCATGGATATGGCCATGAAGATGGGAGCTCCCGTAATCGGTCTTAACGACTCGGGTGGCGCCCGTATCCAGGAAGGCATCAATGCACTGGCCGGCTATGCCGAGATTTTCCAGCGCAATATCCTCGCTTCCGGTGTAATTCCCCAGATTTCGGCTATTCTCGGTCCCTGCGCCGGCGGTGCCGTTTATTCTCCCGCCCTCACCGACTTCACCATCATGACCAAAGGAATCTCCTATATGTTCCTTACCGGCCCGAAGGTAGTGAAGACCGTTACCGGCGAAGATGTGACCCAGGATGCCCTCGGCGGCGCCGAAGTTCACTCCACCAAGAGCGGCGTGGCCCACTTCGCAGCCGAAGATGGTGAGGAAACCCTCAAAATCATCCGCAAGCTCTTCAGCTACATTCCCCAGAACAACCTTGAGGAACCCCCGCTGGTTGAATGCACCGACCCCATCGACCGTCTCGAGGACTCTCTCAACGAAATCATCCCCGACTCGGCCAACCGTCCCTACGACATGTACGAGGTTATCGGCGCCATCGTGGACAACGGCGAATTCCTGGAAGTGCAGCGCAATTATGCCAAGAATATCATCGTGGGCTTCGCCCGCTTCAACGGCCAGGCCGTGGGCATCGTGGCTAACCAGCCCAAATTCCTTGCCGGCGTGCTCGACAGCAACGCTTCGCGCAAAGGCGCCCGCTTTGTACGCTTCTGCGACGCTTTCAATATTCCTCTGGTTACTCTGGTTGACGTGCCCGGATTCCTCCCCGGAACAGGTCAGGAATACAACGGCGTGATTCTCCATGGAGCCAAGCTCCTTTACGCTTACGGCGAAGCTACTGTGCCCAAAGTCACCGTTACGCTCCGCAAGAGCTATGGCGGCAGCCACATCGTGATGAGCTGCAAGCAGCTGCGTGGCGACATGAACTACGCCTGGCCTACAGCCGAAATCGCCGTTATGGGCGGTGCCGGTGCCGTTGAGGTTCTTTACGCCAAGGAAGCAAAGGCATCCGAAAATCCCCAGGCCGTACTCAAAGAGAAAGAAGAGGAATACAACAAGCTCTTCTGCAACCCCTACAATGCCGCACGCTACGGATATATCGACGACGTTATCGAGCCGCGCAACACCCGTTTCCGCATTATCCGCGCTCTCCAGCAGCTCGCCACCAAGAAAGTCACCAACCCCGCCAAGAAACACGGCAATATTCCTCTGTAAAAAGGCAGAAGCTTTCAACTCAAATAAAATCAACCAAAGCAGAGAATATGAAAAAAACTATATTGCTCGCTATTCTGGCAGTCAGCGCCATGACAGTCTCCGCACAGGGGCGTCGAAGCCTGCGCATCAACGAAGTGATGGTGCAGAACGACAGCAACTATATGGACGACTATGGCCGCCGTTCAGGATGGATAGAGCTCTTCAACACAAACCACGCTCCACTCAACATCTCGAGCGTGTTTATCACCAACAATCCGGCCACGCTCAACCCCGACCTCAGCGTCAAGGAACGCAAGGCCATGATGTATGCCGTGCCTCTGGGAGATGTCCTCACCAAAATGCCCAAACGCCAGCACGTGGTGTTCTGGGCCGACGGACGTCCGACCCTTGGCACCTTCCACACCAATTTTGTACTGGCACCCGGAACTGAAAACTGGATAGGAGTGTTTGACGCCGACGGCCGCACACTCATCGACTCCGTTACCGTACCCGCCTACCTCACCGCCAACCAGTCGTACGCCCGCATTGCCGACGGCGTGAACCTCGCTGACGGCAAGGAACTCGGCTCTGCTGCCTGGGAAATCCGCGACGACTCTCCCGGCAAGCCCGTAACCCCGAGCTCAGCCAACAAAATCCGCGAGACAAACGATAAAATCGAAATGTTCTCGGAAATAGACAAAAACGGATTCGCTATGGCTATAATGGCTATGGGTATTGTATTCACGGCGCTGTTGCTCCTCTGCCTGTGCTTCTCGGCCATAAGCCGCATAGGCGCCGCTGCTTCATCGCGCAACAAGGCCAAGACCCACGGAATGAGCACCAAAGAGCTCGCCCGCGAAGAGCGCAATGATTCCGGCGAGGCTATCGCCGCAATTGCCATGGCTCTCCACGAACATCTTGATGCCCACGACCGCGAGAACACCGTGCTGACCATCAACAAGGTGAAACGCGCTTACTCGCCGTGGAACTCCAAAATCTACAATATGCGTCATCTCCCCAACCAGTAACAACCCAATCCTAACGAATCTACAAATGAAAGAATACAAGTATAAAATCAATGGCAACAGCTACAAAGTAGCCATTGGCGATATTGACAACAATATCGCACAGGTTGAAGTCAACGGCATCCCCTACAAAGTGGAACTCGACAACGCCAAGAAACCTGTGAGCATCATTAACGCTCCCCGCCCCTCGGCCGCTCCCCGCACCGAGACCGGAGGTAAGGTCATCAGCAAGCCTGCCGTGGCCGCCGGTCCCGGCCGTAAGGTAGTAGCTCCCCTCCCCGGCACTGTCCTGTCAGTAAATGTATCGGTGGGCGACGTAGTCAAAGCTGCCGACACTGTTCTCGTGCTCGAGGCCATGAAGATGGAAAACGCCATCCATGCAGGCTACGACGGCAAGGTTACATCGATTGCCGTAAAGGCCGGCGATGCCGTTCTTGAGGGTGCGACTCTCGTCACCATAGAATAAAATCCGGAATGAGCGGGGCGCACGTTCCGATGTGCCGCTCCCTGCCTCCATTGTCAAACTAAAGAAAACTTATTATTCAACATGGACATTAGTTTTGGTGATTTCATGATGCAGAATCTTACAGAATTCTGGCATCTCACCGGATTTTACAACGCCACATTCAAGCATTTCGTGATGCTTGCCGTGGGTCTGTTCTTTATCTGGCTCGCCATCAAAAAAGACTTCGAACCAATGTTGCTCGTGCCGATTGGTTTCGGTATGCTCATTGGCAATATACCCTTCAACACCGAAGCCGGTCTCGAAATAGGCATCTATGAGGAAGGGTCAGTGCTCAATATCCTCTACAACGGCGTAAGTGCCGGCTGGTATCCGCCGCTCATATTCCTTGGAATTGGCGCCATGACCGACTTCTCGGCCCTGATTGCCAATCCCAAACTCATGCTTATCGGAGCAGCCGCTCAGTTCGGCATCTTCGGCGCATATATGGTAGCCCTGGCTCTGGGATTCTCACCCGACCAGGCCGGTGCAATCGCCATCATCGGCGGTGCCGACGGCCCGACGGCTATCTTCCTGTCGTCAAAGCTCGCCCCGAACCTGATGGGTGCAATCGCCGTATCGGCCTATTCCTACATGGCTCTTGTTCCCGTGATCCAGCCGCCGTTGATGCGTCTGTTCACAACGAAAAAAGAACGCCTTATACGAATGAAGCCCGCACGTGCCGTGTCGCAGAACGAAAAGATCATATTCCCCATCGTAGGCATGCTCCTGACATGCTTCGTCGTGCCCTCAGGCCTGCCGCTGCTGGGAATGCTGTTCTTCGGTAACCTCCTGCGCGAATGCGGAGTCACCACACGTCTGGCCAAAACAGCCTCCAACGCACTCACCGACATAGTCACAATACTCCTCGGAATGACTGTCGGCGCATCCACACAGGCTTCGCAGTTCCTCACACCACAGACTATATTCATTTTCTTCCTCGGATTCATGGCCTTCATAATAGCTTCGTCGTCGGGCGTGCTCTTCGTCAAGCTCTTTAACCTGCTTCTTCCGAAAGACAAGAAAATCAACCCGCTTATCGGCAATGCCGGAGTATCGGCAGTACCCATGTCGGCACGCATATCCAACAATCTCGGACTGGAATATGACCCGTCCAACTATCTGCTGATGCACGCAATGGGGCCAAACGTAGCCGGTGTGATCGGCTCTGCCGTAGCTGCCGGTGTCCTGCTCGGATTCCTGGCCTGATAACAAGAATCGACGGTCGGCAGAACAACACTGCCGGACACGCCCCGATAACATCGAAATCCCCGCCGGGGCAACAAGAATCCCCGGCGGGGATTCCATTACAAAGTGTTACATAGCGGTGACAAACGCAAAAAGTATTTAAACCTTTTAATTTTTGCCAACTATCCCGCAATAATGCGGTTATAATTACAAAACGCAAAGAAAAACCAATACTCTCACACCTATAAACGATAGCCAACGATGATCACCCGACAGGTAATACAGACCCTATACAAAAAATACTCGCGCCGTCCGGCAAGCCCCGACTGCCTCGACATGCCTCTGCTATTCGACTGTGCCGGGCACCACAACATAGTCATCGACATGGACGGCCCCGTCGATATGCTCGTCATAAACAGCATCGATCCGGCATCACCGTTCCACAACATACCTCTCAACCGAATACACGCGATAGTACCATTCGAAGAATGGGTGGCCATCGTACTCCATACATCAATAATATTCCTGAACCGCAAATCGTCCAAAGCCAGCATCGACATACGAATGGACGAACCATCTCTAATGGAAAAAATAAAAGGGATTTTCAATAAAGACTGAACCGGCAAGCCACATAAACAAATACACAACCCGTTCCGATGCGGTTTTTGCAGCAATCCTGCAGAAATCGCGTTTTTTGTAATTATATTCCCTGAAAGAGCACAACAATGCGCCGAAAAACTCGGACTCAACCGCCCGTACACACGCGGCAAGGGCGATATGCCATCCAAGACATACCGCCCTTACACAAATCCGGCACTGAAAATTCTCAGCGTATATTGGGATTGATATCATGCCAGCGTTCGACCGGAGGCAGCACACCCATTGCAATCACCTCGTCGCGCAATTTGCACAGATGATGATAGCTCCGGTCCAGCTCCTTGCGCTCCTCGGCAGTTCCGCCTACCGGATGCACCGTCACGCCGTTGCCGTCGATAGTAGTTTCGGCAGCCATCATGATATGATTGTATGTCCCGTTGTCGATATAGGCTCCGGCAGGCCATGTGAAAGCCTTGCCACCCATAGCCGCGGCAATCATCTCTATCGAGATATAAGCCGGACTCTGGAACGACGAACGTCCGCGGAGGTCGATTATATGCTTGCCGCCCTGTATAACCCTCTGTCTGATCTCCTCCCACTCCTGCCGGGGAAGAGCCTGAGTCCCGATAAGCTCCGACAGCGGCTTGCCGGCCACCTTTGCCGTAGAAGCAAAGACCGCCATCTGCTCTCCGTGACCTCCATATGTACGGCAACCCGTAACCTCGTCAGGCGACACTCGGAAATATTTGGCAAGTTCCGAACGCAGACGCGTGCTGTCCAGAGCCGCAAGCGTGGTCACCTGCGACGGTTTGAGTCCTGAATATATAAGAGTTATAAGCCCCGTTATATCCGCCGGGTTGAACACCACCACCACATGCTTCACATCAGGACAGTATTGACGCACTTTCTTTCCGAAATCCTCCGCTATCAGGGCGTTGCCCTTAAGCAGATCCTCGCGGGTCATGCCGGCCTTTCTTGCCGCACCGCCGGAACTTACAATGTACGCCGCTCCCGTCAGAGCTTCTTTTTCATCGGAAGTATAAGTGAGATTGAAGCCGGCCATGCCGCTGTGGAGCAGTTCCTCGGCCACTCCCTCCAAAGCCGGGGCATAAGGATCATAAAGACAGATATTGGGAGTAAGACGCATCATCATGGCCGTCTGTGCCATATTGGAGCCTATCATGCCGGCCGCGCCGACAATCACAAGCTTTTCATCAGTAAGAAAATTCATGATATAATAAAAAATTAATGTTGTACTATGTATAACATCCGGCATCTGAAAAAGTCGGCATCAGCAATAAAAAAATTTGCAAAGAACACCCAAAGCCGGAAAAGGCGTCCGAATTTGTTAAAGAATTTTTTCTTTAATTCTTGCCACATCGCTTAAATTACATTAAATTTGCAGGACATTAGCTGCATAATAATACCAATCCGACAAGCAACAAATTAACATAATCAATTAAAATCAATCATCCTATGTGGTTAACAAGCTCATCTATAGGACGAAAGTTTGTGATGGCAATCACAGGCGTCTGCCTCGTCCTATTCGTAACTTTTCACGTGTTGATGAACTCTGTGGCACTCCTGTGGCCCGCAGCCTATAATGTGATCTGCGAGTTCCTCGGAGCCAACTGGTATGCCCTTGTGGCATCCATGGGTCTGGCCGCCCTCTTCATCATCCACATCATCTACGCTCTATGGCTGACAGTCCAGAACCGCCGTGCGCGCGGCGCCGACCGTTACGCCGTCAACTCGCGTCCAAAGCAGGTCGAATGGTCATCCAAGAACATGCTTGTCCTCGGCATCGTAGTCCTGGCATTCCTCGGAGTGCACATGACCCAGTTCTGGGCCAAGATGCAGCTTCAGGAACTCATCTCCCACGACCTCACCGCACTGCCCGAAGTAGGTGGCGCTCCCGCCGCTCCCGTGTTCGGAACTCTGTTCCTGCAGCTCGCTTTCCAGCAGTGGTGGACTCCAATAGTCTACATCATCGGCTTTATCGCACTCTGGTTCCACATGAACCACGGTTTCTGGTCGATGTTCCACACCATCGGCTGGAACAACAATATATGGCTCGGCCGTCTTAAAAACATCGCCTGCTGGTGGACATCGATCGTAGTGATACTCTTCACCGCACAGGCAATACTATTCACAGTGCAGGCACGCAGCAACTTCTTCACTACCGACGTAGCTCTGCAGGAACAGTACGCAGGCTTCTGGGGCGAACGCGCAGAAGCAATCCAGGAAAACTTTCAGGCCGAACTCAGCGCCGTGCAGCAGAGCGCCGAAGCCGAAGGTCAGCAGGCCGTACAGACCGCTTCCATCAAATTCTTCGCCGAACAGGGCAAAGGCTATCTCGAACAGGCTCAGGCAATAGCGAATGCAGTCGAGAAACAGTGCCCCGACGTAAAGACCAAAGAAACTGAAGGCGTCAAAGAATTCGTGCAGCGACTCGACCGCACAATACAGTATGCCGAACAGATGAACAAAACTAACGAAACAAACAAATAAACTCAGAGATATGGCACAGAAACTCAACCTTGAGGGCATGATTGACTCCAGCCCCATCATGCAGGAATTCGCCGATGTCGAATCCTCCAAGCTTCCGGAGTATCAGCTCGACTCGAAAATTCCTGAAGGTCCTGTCGCTGAGAAATGGACCAACTACAAAGCCCACCAGCATCTGGTGAACCCCGCCAACAAACGCAACCTCGACATAATCGTCGTAGGAACAGGTCTGGCCGGCGCATCCGCCGCATCAACCCTCGGCGAAATGGGCTTCAACGTCTATAACTTCTGCATTCAGGACAGCCCCCGCCGCGCACACTCCATCGCCGCACAGGGAGGTATCAACGCAGCTAAGAACTACCAGAACGACGGCGACTCCGTATATCGCCTCTTCTACGATACAGTCAAAGGCGGCGACTTCCGCTCCCGCGAAGCCAACGTATACCGCCTCGCCGAAGTATCGGCCAACATCATCGACCAGTGCGTGGCACAAGGCGTTCCTTTCGCACGCGAATACGGCGGCCTGCTCGCCAACCGCTCTTTCGGCGGAGCACAGGTATCCCGCACATTTTATGCCAAGGGACAGACCGGCCAGCAGCTCCTGCTCGGAGCATACTCGTCGCTCAACCGCCAGATACAGAAAGGCACCGTGCGCTCATTCAACCGTCGCGAGATGCTCGACATCGTGATCATCGACGGACGCGCACGCGGCATCATCGTCCGCAACCTCGTAACCGGTGAAATCGAACGCTACGCCGCCCACGCCGTCGTACTCGCCACAGGCGGATACGGCCGCGCATTCTTCCTCTCGACCAATGCTATGGGCTGCAACGGCTCAGCCGCAATCCAGGCTTTCAAGAAAGGCGCATACCTGGCAAACCTCGCTTTCACTCAGATCCACCCCACCTGTATCCCCGTCCACGGCGAAGACCAGTCGAAACTCACACTTATGAGTGAATCGCTCCGAAACGACGGTCGCATCTGGGTACCCGCCAAGAAAGAAGACGCCGAAGCAATACGCGCCGGAAAGAAAAAACCCACCGACATTCCCGACGAGGACCGCGACTTCTACCTCGAACGCCGCTATCCGGCTTTCGGCAACCTCTGCCCGCGCGACATCGCAAGCCGCGCAGCCAAAGAACGCTGCGACGCCGGCTACGGTGTAGGAACCGGAAATGCCGTTTACCTTGACTTCAAGTACGCCATCCAGCGTCTTGGTGAGGACGTTGTACGCGACCGCTACGGAAACCTCTTCGACATGTACCAGATGATTTC
>LUJP01000116.1 GCA_001689535.1 Bacteroidales bacterium M5
TTATGTTTCTTATGTTTCTTATGTGGCTTATAATTCTTATAAGAGTTATAAGAGTTAGTTTGGAGAAGGGAGGAGTAGGATAGGGGGAGTGTTTGGGGTGGTTAGTTTTTTTTGTAATTTTGTGGAATGCGACGTATTGATCAGGCAACGGTTCAGAAGATTCTTGATGCAGCAGACATTGTGGAGGTTGTGAGTGACTTTGTGCATCTTAAGCGCAGAGGCAGCGGCTATATCGGTCTGTGTCCCTTCCACAATGAGCGCACGCCTTCTTTCAGCGTTTCGAAGTCAAAGGGTATCTGCAAGTGTTTCAGCTGCGGTAAGGGCGGAAGTCCTGTCAATTTCATTATGGAGCTTGAGCAGATGAGCTTCAATGAGGCTCTACGTTATCTGGCCAATAAATACCATATAGAGATTGAGGAGCATGAGCTGACGGATAAGGAACGCCAGGAGGCAAGCGAGCGTGAGAGTATGCTTGCGATCAATGACTTTGCCATGAAGCATTTCGAGCAGCGTCTGCTCGACACGCAGGCGGGAAAGGATATCGGCCTGAGCTATTTCCGTGAACGCGGCATCAACGATGCCATGATAAAGCGGTTCCATCTGGGCTATGCGCTCGAGCAGCGCGATGATCTCTATAATACCGCACTCAAAAAGGGTTTCACAGAGAAGTTTCTGTTAGAGACGGGCCTTTGCTATAAGACCGAGCGTGGTACGGTGCAGGACCGTTTCCGTGGCCGTGTTATTTTCCCCGTATTTACTATCTCGGGAAAGGTGGTGGCATTCGGTGGCCGCACTTTGCGTAAGGACAAGGATGTTGCGAAATACGTGAACTCTCCCGAATCGCAGGTTTACAAGAAGAGTAACGAGCTTTACGGCCTCTATCAGGCAAAGCAGGCGATAGTAAAGAAAGACAAGTGTATACTTGTGGAAGGTTACATGGACGTGATTTCCATGCACCAGAGCGGCGTGGAGAATGTGGTGGCATCGTCCGGCACATCGCTTACCGAGGGGCAGATACGTCTTATCCATCGTTTCACGGAGAATGTGACAGTGATCTACGACAGTGATGCCGCAGGTATAAAGGCGTCGTTGCGCGGTATCGACATGCTCCTTGCCGAAGGTCTGAGCATAAGGGTGATGCAGCTGCCCGAAGGCGAAGACCCCGATTCATTCGCCCAGACACATTCATCGACCGAGGTAGAGGAATATCTGGCATCACATGAACAGGACTTCATTTCGTTCAAGACTTCCATACTTCTGAAGGGCCTTGACAATGATCCGATAGCCCGCTCGCGTGCCATAACCGATATCGTGCGGTCGATATCCGTGATCCCCGACCCGATACAGCAGACGATCTATATCGGTGAGTGCGCGCGCTCGATGGGTATCGACGAGAAGGTGCTGTCGCTCCAGGTGGCGCAGTTTGCCGCCGACCGCGCCGAAAGGCTTCGCACAGAGGCGGAGCGTGAGCGGAATCGCGAGGCATTCCGGCGCCAGAGCGAACTAGCGCAGCAGTCGCCTGAGGTGTCACAGCCGGTGTCGCAAGCTCCCGAAGTTGTGACGGAGCCGAGTGGCAGCGAAGCGATACCTGTGGTTCAGCCATCGGTAATGCGTCCTTATGAGCAGGAACTGGTGGTGGATATAGTTAGGTACGGCCTGCTTTATTTCTGCGAATATGTGGATGAGAATAATCAGACTCATTCAATGACGGTGCTGGACTACATAATGAACGAGCTTGCATCGGACGACATTTCTTTTACCGTACCGGCTTATCGCGCCGTGGCCGATGCCGCGAGCCGTTTGGCTGCCGAGGTCTGGCCGGCTGCGCGTGCTGAATTCGAGGCCCAGCTTGCCGAGTGGAAGCAGAACCAAATTTCAGAAGGAACAGCCGAGATAGAACGCACCGCACAGGAACTGAGCGAAATCGAAAAGCGCGAAAAAGAGCTGGAGAGGAATGTGGAGGAAGCCGTTGGCGCCCGTCGCAGGGAGTTCTGTCTGGACTTCATGAAAAAGAGGCTGATGTCTGATGCCGATGACGAGGTGCGCCGCACCGCTACAGCACTTGCCGTGCCACGCCAGACGTTAAGCAAGATACATACCAAATTCGGAGCCATAGCCACGGAGGAAGACCGGCTGGGCGAGCTCGTGCCCAAGGGTGTGTGCAATCTCAAGGCCAAGCTTATAGATGTGGAGATAAAAGAGGTGACAAAGAATATGGCCGAGCGCCAGCGCGAGGGCGACAATGACGGTGTGCTCGAGGCAATGAAGCGCCTTGTGGAGCTGAACGACATGAAAAAAACGCTCGCCAAATATCTGGGCGAGCGTATACTGGTGCCATCTTCCCGACGCTGATGCGCCGCGTTGGGCGGATAATCAGTGGGATTTGAGCATGAGACCTACGCGCTCCTGCAGTCCGAAGAGCAGGTTCATATCATGTACAGCCATTGCGGCGGAGCCTTTCATGAGATCGTCTATAGCCACCGATACCACAAGCTTCTTGCTTACCTTCTGAAGATTGATTATGGTCTTGTTGGTGCCGAGCACTTCGGTGATGCTCGGGGTGGCGTCGGAGAGGAATGTGAAACTGTGGTCGTCGTAATAATCCTGATAGAGTTTTACGGCCTCTTTTTCTGAAATGGGGCAGTCGAGATAGATATTGACCGTGATGCCTCTTTCCCATCCGCCTGCTATCACAAGGAAAAGCATCGGAGCGGCGAAGCTCTGCTGAACGGATGTGAGGGCACGGGCTATTTCATCGCTCTCCTCATGCTCGAGCAGGCACAGCGCCTCGCCCGGTTCGGCATCAGGCTCGTTGACCACGGCGGTGACGTATATCTCAGTGTTAAGGAGCAGATTCTTGGCAAGAGGGAGAAGGCCCAGGAGCACGGCGGTGGTGAGGGGACGCGGCAGCGACGTGTGCTTTGCGCCGCGCACCAGAGGCTTGCGGGAAAGCTCGGGAAGACCGAACACCCATTCGTCGCCGTCGGCAAATGTGGACTTCTCAAGGAAATCGCCCGACACGTCGATAATCTTCACATTGTCGGGAACGCCGGCTTTAGTGACGAAATCCTCCGAGAGTCCCGGTTCGTCGAAGCACAGGAAAACCACATTGATGTTGTCCATCGGTGCGTCGGCCGAGAACCGCATGTAGGTTTCGCCCTGGAGGCCCTTGTGGACGCGCGACACCAGAGCGCCTTCGGCCTCGGGATCGTAGATCCACTGGATTTCTATATCAGGGTGGTTGATGAGTAGTTTGGTGATTTCGCCGGCAACTGTGGTTGTGCCTCCGGCAATTCCTGCACGTATCATGTGTGTGGGGGTATTATGGATAAGAGATAGAGATTTATTTGTTGAAATAATGAGCTCCTTCCTGCATGATCTTTTCAGGGATAATGGTGGAGAGAAGGTCGTAGATTTCCGGCAGCGGGGTGTTGGCGTCGATAGCCACGAACACGGTGTCGGCTCCGGCGATTGATCCGAGAATAGCCGGCGATGATATCACGTCGATGTCGTAGGCCACGCCGCCGGCGTAACCGTTGCGGGTCTTTATCACCACTGTCTGTCCGGTGACGGCCACAGAGAGAATGGCAGCCTGACGCACGGTGTTCATGGCATGGGTGGCCATCTCGTCGGCAGCGGTTCCGTTGGCCGCGATTATATAACGGTAGCCGCCCAGTTCGGTGGCCACTTTGGATGTGCGGAGAGTTTTGAGGTCGCGGGAGAGAGTGGCCTGGGTCACCGAGCAGTTATGACGCTCAAGGAGCTCCATGAGCTCCTCCTGGCTTCCGACCGAATTGTGAAGTAAAATCTTGACAATCTGTGCAAGACGCTGTTGCCGCTTATTCATAGCGAAAGTGCATAATTAGTGAAATGTTAAGCGCAAATATATACACAACCCGAAAAATATGCAAGAAATACGCAAAAAATAATTATTATCGTTCCGCCGGATTTGTTATGAGCATATTGTGAAACACGCTCTGGGGAACCATGATATGACGGGCGTAATTGCCGAGGCGGGAAATTATTGCTAAATTTGCATCGGAATATTGCCTTGCGTGACGATGAAATTTTTTTTTCGGGCGACATTCCGTGTAACACATACAAAAAATCATAAATCCGATATATCATGTCATTAAAATGCGGAATAGTAGGTCTGCCCAATGTGGGCAAGTCCACACTTTTCAACTGTCTGTCCAATGCCAAGGCGCAGTCGGCCAACTTCCCGTTCTGCACCATAGAGCCTAACGTGGGCGTGATAACCGTCCCCGACGACCGTCTCAACAAACTGGTGGAGATGTGCAATCCGCGCAGCGTGGTTCCGGCCACAGTGGAGATTGTGGACATAGCCGGCCTTGTGAAGGGTGCCAGCAAGGGCGAGGGCCTGGGCAACAAGTTCCTGGCCAATATCCGTGAGTGCGATGCCATACTTCATGTGCTCCGCTGCTTCGATGACGACAATATAACCCATGTGGATGGATCGGTGGACCCCGTGCGCGATAAGGAAATCATAGATTACGAACTCCTGATCAAAGACCTTGAGACCGTTGACAGCCGCATAGCCAAGACCCAGAAGGCCGCGCAGACCGGCGGCGACAAAACTGCCAAGCTGCAGTATGAGGTTCTGGCTCGCTACAAGGAGGCTCTGGAGCAGGGCAAGCCGGCGCGCTCAGTGACTTTCGACACTCCCGACGAACAGCGCTATGCCCGCGACCTTTTCCTGCTGACCGCCAAGCCGGTTCTGTATGTGTGCAACGTCGACGACGCTTCTGCCGCTACCGGTAATGCCTATGTGGAGGCGGTGCGCGAGGCTGTGAAGGATGAGGATGCCTCTATTCTTGTGGTCGCCGCCCAGACCGAGGCCGAAATCGCCGAGCTCGAGACCTTCGAGGACCGCAAGGAATTTCTGGAGTCGATAGGCTTGGAGGAATCGGGCGTGGCCCGACTAATCCGGGCCGCTTACTCGCTGCTGGATCTCGAGACATTCTTCACCGCCGGCGAGGACGAAGTGAGGGCATGGACATTTCTCAGAGGCAGCAAAGCGCCTAAATGTGCCGGCGTGATCCATACCGATTTCGAGAAGGGATTCATCCGTGCCGAGGTGATAAAATATGACGACTATGTGTCGCTTGGCAGCGAGGCCGCCGTGCGTCAGGCCGGAAAGATGAATATCGAAGGCAAGGAATATGTGACGCAGGACGGCGATATTATGCATTTCCTGTTTAATGTATAACAGATTGTCACCATAACTCTGGGTCGTCGCTTGCGGAATTCGGCTTCGGTCATTGACATTAGTCAACTCCCGTCGGCCTCATCCGCAAGCTCCTACCATCTGAGCCGTTATGACAACAACCAGCCGTTAAGTACAATAGATAAACAAAGGATGGGCCGCCGGAAAATCCGCGAGCCCATCCTTGCCGTTTCAACTATTTATTTATGAGAGCCCTGAAGCCTAGTATCACTACCTGACAGCAGGGACGAGGGATGTCATGGGGTGATTTCAATCACATTAATAAAACAATCCACACCCCTCTTAGTCAGAGAGGGAGTGCCTAAAAGAGATTAAATTATGTGAAGTCAAAGCGTTAAAAGCGCTTCGGGCCTTTAACATTTAGGCTTTTCAATCCGGGTGCCGCAGATTTGGATCAGCCCTTGGTCGGCCATCTTCCGGATGGTGGGAATCACGCGGTCGGGGCCCAGACGGAGCTGACTGCAGATGTCGGAGACCTGGCATCCTCCCGGATGGGAAGCGAGATACAGGATGGATTTCTGCAGCGAAGCCTCCGGTTCAGGGGATTTGCGCTTTGAGCGGCACACATCGCACTGTCCGCACGGTTGCTGAGGTTTTTCCCCGAAATATCGGAGCATGCGGTTTACCCGGCATTCGCTGTCGCTGAACATGAAATCGCGCATGGCCTCTATGCGCAGCTCCATGCGGCGGCGCTGTTCCTCGTAGATGGCGCGGGGAAATTCCAGCCTTTTGGGAAGCTCGCGCGAGGTGGTGAACAGCAGATATGGTGAAACCTTGCGCGGAACGTAGGAGAGCACATGGTTTCTAGCCAGTGTCACCAGCGCGTTATACACGGCATCGGGTGTCATGCGCAGGCGCGAGGCAATCAGTTCCTCTGAAATATAAACGAAGTCGGCAAACAGACCGGTATATGTGCGCAGCAGCAGCTGGAGCACACTGTCGGACTCATCGGGTAGCCGGAGGTCGTAAAGATCGCGCTTGCTGACGGTGACCATAACGTGCGCACGCGAGGAAATCTCGTCGGTATAATCTATATAACCGGCGCGGGTAAGGATGGCAAGCGCATTTCTGGCCACAGGGGGCCTGAAGCCGAAGCGCTCGCAGAACAGCGCGAAATTGAACTCATGAAGGGTGTTGTAGCCCGAGCCTACAGCCACCTCAAGGAAATTGCAGGCATGTTCGTAGACCTTGCGTATCACGTCCTTCTCCGGAAATGCCTCGTTCAGGCGTCGGGTAAGGGTGGCTTTGTCGGGCTGCGAGACCACCATTACGGCAAAAGACGGCAGCCCGTCGCGCCCTGCGCGCCCCGCTTCCTGATAGTATTCCTCAAGTGACGACGGCGGATCTATATGCACCACCGTGCGCACATCGGGCTTGTCTATGCCCATTCCGAAGGCATTGGTGGCCACCATCACTCTCACCGCACCCTCCTGCCAGCAGTTCTGGCGCGCGTTCTTGTCCTCGGCGGCGAGTCCGGCGTGATAAAAGTCGGCGCTGATGCCCTCGCGCAGCAGCAGTTCGGCAATCTCGCGTGTGCGCCGGCGCGAACGCACGTAGACGATGGCGCTGCCGGAAGTGGCGCGCAGAATGCGCAGCAGCATGTCGGGCTTATAGTCGGCGTGACGCACCACATAGCTCAGATTCGGCCGCGAGAAACTTCTCGAGAACACGTTGTGGCTCCGGAATTCCAGCCGGAGCATGATATCTTCCACCACCTCGGGGGTGGCTGAGGCGGTCAGGGCCAGTACTGGGGCCTCGGGATAACGGCGGCGCAGCGACGCCACCCGGAGATACGACGGACGGAAATCATAGCCCCACTGCGAGATACAGTGGGCCTCGTCCACCACAATCATGCTCACTTCGGCTCCCGAGATGTCGTCGGCAAAAGAGGCGGTGAGCAGTTTCTCGGGGGAGAGATAGAGGAGTTTCAGGCGCCCCATGCGCGCGCGCTCCATGGCCAGGCGGTATTCGGCGCGGCTCAGTCCGGAATGGACGGCGGCAGCCTTTATTCCCGCCTGGCGCAGATGGTCCACCTGGTCCTTCATCAGCGATATGAGTGGCGTGACCACCAGCGTCACTCCCGGCAGGATAAGCGCTGGAATCTGGAATGTAACCGACTTTCCGCCTCCGGTAGGAAGCAGTCCCAGAGTGTCGTTACCGGCCAGAACCGACTGGATGATTTCAAGCTGGCAGGGCCTGAACGACGTGTGCCCCCAGTATTTCTCAAGGAGCGAAAGTGGCGATGCGTCGGGCATGAGAGAGGAGCGTGAGGCTTACTTCACGGGGTGGATGCCCTTGATCAGAAGCTGCACTGAGTTGGGGGTGTTGTGATGCTTGTTGTCCTCGATGGTGTAGCAGATGTCGAAGGGCTTGCGCGAATGGATGTGCGGGAAATACTGCGCCATATTGAAGGCTATGCCGTTGAACACCTTGCCGGAAGTGTCGTCCACAAGCTCGAACTTTATATGCTCGAGATTCTTGCCCACGAGCTTGCTCGTGCCGAAGTCAACCACATGGCGGGTGCAGAACACAGGCTTCTGGTTGCCCGGGCCGAAGGGGTTGAATTTTCTGAGCGTGGAGATGAACAGCGGGGTAATCTGCGAGAAGGTGATGTAGGCGTCGATTTCCAGCTGAGGAGTGAGCTGCGAGGGCATGATGTTGGAGGCCACATATTCCTCGAAGCGGCGGGTGAATTCGGGAATGTTCTCTTCCTTTAGCGAGAGTCCCACGGCGTATGGATGGCCGCCGAAGTTCTCCAGGAGATCGCGGGCGGAGTCAATGGCCTTGTAGATGTCGAATCCCTGCACGGAGCGCGAGGAACCGGTGGCGAGGCCGTTGGTAAGCGTCAGCACCACCGACGGCTTGTAGTAAAGCTCCGTGAGGCGTGAGGCCACAATGCCTATGATTCCTTTGTGCCAGTCCTTGTTGTAGATTACAATGGATTTCTTGGCCGAGTGGCTTTCGCCGCGGCGGTCGAGGATGGCGTTGGCTTCCTCGGTGATGCGTTTGTCGAGCTCTTTGCGGTCCTTGTTATACTGGTCGATAGCCTTGGCGATCTCGAGGGCCTCGTTGGCGTCTCTGGCCACGAGCAGCTCCACGGCCTCGCGGCCGCTCTGCATGCGGCCGGATGCGTTGATGCGCGGGCCTATCTTGAATATGACGTCGGATATGGTGATTTCATGTCCGGTGAGGCCGCAGATGCGTATGATGGCGCGCAGACCCATGTTAGGGTTGGAGTTGAGCCGTTTCAGGCCGTGGTAGGCCATGATGCGGTTCTCGTCGACCATCGGCACGATGTCGGCCGCGATGCTCACCGCCACAAGATCGAGCATGCCCTCGAGGTCGGTGGTGGGAATGCCGTTGCTCATGGAAAATCCCTGCATGAACTTGAATCCCACTCCGCACCCCGACAGATGCGGGCACGGGTAGGGGCTTCCCTCCAGTTTGGGATTGAGGATAGCCACGGCATCGGGCAGTGCGTCGTCGGGCACATGATGGTCGCAGATTATGAAGTCAATGCCGAGGGTGCGGGCATAGCTTATCTCTTCTATGGCCTTTATGCCGCAGTCGAGGATAATGATCAGTTTCACTCCCTGTGCCGCCGCGTAGTCGATGCTTCGCAGCGAGATACCGTATCCCTCGTCGTAGCGGGTGGGGATGTAGTACTCGATGTTGGAATAATAATTCCTCAGATATTTATAGACGAGCGCCACAGCAGTGGTTCCGTCCACATCATAGTCGCCGTAGACCATGATGCGCTCTTTCTTACCCATAGCTTTGTTAAGACGCTTGACGGCTTTGTCCATGTCAGGCATCAGGAACGGGTCGTGCAAATCTCGCAACGACGGATGGAAGAAGCGTTCGGCCTCATCCACCGTAGAGATTCCGCGCTGGGCCAGCAGTTCGCTGACGGGCGCACAGTCGGCAAATTTCTTAGCCAGCTGCGACTCGGATTTCTGTTCTTCTGAAGTAAGGGGTAAGTAACTCCATTTACTTGTCATTTATATAGTTTTTTTTCTTTCTCTATAGCGGGGGAGCAGGCGATACCCGAATGAAAACAAACGGATTGATCCGCGCTTCTGAGGTGTGGCCAACGGCCCGTTGAAGCGGGCGGCGCGACGGCCGGAATTCCTGCTGTGAGGCCTCTGAGGGGAGCCTCGCGCCGGCTGAATATGATTGGTTGCCGTATAGAGGAGAGCGCCACCCTTCCGGCGGCCCGGCAAGAAACGGAGGGGTGGAGCAAGAGGGTTCAAAACCCTATTCCACCCCGAATGCAAAGTTAGTAAATTATTCGCATAATTTTTGCAGGCCGTACAAAAATCTGTGGAAGAAACAGGGTAAGACAAAGTCTCCGGCAGCGCGTCGTGCGCCGCCGGAGAGTGGAGAGAGGTGCTATAGAGGGAAAAAGCAATATCCGGTTGTGTGTGTTGTCGTCAGGCCTTGGGTGCGGTTTCTTTCTGAATGAATATGAATATCAGGGCCACGACGGCAGCTATTATGTAGGGCACGAACATGGTGTGGAACCCATGGCCCCCGGCTGCGAGTTCCGAAGGGATATTCTGGAGAATGCCGCCGAATATGAACATAATGCCGTTGAGGAAAGCGCTGGAGGTGCCTACGAGAGGACCGCCGGCCACATCTCCGCCCACGCTGAAGGCGAGCATGTGGGCTGTGGCGCCCATGCCTATCAGGAACATCATCACCACCATGAGCCACAATGGCATTTCAACGTAGACAATCAGAGCCATGGCAATGATAATCATTAAGGCGCCGATTATGGATGGTTTACGGCGAGAGGCTATGCGGTTGCTCCACTGGGGCCAGAAGCATGAACCGGCCGCGAGTCCGAGCCAGAGGAGGGCGGTGCCTATGTAGCCCTGGTCGGCATAGCCGTAGTGCTCGAAGATTTTGGGAGTCCATACCACGCCGAGTGCAAGGTTGAGGCCGAATATAATGCCGCCCCACATTGCCGCAATCCACATCTGCGGCTTCTTGAAAATCTGCACGAGGTTGTTACCTACAACCTTGAACGGGTTGCGGGTAATGGGAACGGGCTGCGGGTTTCTCATGAAAATGAAAGCAAGAACCACAAGCACCACCCCCAGGAAGCCCAGATAGATGAAAAGACGGTCGTAGGTTATATGCTTGAGCAGGCTTTCTATGATAGGCTGCTGCACGGCCGAACCCACCGACGAAAGGGTCTGCACATAGCCGAACATGGTGCCGTAAGCCGCCATGCCGAACCACACGCCGCCTATGTATCCGGCGCCTACAAAACCGCAGCATGCGCCAAGCGCCATGAGCACCTGTGCCATAAGAATCATCACGTAGGAGTCCGCCATACCGTAGAGGAACACACCGGCGGTAACGAAGATGAATGCCGGAATCATTACGCGGCGCGAGCCGAAGCAGTCAAGGAAGGCTCCGCCGAAAAACTGGAAAATGGCGAAGGCCCATGTGTAAGTGCCGGCTATGAGGGTGAGGTGTTTCAGGTCGAGATTGAGTTTGGTCTGAATGTCGCCCTGAACGTCGGAAAACATCGTCTGGATGTTGAAAAGATATATGACGAAAAGGGTGGCCAGAATCCATACCCACCAGGCCATCGGGCCGCCAAGGCGGTAGCGGCCGGTCTGTGGCAGTTTGTCTGCCGGGGTGTTGTTATGTGTCATAAATATAGTTGAAAAAGGTTAGATTATTTGTCTGGAATTTTAGTGTCGGGAATCTCCGAGGCATACATGTGGGTCTGCTTGCGGGCGCGGTCGTAGACTTTCTTGCCGGCCACGTAGGTGGCGAGGTTCACGTTGTTAAGGCCGAGGGTCATGATTACGAACAGCTTGTCGAAAACGTTGTCGGTGAACTTCATGCGCCATGCGGCGAATTCCGACGGTTTGAGGTCGACCACAGCCACATCGGCTTCGTAGCCGGGGGCGAGACTGCCAATTGTGTTCTCGAGGTGAAGGGCCTCGGCGCCGCCGCGTGTGGCCAGATAGAAGCTCTTTATGGCGTTGAGGTTTTTCATCTGGAGCATGGCCACCTTGTAGGCCTCGTTGAGCTGACGCGGGATAGAGAAGTTTGTGCCGCCGCCTACATCTGTGCCCATACCCACGCGCACAGGACGGCTCTGCTCCTTGGCTTCCCAGTATTTGAACTCGCCGTCGCCCAGGAACAGGTTGGAGCTCGGACAGTGGGCCACTCCGCACTCACACTGGTGGAGCACCTGCCACTCCTCCTCGCGTACTATACAGCAGTGGGCCATTATGGAGCGGCGTCCAACGAGTCCGAAATGACGGTATACCTCGGTGTAGTTGGGCTGATCAGGGAACAGCTGGGTCACCCAGTCGATTTCGCTCTGCACCTCGTCGAGATGCGTGTGCATATACACGCCCTGGTCGATGTAGCGCTGATAGAGTTCTCCGGCGAGCTGGAGCTGTTGGGGAGTGGAAGTGGGGGCGAAGCGGGGAATCACGGCATAGAGCTGACGGCCGCGGTGGTGCCATTTTTTCAGCAGCTGCTCCGAGAGGAGAATGGACTCCTCGGCGCTCTCGTCCTTCAGTGAGTCGGGAAGATTGCGGTCCTGAAGCACCTTGCCTGAAATCATACGGGTGTTGTAGCGCTCCGATTCCTCAAAAAATGCGTCCACTGAGGTTGCAAACGTAGTGGCGAAGACGTTGGCCGTGGTTGTGCCCTGTTCGAGAAGCTGGCGGAAGAACATTCTTGCCACCTCGTCGGCAAAGGCCTTGTCCTTGAACTTTGATTCGGTGGGGAAGGTGTATTCATTAAGCCACTGGAGCAGAGTGTCGCCGAACGAGCCGATCATGGGCGACTGCACATAGTGCACGTGGCAGTCTATGAAGCCGGGCATTATTACGGCGTCGGTATATGTGTCGATGTCGGTGAGCTGGGGATATGCGGGAGCCATTTCCTTGTAATCTCCTACGTTGAGGATATGTCCGTCCTGCATTACTACGAGTCCGTCCTGGTAGTAGTCGTAGCACTCCTGCTCGTTGTGCAGAAACGGGTCGGCCTTAAAGGTAAGAACCTGTCCACGAATACCCTTTAAGGCTGTGCCCTGGGGGTTGACTGGAAGCGGTGTAGATGTCATTTGTCAGTTGATTTTGGTTATAAAACAAAAGAACCATACTCCCTTTCAGGGAGCAGGTCCTGTATATCGCTTAGGGGAGTTTATTCAAAAAGATAAACGCCGTCCAGACACAAAATGTTTAGACGGCGAATGTTAAAAATCGGATGGCGGATGAGGAGATGCCGTGGAAAGTCGCTTTTTTCAATCGAATTTGCGGCAGTAGTTCCAGCCCATGCGGTCGTAGAGGGGCAGAAGCTGGCGCAGGCGTGCCACGAACGAGGTGTAATCCCGTCCGGCCTGCGGAGTCCATGCGGCCTCGGCCACGGCAGCCAGTCGGGGCATCATCAGGTATTCGAGGAATTCGGTGGTATCTACATATTCGCTCCAGAAGTTTGCCTGTACGCCCATGTAATGCCGGGCGAGGGAGTCGGGCACATCGGCCATAGGCACATAGGCATAGACACGTTCGAGGGTCTCGGTGCCGGTACCCTGCGAGAGCGGTTCGGAGGGGTCGGCGCTTTGTTTGCGGTTGATGTAGTAGGGAATCTGTGGGGTGAGGATGGTGGAGAACCCTTTTTCAGCCGCCTGGCGTGCCGCTTTGTCGGCGCCCACCCAGGCCATGATGACGATGCTGGTGTCGAGCATCGAGATGTTGCCGTGGAGCACTTCGTTCCAGAAAATGAGGCGGCGGCGGTCGCTGGCCGGTTTGGCGTTGACGTGACGCTGCAGTTCGCGATAGAAGTTGAGCTGGAGGTCACGGTAGTCTTTCGAGCCGATGGAGTCGAGTTGAGCGCGGCATTGCGCGTTGTTCTCCCACTTTGTCGTGGGGCACTCGTCGCCTCCGAGATGAAGATAGCTGTAAGGGAAAATCTCTATGGCGTGGTCTATGACATCTTTGGCAAATTTCACGGCGGCGGGGTTGGCTACGTTGATCACATCGTCGCTCACTCCCATCCTGCGCCAAACCTCGTGGGGCGCTTCGGGATCGCAGGCCAGAAGTTCCGGATAGGCTGCCACAGCGGCCTGGGAGTGGCCGGGGATGTCTATCTCGGGTATGATTTCAATGCAGCGGTCGGCGGCATAGGCCACGATATCGCGCATCTGTTGGTCGGTGTAGTAACCGCCGTATTCCACGGAGTCCGGTTTCTCCTTTCTCCAGCCCAGACGGTTGGAGGCGCGGCGTGCGGCAACTGATGCGAGGCGGGGATACCCGGGCACTTCCATGCGCCATCCCTGATCCTCGGTGAGGTGCCAGTGGAAACGGTTGAGCTTGTTGAGAGCCATCATGTCGAGGACTTTCTTCACTTGGTCCACGCCGAAAATATGGCGCCCCTCGTCGAGCATGAATCCGCGGTAGCCGAAGCGGGGCCAGTCAGTGATTTCCACTGCCGGGAACGAACGGGTGTCGGGGTCGTAAAGCTGGCGGAGGGTCTGCACGGCATAAAATGCGCCGGCGTGGTCGGCAGCCTTGATATCTATATCGTCGGGAGTGACGGTTAGCGAATAGCCTTCCGGGGGCAGTTGCCCATCTGGAGAGAAGGTGATGCGTCCGGCTCCGCTGGAGGTCCTGCGGAATTCAATGCCGGGAAAAAAGGAGGCGTTGGCCGTGAGACGGGCTGTCAGGCTGTCGGGCCCGCTTACAGCCACCGTGGCCGGAAGGGTGAGCGTGCCGCTTAGCACGGTCATTTCGGCCGGCTGGGGCACTACTGCGTTTTTTACGGCGGAGGATGCCGCGGCAGAGCTGAATAGAAGCGTCAGTGTCGTGGCAAGGATTGAGAAATGTTTCATGATTGGAGATTTTTGGTCGGGTGGGAGAAGTTCCGGGCCTGTCACTTCGGGGCCGGCTGGAGATGCACGTCGAGCTGCGGGAAGGGGAATTCTATGCCGTTTTCGGGGAGGATACGGTAGATTTTCTCGTTGATATCGTAGAACACGCTCCAATACTTTTCGGAACGCACCCAGACACGCACGGTGATGTTCACGCTGCTGTCGGCAAGGGCGCCGATCACCACTGTGGGCGTGAACGAAATGGGAACGGTGACTATATTGGTCTCGCTTACATTCCGCGCGCGGGCTATCTGGGCCTTGATGGATTTGTCGGAATGGAAAAGGCTATGCCAGAGGCCATGTTTCTTGACCTCGGGAGTTTCTTCGGGCACAGGGTCGGGCGTTACTTCGGCGGGGGGAACCACAGGAGTCTCTATAGCGCTTTCAATGCCGCATTCGGGCGAAGGATGGCCCTGGCGGCATGTGTTGGCATAATGGCTCTCGGCTTCGGAGTTGCCGTCGAGCACATCGGGGTTGGACGCGAGGATTTCCAGGATGATGGTGCGTGCGCGCTGAAAGTCGGTGCCGTAGGCCACGCCTACAGTCCAGTCCACGCGGCGGTGTTTCTGTCGGCTCCAGTTGTTGATGCTGCCAGTTGACAGGCCACCGTTGGGAATGATGATGGACTTGTTGTCGGCGGTGTTGATGATTGTGGAGAATATCTGGATTTCGCGGACGGTTCCGGCATAGCCTGAGGCCTCGATATAGTCGCCTACACGATAAGGCTTCAGCAGCAGTATGAGCACGCCGCCGGCAAAATTCTGCAAGGTGCCGCTCAGGGCCATGCCTACGGCCACGCCGGCCGAGGCGAAGAGCGCCAGGAACGAGCTTGTGGGGATGCCGAGGATGCCTATTACCGTTACAATCAGAATGAAGTAGAGCACAATGCGCAGAAAACTGAGTATGAATGTGCACAGCGATTCGTCGACGTTGCGGCGTATCAGTATGGCTGCGGTGAGATTGTAGAGGCGGGTGATGATGAATTTGCCTGCATAGAACACCACGATAGCCACTGCGAGCGATATGGCGAAATGCACGATGTCGCCTACGAGCTTGGTGATAAGATCGTCGAACGACATGTTTTTTAACGAAGCCAGCTCATTGTGGACCGAAGGCACACTGTCGGCGGGAGCGGCTGAAGGCAGCGGTATCTGGAACATCTGCTGAAATGATTTTGGTTAGGATAATCGGCTGCGCGTACAAAAAGCGCTTACACTGAAAAAATGTGCAAGCGCCGTGTTTTGTTCACTGAAGCGACGGATTGGCGCTGACCACATCGGTCCACCAGGCCAGTGATGTATAGCCACCGCGCTGGGCATCATCGGCATCGGCTACAATGTTGCATCCGAGTCCGCTGAAACGGGAGGAGTCGAGGCCGTAGACTTTAGGTGTGGTATGGAACTCTATTACTGCGTCGGCATAGGCTTTGCGCAGGGCGGCCAGCTTGTCGCTTTCAGAAAGGGCGTCGATATAGTTGCCCATGTCGTAGATGGAGAAATAGGAGTTGACCGAGCGCATATAGGGCGCTGATTCATAGTAGCGCGAAATTGACGGGGCGGTGAGCATCACCTCACGTGCGGCGGCGGCGAGAGCGTCCATGCGGGTAAGATCGATAACGGAGATGTAGCACTCCGATGGTCCCCACACCGAATGACCGTCGGCATAATAGCTGAAAGTATTCTGGGCTGCGGCCTTAAGGTCGGGCTCTTTTTCAAAGAATGCCGGAAGATTGAGATCGTATGGCATACCTTCGATAGGCAGTTCGGTTCCGGATGCCACCATCAGCGGGGCTGCCTTGCGGAGCTCGTAGGCCACTTCTACCGTAGCCATGTGGCAGCAGTCAAAATATATGAAACTGAAGCGGCTGTCGGCCAAAGCCTCGGCAAGGTCGGGAATGCTCATGTTGATTTTCGATGAACCGTCGGAGCCGAATGATTTGGGCTGAACGCTTCCACGTCCGTTGTAGCCCGGCTCTATCCATCCGGAGGCATGGCTCCAGAACACTATGCCGTAGTCGTCGGCCGGTGCCGCGCTCTTGGTGTCGGCGATTACTTTTTTCATGCGCTGTACGGTCAGGGATTCGTTGCCTTCGGGATAAGTGCAGACGGTGTTCCATGTGCCGTCGTCGCTCAGTTCCTTGAGTTCGGGTGCGCTCTGGTTGGATGCGTGATACACCAGCACACGGCCGCCGTTGAGCTTGTCGGCCGCGAGTGCCATCTCCTTTAGGTCGCTCACATCACAGTTGAGCGAGCCGGCTCCTCCCTGGCCGAGATTATTTGTGGCCACCATATAGACGAGGACTGTGCGCGAAACGCTTTCTTCTTCACTGGGCACAGGGGGCTCTTCGCCTCCGGTGCCATTGCCGCGGCATGACTGCATGATGACCGCTCCTGCCGTAAGGCAGGCTACATAAAAAAATATTTTGAAGATATATTTCATAGTCTGTTACTTTTTCTGATTGGAAGATACCATGTATATTCTGCAAAGATACGGATAAGTCGAGAGCAATGCCAAATTTATTTGAGCATTGCCGAGCGGTAGTATCTAAGCCGAAGTCAAAGATACGGAAAAATCTGCCGTAATCGGCAAAGGTTAACAGACTGTTAACAATTTGGCAGATATGTAATATTTTTGCAATGTTTTCCACCGTTTTTTGCGTGAATAAAAAAAGAAAGTTTATCTTTGCGGTTAGCGAACTGTGAAACCATGAAAAACGGTTCCGCTCAAAAACCGATCTAACTCTTAAATTTTAAAACCATATCCTTATGACAACCACAAAGCCTTACGTAATAGGCATTGACATGGGCGGAACTAACACAGTGTTCGGCGTAGTCGACGCACGCGGTGTAGTTCTGGCCAGCGATTCAATCAAGACACGCAAACATTCCAACATCGATGACTATATCGACGAACTCTACACCGAGACAATGCGCGTGGTGCGCAGCATCGATGCCGAGGGCAAAATCTTCGGTATAGGTGTGGGCGCTCCCAACGCAAACTATTTCACAGGAGTAATCGAGGACGGTGTGAACCTTCCCTGGCCGACTCCGGTTCCCTTTGCTCAGAAAATCACCGAGAAGTTCGGAATTCCCTGCGCCATAACCAACGATGCCAACGCTGCCGCTATCGGCGAAATGACCTACGGCGTGGCTCGCGGTATCAAGGATTTCATAATGATTACCCTCGGCACAGGCGTGGGTAGCGGTATCGTTATCAACGGTCAGCTCGTTTACGGTCACGACGGCTTTGCCGGTGAGCTTGGCCACGTGATTGTGAAGCGCAACAACGGACGTCTCTGCGGTTGCGGCCGTTCCGGTTGCCTTGAGACTTACTGCTCAGCCACCGGTGTGGCACGCACCGCTCGCGAGTTCCTGGAACTCTCCGATCAGCCTTCTCTGCTTCGCGAAATTCCCGTTGACGAGATCACATCCAAGGATGTGTATGATGCCGCTACCAAGGGCGACCAGCTTGCCAAGGAAATCTTCGAGTACACCGGCCGCATTCTCGGCGAGGCACTTGCTGACTTCACCGTCTTCTCATCGCCCGAGGCTTTCGTGCTCTTCGGTGGTCTGGCCAAGTCGGGCGAGATGCTTCTCCGCCCCGTTCGCGACGCTATGGAGAAAAACATGCTCGGCTGCTTCAAGAACAAAGTGAAAGTGCTCCTTTCAGAGCTGAAAGAGGCCGATGCCGCCGTTCTCGGCGCCAGCGCCCTCGGCTGGGAAGCCAAGCCCATCACCGTCACCATGGCTGCTCCCGCCTCCGAATCCCCCGTTCTCTGAATTTTCCGGTAAAATCCTTATAAACTCCGGCCCGGAAAACTCCGGGCCGGAGTTTACATTATAATAGATTCCTTTCATTACCTTAAAAATTTATTGCTATGAAGAAGATTTTACTTAGTTTTATTTTATGTTTTCTTATTTCTAATATAAATATATACGCACAGGAGTATCACTTTGGTCCGGATTGTCTTGGAATATGGTGTTCTATTGACGTAGACTTGACAACCTCACCAACGCCTAAATATCATGAATATCCATTCCCTGATCCTCCCGAAGAAATTGGAGTTGCAAATACCATTAGGGGAGAAGTGGTTATTGTGCATCAGAGCCGGGTTAATTGCATTGGCCCCGGAAGACCTTATATTAATAATGAGTTGGGAGGAAATCCTATTCTTTGTCTTGATTTGTTGGATCTCGACCTGACTGGCGAAGAAACCGAGGCACTGGTCTCTTTCCCAGTACAGAAGTTGTCGATATATGGCGATCAGTGCTATTATTATATTCGTATAGTTATTAAACGATAAAATGCCATGAGAGCTGTTTTGGTTCTGTTGTTGAATTTTACTGTTTTGTGCGCTATATCGCAAGTGCCGTTGGATTATCGTACGGAACAGATTTATCTTGCTCCAAGGTCTATAGTATGCCAGCCCGGAACATCTCTTGGCGTCGACGGAATAGTGACTTGCAGGGCCAATGACCGGTTGGAACCATATAGCCGTTATCTCTATCTTGAGCTGATTGATGGTAAGGATTCGGTACATGTCAGACAAAAATTGTCATGTTCTGACAACGGTCGTTTTTCGACCTCAGTTCTGATTGACCCTGATTTGCCCTCCGGCATATATTACCTGAGAGGATACACCAGATTCATGCGAAATTTTTCTAACTCGGCATTCGCATTTCAGCCGATTGCCGTAGGCGTTGATATCCCCGACCGGATAATAGGAGAGACGGCGCAATGTAAAGTATCGGCAAACGGAGGCTTTTTACTGGCAGGAATCCCTCAGCGTATCACTGCAGTGCTGACTGATGAAACCGGGATTCCTATAGTGGACAGACAAGCTTTGCTTACGAATGATACCGGAGATACCGTATTGACACGGAAAACATCTCCATCGGGATATGTCTCATTTGATTTTATTCCTCAAAAAGGAGAAAAATATGAGGTCAGATTTCCCGACAGTCTTAAAACTGTGCGATATTCTGCGCCTGAAGTAAGAGAAAGAGGCGTAAAACTCAAAACCGCTATATCTGGAAAAAAGTTGAGATTTGAGATAGAGGGAGAAATAAATGACACCACTTACCGCCTTCTGACTTTTGACAGGAATAACGGTATTCTGGAACTTGGCGTATCGGGAAGGTCGGGATCTTTTGTATTTGAGAATCAACCGGAGGGGCCTGTCAGTCTTTTCATGGTTGACAGTGCGAATACTGTTTTAAGTGAAAATACCGTTACTCCGTTCATCCGTAAAAATATTGTAATTGATGCTGACCGTGAGGTGACAGCGGGATCAAATTATAGTTATAAGTTGCCGGATGTGGCTGGGAAAAAGAATGCGATAATCGCCCGGATAATACCTGATAATGTTTTATGGAGTGAGATGGCCGACGAAGCTCTGGTGTATACTGCTGACTATGAATCTTCATTGCCGTTCCCGAGAGCATGGGAAAACCGGGATGATTATTATTCAGACCTTACGGCGTGGTTTGAGAATTCCCGGTTCAGCAGATTCGAATTGAAAGATGTCCTTGAAAATGATTCTTTGAATTATCGGTTTTTCCCGGAATTTGTGATGGGTTTTATCGGGAAGGTGTTTGAAGATGAAAAATGCAAGAAGATAATCAGCCGTGGTCAGGTCCTGGCGATGGAACAGAGTACAGGAACGTTTTATATGACACCTATTATGGATAATGGCCAGTTCGGTCTTATTGTTGATAATTTCGAAGAGGGTGAAACGTATTCTCTTCATACATTGGATGAAAAAGGAAAGAATGTCGAGGCGATGATTATAGTTGAAGATGATACATTTCCTTCTGTCGAGATAAGAAAAGAGTTAAGGGAACTTGGCGTCACAAAAACTATGTCGGCGGACAGTATGTACATGGATAATAGCAAGTTCCTGCCTGAAGTGACGGTTAAGGCCCGGATGTCATATAAAGACAAGAAAGCCGGGAAAGCCCATTATGAGACCAAAATGAAAGATCGTGAGACCATCGAAAGACGTGGTTACATCACTTTGCTTGATATCCTTAATGACATGCCATTGATTACAGTGAAAAAAGTCGAGAACGAAAATGGAAGCAGTGTCTGGCGGATTTATGGATCAAGAGGCGCGTCAATACTCAAAGCAGGGGAGGACAGAGGGTTGGCCCTGGTGATTGACGGAGTAAAAATGGATCCAGAAACGTTTGATGTATGGTTGCAGACTCCGGCTTTGAATATTGAATCGGTGGAACAGGTTTCAATTGGGGAGGCCCTGATGTTGGCTTCTAATGCGTTTGACGGAGCTATCGCAGTAAAGACTCGTAAATATGCTCCTGTAAAACCGCAAAAATCAAAAGGAACGGAGATAAAACCTTTTGGATTGTCGGATGTGAAGCTGAATAACTTCAAGAAACTGCAGGCTCCGGTAAAAGAGGGACGATATCGTCTGATAGTAGATGTCATAGGTCCGGACGGTGTTGTTTCACGATCTAAGATTTTTAATGTAAAGAAAGCCGATAAATAGGGCGTGGCCTATATCTCACCATTCCCTTATATGGATGAAAAAAGGTGTGTCGAATCAGTTGAGAGTCGGCACACCGTTTATTTTTTACGCCGTAATGGCGGGGAGGATCAGTGCAGGTAGAGGGTGGCGGGGTTGAGGGAGTTGCCTTGCTCGTCGGTTACAACGAGCTGGAGCTGGCCGCCGTTGTGGTCGAAATACTGCACCTGGAGCTGATGGAGACCTTTGGCGAGGGCTTTCTGTCCTACGATTTCGCGGGGGCTGTGGGGGCCGTCGTTGTCAATCACTGTAGCACCGTCGATTATCAGCAGGCTGCCGTCGTCGCTGAGAAGCGCAAAGGTATAGATGCCGTCGGCGGGGATGTTGATATAGCCGTTTATAACCAGACCGATGTTGCCTTTGCAGTCAGCAGGAATTGTAACGTCGGCCACATCATATTTGTCGTTAAGTTTTGCCGAGGTGATTTCGGAGCATTTTTCGCCTCCGTAGTCATACCATTCGGCTACCAGACCCGGAGTCGTGGCACTGGCCTCGCATGCGGGAGCGTACGATTCCTTGATGAACTTGGTGCGTACCACGTCGCAGCGTTTGCCCGAGGGACGGAAGGTGGCAAGTGTGAAATCGGTGCTCTCGGTTACGGTGACGGGGCTGGTGTAGAGAGTGGACTCGGCGGTGGGAACTGAGCCGTCGGTAGTATAACGGATTTGTGCCGTGGGGTCGAGGCATGTGATGTCAAGAGTGGCGCTGTCGGTGAATACGTTGGTGGCGTTGAAGCCTTCAAGGTCGGGGATACGGTAGTTGATCTCCATCACGTTCAGACGCTCGAACTGCTTGGAAAGACGTGCGCGGAATTCCTGAACATCGCGTTTGTCGGGCTGGGCCCAGCCGAGCTCGGCGATGGCAAGCAGACGGGGAACGGCCATGTAGTGCATGCGCTCACGCGAGGGAATCCATTCACACCAGATGTTGCCCTGGAATCCCATCACGAGTTTCTGTGCGGTGGTGTCGGAAAGTGATTCGTTGAGGTTGTAGCCGATTATATTGTCAATGGAGTTCTTGTCTTCCTGATAGTCGAGATAGAACTGTGAGTTGGGAGTATAGACGATCTTGTTGCCCTGGCCTGTGGTGCGTTCCGGAGCGTCCTTTGACCATGTGCGCCACCACATTACGGTAGCGGTATTCGACAGGCCGCCTTCGAGAATCTCGTCCCAGCCTATCATCTTCTTTCCCTTGGAGTTGATGAACGCCTCCATCTGGTGGATGAACCATGACTGAAGCTCTTCCTCGTTCTTGAGGTTGTTGGCTGCCATGCGTTTCTGGCAGTCGGGGCATTTCTTCCAGTTGGTCTTCTCAACCTCGTCGCCGCCAATATGAACGTATTCGTAGGGGAAGAGGTCAATCAGCTCGTCGTAGACATTTTTGCAAAACTCCATGGCCGATTCCTTTCCGGGGCATACGGGTGAGGAGAACGTTGCGCCCCAGCCGGTCTGGTCGAAGCATGACACTCCCTTGTAGTTGCTTACAGCGGCAAGCATGTGGCCGGGCATGTCGATTTCGGGAACCACATCGATGCCTAAGTTTCCGGCATATGCCACGATGTCACGAATCTCGTCCTGAGTGTAATAGCCTCCATAGAGGGTGTCGCCCTGCTCGGTGATGCGGATGCGGTCGGCAGGCAGTTCGAAATCGGGATCGGAGTCTTTTTTCGCGCGGCTCAGGCAGCCACGGTCGTGGTTGTTGAATTTGCGCCATGCTCCGTTTTCGGTGAGCTTGGGGTATTTCTTGATTTCCACGCGCCATCCCTGGTCGTCGGTGAGGTGCCAGTGGAATTTGTTGAGCTTATAAAGAGCCATCAGGTCAAGGAATTCCTTGATTTCGGCCGGAGTATAGAAATGACGGGAAACGTCAAGCATTATACCGCGCCAGGCAAATGCGGGAGCGTCGGTGATTTCCACTGCGGGAATCTTCCATTCCACGCCTTCTACCGTGGTGGCCGATTCGATCTGTGCGGGGAAGAGCTGGCGCAGGGTCGAGATGCCAGCCACTACTCCGCTGTAGCTTCCGCCTGTAATTTCCACTCCTTTGGAGGTCGCTTTGAGTGTGTAGCCTTCGGGTGTATCCATCTGGGCTGTACGGAGGGTGATGTTGCCTTCACCTTCCACAACATCGATCGATAAACCGGTGGACGCGTTGAGATGGCCAGCCAGATAATTGGCGATAGGCTTTAGTGAATCGCCCGCTACGCCGATGGTCATGCCGGCTTTCAGCTCGAATTCACCGGATTTGAGGTCGGTCTGTACGGGAACCGGAACCACGCTTACAGCCTGCGAAGCATTCTTGCCGCATGAGGCAAGGAGCATTCCGGCGGCAAGAGCGGCTGCCGCTAACGAAAAAATGGTTTTTTTCATGGAATAAATTGAATTGAATATAATTGATTATTGCATTTTACAAATATAGCCCTTTTATCTCAGAATTACTTTTCAAATCACTAATTTTGCATCTATAAAAAAGAAGCATTTACCAATCATTTTCATACACCTGTTTTTGTCATGAAATATAGAATCACTTCACGCCTTGTGGCCCTGGCGGTATCGTTAACCGTAGTGTTCGGTGTCTCGGCTGAGAAAATCAGAGTGGCCTGTATGGGCAACAGCATCACCTATGGAGCCGGTATCGCTAACCGTGAGTCCAACAGTTATCCGGCACAGCTCGCATGGCTGCTCGGCGACGGCTATGACGTGAAAAATTTCGGACGCAACAGCGCCACAATGCTCTTCAAAGGGAATCTTCCTTATGTGAATACCGAAGAATTCAGCAATGCGTTGGCATTCAATCCCGACATTGTTTTTCTTGGACTGGGCACAAATGACACGAAGCCGCAGAACATGCGTCATTTTGCCGATTTCAGTCACGACGCATCTCTGATTATTGATTCGCTCCGTTCGCTCCCGTCTCATCCGCGTGTTATTCTTCTTTCACCCATGCGGTGCTTTCTTCCGGCAGGAAGTGAGATTTCCGACAGTATAAACCAGCACGTGATAGCTCCGGCTCTGCGCGCTTTGGCTTCAGAAAAGCATGTAGAACTTATAGACCTCTCCGCGTTTCCAGGTCAGGCTCTAGATGAATCGTTGATGCCCGACCGTCTCCATCCGTCGTCGATCGGTGCGGGTATGCTCGCGCGCCGCCTCTATGATTACCTGCGCCCCGAGGGCTACGACCCCAATCCTGCCACACGTCCTGTTCCAGGCAATGAATATCGCTCCGGAGCCGGATGGAGGGAGGGGGCCGACTGGCACGCCGTGGCCCGTGAAATCTCCGATTCCCTTGCCGCCTCACCGGTCGACCTGCTGTTTATCGGCAATTCCATCACCCAGGGCTTCCAGGGCACTCGTCAGCTTGTCACATGGGGTCCGGGCCGTCAGGCTGTTGACGATATGTTTCCCGGTGTGCGCTGGCAGTCAGCCGGAATATCGGGCGACCGCACTCAGAATGTGCTCTGGCGCATTATCAACGGCGGCTACGGAAAGAGCTGTCCGAAAGTGGTGGTGATAACGATTGGAGTGAACAATGTGATAGCCGGCGATACTCCCGAACGTATTGCCGCCGGAGAAATAGCGGTTGCCGAGGCCGCAGCCAAAGAATTTCCGGGAGCATCCATCTTTCTTCTGGGCCCGTTGCCATGCGGCCATGAACCGTCGGACCCTCGACGGCTTGCCACCGACATGATACATTCTCTGGTAAGTAAAGCGCAGTTGCCGGCGGGAGTGAAGTATATCAATCCCACCTCATGGTTTGTGGATGAAGACAGCCGCTTTATTCCGGGGCTTTATGGCGGCGACGGTATCCATCTCACGTCCGACGGATATAAAGCATGGCTCCGCGGGCTGGCTCCCTACATATCACCGGCTCTGAAATAATCATAAATTACAGCTCATAACGAACGATGGCGAACCTCACGGCTCGCCATCGTTCGTTGTGGCTATGTGTGTAACCAATGTTCATTCGTAATCTTTATCCGATGCAAAATTACTACTGTCCCGACAACCTTGCCATACCATATTTCAAGTATTTATTCGCGTTTTTCGGGCCATTGACTACACAAAAACGATTAGATGCCTACTCTTTTGCCGTTAAAAATCCGTGTCCGGACCACTTTCCGCGAACACAATGCGGAAAGTGCGGTCAGGGCCGAAACGGAAGTCAGCGACGCCCATGGCATATAGTGCCGTGACCGTATCAGATGCCGCAGCTTCCGACATCCGGGCCTCTTTCATAAGCTCGGCAAGCGAGGCTCCATTTTCACCGGCAGCCTCGAGGCTGCAGAGCAGTTGTCGCTGTGACGGGTTGAGGCATACCACCGAATCTTCGCCCCGTTTTTTTCTTTCCCAGGCCTTCACCATAAGATCTGGAGCCAGAATGTTTTCATCGGCCACACGGAAATAGGCATGCCAAGAGCCGTCGGCATGCCGGGCCATGACGCTGCGACCCGTGTGCGGCCGGATTTCGGCGCGAATCACCATCGCACCGTCCTCGGCCGTGAAGGCGGTGAATTCAACCGGCTGCGACGGACGGCAGTAGAGTTGCGCGGCCTGTTCCACCACATAGACATCTTCCTCATTGCGCACACCGGCTATGGTGCCGTTGTCCTTCACCCCAATGAGCAGACATCCGCCGCTATGGTTGGCAAACGCCGAAATGGAGCGCGCAATCTTGGCGGCGTCCGATATGAGATATTTGAAATCCTGGCGCTCATGCTCTCCTTCCGCGACCGCGCGCCGCAGATAGAAGGCACCGCGCCGGGCCTTTATGTCTTTCATTCTGGATAAGAGAGATTTTCCGGAGCCGGATTTTCAAGGACTTCCGTGAGATATCTTGAGGCGTCCCGTCGGGCGGCTTCGAGATCCATGAACGAATAGTTTCCGCAGTCGCGGGGAGTGGCGCCGGGAACCTCGCCTTCAAACGAGGATATGAACCGGAATGTCTCCCGCAGTAGCGGCAGGATGTCAGCGGGGGAGGGAGTGCCTTCCAGCAGCAGATAATTTCCGGTGCAGCATCCCATCGGGCCCCAGTAGATGACTCTTTTACCCCACTGGGGATGGTTGCGCAGATATGTGGCTGCAAGGTGCTCCATGGCGTGGAGCGAACGCGGTGTGAGAGCCGGCTCGCGGTTGGGCTCGGTCATGCGGATGTCGAACGTGGTGACTTTGCCTCCTGAGGGCAGAGTGTCCACGCGCGACACATACACACCTCTGAGCAGTCTCAGATGGTCTATGGTGAAACTTGCTATCTTTTCCATTTTCGTAGGTCTCTTGTGGGTTCAATGGGCGCAGGTGTCTTCTGCAAGTTCATTGATTATGTGGCGCAGCAGCCCGAAGGTATGTTCCGGTGCCTCCTGCCAGAAGTTTTCATACTGTGCTATGTTGTCGTCGGCTCCGGGAGTGTCGGAAATCACCCTCATGCACGCGAAGGGCACATTGCGGATATAGCATACCTGAGCGATGGCTGCCGACTCCATGTCTACGGCGTCTACGTCGGGATAATGGCTGCGGATGCCTTCGAGCACTTCGGGATCGGCCACAAACACATCGCCCGAGCATATCAGGCCGTGCTTCACGGTGTCGCCCTCCTGAAGGCATGCAAGGGAGTTCACGCGGCTGTCGGTATGGAAAAAGCGGGGACAGCCGGCGGCGTCGCCCCACTCTGTGCCGGGGCCGCACCACACGTCGTGGTAGGCCACGCGGGTGGCGACCACAATGTCGAGCACCCCGGCATTACCGCCGGTTCCTCCGGCCACACCGGTGTTGATGATAAGCTCGGGCCTGAAATTCTCTATCATCACCATTGTTCCCAGAGCGGCGTTGACTTTGCCTATGCCGCACTTCATGGCTATGATATTTGTGGAGCCTACGGTTCCGCAATAAAATCCGTAACCGTCGATATCCTTGGTGGTGCATTCGTTAAGAAGCGGGATGAGGAGATTGAGCTCCTTGTCCATCGCTACTATTATACCTATTTTCATTGTGTGGCGTTTTTTGAGTTTGTATGCAGCCATAGTTATGGCAATGGGATTACAAATTTAGGGAAAATGCGGCCAACTCCGCTATTTTTGCATGTAATCTTTAATTATATACCCGTCATCCATGAAACAAATTTTTTCCGTTATGGTCTGCTGTCTGCTGGGAGCATCTGCCTTGGCCATCACTCCGCACAATGTCACGACTTCCCATGTGCCATCGCCCGCGCCGGTCAGTGTGGCTCTTCCCGCTTCATATGCCGACAGTGTATCGCAGCGTTACCCTGTGGTATATCTTCTGAACGGTCATGGCGGGAATGAGAAGTCGTGGAGCACGGTGATAGATCTTGACAGCATGGCCACGGCTTACAATACCATTATTGTTTGTCCGGCCGGTCTGAACTCATGGTACTGGAATTCTCCGGTGGATTCCACACTGCAGATGGAGGATTATATAATCAAAGATCTTGTGCCTTGGGTCGATGCCAGTTTCCGCACACGCGCCGACCGTTCGGCCAGGGCCATATCCGGTTTCAGCATGGGCTGGCATGGGGCGCTGTGGCTTGCTACGCGTCATCCCGATGTCTTTGCCAACGCAGGCGCCTCAAGCGGCGGAGTGGATATCCGGCCGTTCCCCGCAAACTGGGACATGGCTCGCCGTCTCGGCCCGCGCGATGAAAATCCCGGACGCTGGGACAGCCACACGGTTATGACGGCGGTGGAAAACCTGAAGCCGGGAATGCTGAATATCATATTCGATTGCGGCAGCGAGGACTTTTTCTATGAGGTGAACAATAATCTTCACCGCAAGCTTACTGAAATGGGCATAGCTCACACGTATCTCACACAGCACGGCGCCCATAATGCCGCTTATTGGAACCGTGCCATCGTGCCGCAGTTCCAGTTTTTCCGTACTCAGTTCTACGTGGAGTGAGCACGGCGTTCAGGCTGCTCATGCTTTCGCGTTTTGCGGCGTCGCTTTATCCCAAGCTCGCCGCCGGAAGATACTATCGCACTTTTACCGGCAGCTTACGCAGCCGGATGAAAAGATATCGCCGCTCCGCGGCTCCGAGGAGGGCCCATGAAATGCGTGGGCGTAAATAAATGGGTGTTAGTCTGGTGACTTATGGCGTTCCTCGTCAGATTTTATCGCCGAGCTTTAGATGTATAGCGCAGGATGCGCGATTTCTTTACAACCGCCTGCGATAGCTGGCGGAAAGCGGGTTTTCATCCTCTCTGCGGCGAGCCTGGGAATGGCGATGCCGCGATGTGCGTAAGCTTGGGCTTCGGATATTTAGACACAGTTCCCCAATATTTGTTAACGC
>LUJP01000058.1 GCA_001689535.1 Bacteroidales bacterium M5
CTTAACAGTTGTTATGAAACACCCTCTATATATCTTGCTTGCATAGCTCTACCAATGAGCATAACGGCGCAGGCCCAGGAACCAGACTCACTTTCAGTGGAGCTTGACGAGGTGACAGTGACGCGCCGCGATCCGGGCCTAAAGAAATTAAGAGGCACGGCGTTCAACACGGAAGTGATTTCGGCCGGCGAACTTGCACGGGCCGCCTGCTGCAATCTTGGCGAAAGTTTCACGACCAATCCGTCGGTCGACGTGAATTACAACGATGCCGCAACCGGTGCTCGGCAAATCAAGTTGCTGGGCCTTTCCGGCACTTACGTCCAGATGCTTACGGAGAATATTCCGAACTTCAGAGGCTCGGCCCTCCCCTACGGACTTGGCTACATACCGGGACCATGGCTTCAGTCCATTCAGGTTTCAAAGGGCGCGAGTTCGGTTAAAAACGGATATGAATCCATCACCGGACAGATCAACATTGAGATGAAGAAACCGCAAGCAGATCAAGAGCTCGCACTCAACGGCTATGCCGACATCAATGCGAAGGCCGAACTTAATGCCTCCGGTAACATACACCTCGATAAACATCTCTCCACAGCCCTACTTCTCCATGGAGAGAATTCATTTGAAAGCCACGACCATAATTCCGACGGATTCATGGACATGCCCCGTCTCAAACAGATCAACGCTATGAACCGATGGGCGTGGATGGGGACGAAATATGTGTTTCAGGCCGGAGTGAAATTTCTCAGCGAGGAACGCCGGAGCGGACAGGATGCAGGCCACTCCCATAGCTATAGTCACCAGAGCCCTTCCACCGAGCCTTACCGCATTCTTATTCACACAAACCGCTGGGAAGTATTTACCAAAAACGCATATATTTTCGACAAAGCCAACGACGGCAACATAGCCCTGATTCTTTCCGGTTCGAGCAATGATTTCCGTTCATCCTACGGACATAAGATCTACGACGTAGACCAGACCAACGGCTATGCCTCGCTGATGTTCGAGCGTAAGTTCGGCGAAAGGCATTCCCTGTCAACCGGCCTGAGCTTCAATTACGACCATTATAGTCAGGGCATGAGACTGATCCATGACTTATCGACAGCAAAACAGCCTAGCAAAGAAATCGAAGCCGTGGGCGGAGCCTACGCACAATACACCTACAATCTCTCAAGCCGGCTGCTGCTGATGGGCGGAATAAGGTATGACTACAGTTCAATGTACGGCTCCATGGTCACGCCGCGTTTCCACGGGCGATGGAATATAGCCGAAGCTCTTACCCTTCACGGCTCCGTGGGGCGTGGATTCCGCACTCCCCATGTAATGGCTGAAAACAACTTTCTGCTGGCATCGTCGCGCAACATCGTAATCGACCCTGACATCGACCGGGAAGAGGTGTGGAACCTGGGAATAGGCACCGGTTCAATACTCTACATCGCTTCCAAGCCGCTAAATTTCAATACCGAATATTATTATACCGATTTCCACCACCAGCTGATTACCGATTTTGACTCCGACCCATCGGCTGTGCATTTCCGCAATCTCAACGGACAATCATATTCCCACACACTTCAGATTGACGCGACCTACCCGTTTTTTCCCGATTTCTCCTTCACGGCAGCCTACCGTTTCACCAAAACGAGAATAGATTATGGCCACGGTATGACAGACAAGCCCCTTACCTCACGCAACAAAGGGCTATTCACAGCCTCTTATGCACCGATGATGGGCCTGTGGCAGTTTGACATCACTTGCTCGATCACCGGAGGCGGCCGCATGCCGTCGCCACCCTTGGGTGCTGACGGTGCGCCGGCCTGGAGCAGTCGCTACAACGCTTTCGCCCAGCTGAATGCCCAGGTGACACGCAACTTCCGACACTGGGCCATATATGCCGGCGGAGAGAATCTTACCGGCTACCGGCAAAAAAAGCCCATAGTCGGAGCTGAAAATCCATGGGGAACCGGATTCGACGCCACCATGGTCTATGCGCCGCTTCACGGCGCCCTGATTTACATGGGCGTAAGGTACACTCTGACCAAATATTAACGTCGTCAATAAAAATAGTGCCTTACGGACATGATTTACACAATTTTCTCATAACTTTGTAGTAGAGATCAGTCCGCTCCGGGCTACATAAATCACCCACTGTATTCAAAAACAAAACAAGAGATATGAAAAAGTCAATTATCCTTCTAATTGCGACATTTGGCATTCTTTCAGCAGGCGCCAAAACCGTAACCACGGCATTCACTGTAAATCCCGGAATGTCGTGCCAGAACTGTGAAAACAAAATCAAGGGCAATCTCCGCTTCGAGAAAGGTGTGAAGAAAATCACCACATCTCTTTCCGACCAGCTCGTCACCATCACTTTCGATGATGAGAAGACGTCCAACGCCAAACTTATCGAAGCCTTCAAGAAAGTGGGCTATGCGGCAGCTCCCGCAAAACCCGGAGCAAAGAAAGCAGCCACAGGTTGCAACGGCAATCATGAAAACTGCAACGGCACCCATCACCATAATGGCGAAAGCGGATGCTGCGGCTCAAAAGACTGCAACGATAAAAAATAATCCAATCCTCTACGGCATGGAGACCGGTAATTCGCCCGGAAACCCCATTCCATGTTCCATCAACGCACTTTCTTCTCATTTGTGATGAAAAAATATCTTGTTACCGGAGGAGCCGGTTTCATAGGGGCCAATTTCGTAAAATACATCCTCAATAAATGGGGTGACGATATTGACGTGACTGTATTCGACGACCTTACATATGCCGGGAATCTCGAAACTATAAAAACCGAACTTACGCTGCCAAACGTAAGGTTCGTAAAAAGCAACATCTGTGACGAACCGACGGTAAACCGCGTGATGGAAGAAATCGATCCGGATTTCGTGGTGAATTTCGCTGCGGAAAGCCATGTAGACCGAAGCATAGAAAATCCACGCTCTTTCATCGAAACGAATGTGCTCGGCACACACACTCTTCTTGAGTCGGCGCGTCGGCACTGGCTCTATGGAAAGACCGAAGACGGGAAGCCCCGATACCGCGACGGCAAAAAATTCCTTCAGATCAGCACCGACGAGGTATATGGCTCTCTCTCCCGCGATTTCGATGCCCCGGTTCCCCTCATACTCGACGAAGAAACCGGACGCGTTGCCACCGGACGCAAAGATCTCAAGACGTTCGGAAAAGAGCTCTTCAAGGAATCCACTCCTCTTACGCCCCGTTCGCCATACTCGGCATCCAAAGCAAGCGCCGACATGCTCACGCAAGCCTACAGCGAAACCTTCGGACTCCCCGTCAACATAACCCGTTGCTCCAACAACTACGGCCCCGCCCAATTCCCCGAAAAGCTCATCCCGCTCATATTCAACAATGTACTCAAAGGCATTCCCCTGCCCGTCTACGGAAAGGGTGAGAATGTGCGCGACTGGCTCTATGTCGATGACCACTGCAGCGCCATCGACGCCGTGCTTCGCCACGGTCGCACCGGCGAGGTATACAACATAGGCGGTTTCAACGAGGAGCAGAACATCACCATAGTCAAGACCATCATCGACATAATGGCACGGATGCTCAGGGATAATCCCCAGTATCGCACGCAGCTGCATCAGCCGCTTGAAAATGTGAATCATGATATGATAACATTCGTGAGCGACCGTCCGGGACACGACATGCGTTACGCTATAGACCCCGCCAAGACCGCCATAGAACTCGGATGGTATCCCGAAACCCCGTTCACCGAAGGAATCGAAAAGACCATCAAATGGTATTTCGACAACCCCGAATGGGTGGCGCGTGTCACATCCGGCGATTACCTGCGATACTACGAACAAATGTATGGCGACCGTTAACCACGTTCAGACACAATGAAAGGCATAGTTCTCGCCGGAGGATCCGGTACTCGGCTTTATCCCATGACACGCGGAGTGTCGAAGCAGCTCATACCCATCTACAACAAGCCCATGGTCTACTATCCCATCTCCGTCCTTATGCTGGCGGGAATAAGGGACATTCTGATAATTTCCACACCTGATGATCTTCCCGCGTTCCGCAGGCTTCTTGGTGACGGGAAGGACATTGGTGTGAATTTCTCCTACGCCGAGCAGCCGCGGCCTGAAGGCCTCGCGCAAGCATTCCTCATCGGGCGCGAATGGATTGGAAACGACGATGTGTGCCTCGTACTCGGCGACAATATATTCTACGGCCAGGGATTCACAGCCATGCTTGAAAATGCCTCGGCAAATGCGGCCAACGGCCTTGCTACAATATTTGCCTATCCGGTTACCGATCCGCAGAGATTCGGAGTGGTGAAAGTGGACGAGGCTGGCAACGCAGTGGATCTGGAGGAAAAGCCACAGCGTCCGGCATCGAACCTCGCGGTTGTAGGCCTCTATTTCTATCCCAATTCAGTAGTGGATATCGCCGCTGGCGTAAAGCCGTCGGAGCGCGGGGAACTTGAAATCACCTCCGTCAATCACGAGTTCATGCTTCGGGGCACGCTGAAGGTCCAGCGTCTCGGCAGAGGATTCGCATGGCTTGACACGGGTACGGTCGACGCGCTCGCCGAAGCCTCCGATTTTATAGGCTCGATAGAGAAACGCCAGGGTTTCAAAGTGGCCGCACTTGAAGAAATCGCCTTCAGAAAAAAATGGATCGACGCCGAACAGCTGAAAGCGCTTGCCACGCCCATGCAAGGCAACGATTACGGACGCTATCTGCTAAATCTCGCGGAATATGGAGTGGAATAAACCTGAAGTTTTCAAAACAATAAGAATAGCCTACCCGCGTGGCTGCATGGGAGTATTGCAGTATCCCGGCACACTCCCCCTACAGCCGGTGACTGCACGATGGTTTACGGCCCCCGACATCGCTGATTATGCTGAAGGACGTGCTCATTATCATACAAACGCCGTGATCATATCGTTGAAGGGAATGACCCGGATTATCACCGAATCGGCCGACGGCACCACCATATTTACTCTGAGCCGGCCCGACGAAGGTCTGTTCCTTCCGGCAATGACCTGGTATGAGATAGAATGCCTGGGAAGCGGAAACACGGTGCTCGAAATATGCGACACCCTTCCTGATCATAACGACGATATTAAAGACAAGACTGAGTTTGAAGAGATACTGAAAAATGGAATCAACTAAACTCCTTCCCGCCTCTTTTATTACCGATTGCCGACGGCTTTCTCTCAAAGGAAGCCGCGGAGGCTACTCATGCATTTCCACGGCAAATTCCGAAACGCTCCCCTTCGCTATCCGCCGGATATTCTATATCTACGACATCAATACCGACAGCCGTCACTCAGGCCATGCGCATTACCGCGAGGAACAGGCCATAGTGGCCGCCGCAGGTGAATTTGACGTTACGGTATGGGACGGAACTGATTCCATCACTTTCCATCTTGACAATCCACGGGAAGCGCTCTACATTCCTGCCGGCCTCTGGCACTCGCTGCATTCATTTGCAGGTGATGCCGTGTGCCTTACCTTGAGTTCCACAGATTTCGATGAAGCAGACTATATCCGCAGCGACAGTGATTATACAGCTTTACGCGATAAGATGACATTGTAAAATGAAGCGATACCCTTTTCTTGAACTTGGCGGCATCAATGCCCGCTACGCCCGACAGCTACGGAATGCTGCCACGAGAGTGATAGATTCCGGGCGCTATATAGGCGGAGAAGAGAATCGGGATTTCGAACGCAATCTCAGCGCATTCATCGGCGCCGGATGCGAGGCCGTGGGTTGCGGCAACGGCTATGACGCCCTTTTTCTCATACTGAGGGCATATATGGAATTGGGACGCCTCACAACCGGCGACGAGGTCATTATTCCGGCCAACACATTTATAGCCACCGTTCTCTCGGTGGTCAATGCCGGCCTCAAGCCCATTCTCGTCGATCCTGATCCCGACACAATGAATCTGAGCGGAGAAATAGCGGCACGTGCGCTCACCCCACGCACCCGTGCAGTAATTACGGTTCATCTTTACGGCTCGCCGGCCTGGGACGAGGAAATGCTTCACCTTGCCACAGACAAGGGAATCTTCGTGATTGAAGATGCAGCTCAGGCCATAGGAGCGTCGGCTTTGAATGCCGGAATCAGCGGCGGTTTTTCAGTTGGATCGCTGGGGCATGCCGCGGCATTCAGTTTTTATCCCACTAAAAATCTCGGCGCACTCGGCGATGGAGGAGCCATGGTTTCTTCTGATACAGAATTATGCCGGACCGTAAGGCAAATTGCAAATTATGGCTCTGACACGAGAAACCATTACAGATATCTCGGCGTCAACTCACGCCTCGATTCTATTCATGCAGCCATGCTTTCAGATAAGCTGAAGGACCTCCCGGAAACAAACAACCGGCGCCGTCAGCGCGCCACCCTCTACGGATCGCTTATCGACAATCCGCTGGTGAGAACGCCCTACAATCCCGGTAGCGTCTGGCATCAGTATGTGGTGAGAATCGGTTCAGGTCGCCGCGACGATTTCAGAAATTATATGGCATCAAATGGAGTGGAAACTGACATACATTATCCCGTGCCTCCACATCGGCAGCCTTGCCTGTCTTATCTTACACACGCTCCTTTATCACTCACAGAGGCTCTGGCATCGGAAATAGTGAGCCTGCCGATAAGCGACTGCACCTCGCTCGACGACGTGATTGAGATTTCGGCAATGATCAACAACTTCAAATAGATATCTAATGGCTAAACATAAAAAGAAAAAGAAAAAGAAACACAACACGGTATCCTTGGGCAGAATCCTTGCCGTATGCGCACTGTTGCTCATAATGGCGGGGATAAGCCGACTTGTGGCACATGACGCCTCAGACCGTCCCTCCGCGCTGCCTGATGACAACCGATCCGTCCGCATCCCGGCGCAAGAGCTGATGAAGGTTGTGACAAATCCGGCTCTCGACTCAAGGCTTTTGAATTATAAGGCCATGGACGTATCGTTCAATCCCCGTATGCACGAACCCAACTGGGTGGCATGGGAACTGACCGCCGACGAAACCAATGGCGATATAAAGCGAAGCAGCCAGTTCTACAGCGACGATTCGGTGGAGGGCTGCGCAGAAACATATGACTACCTTTACTCAGGCTACGACCGCGGCCACATGGCGCCGGCAGGCGATATGAAGTGGGATGCCACGGCTATGCGCGAGACTTTCTGCATGGTAAATATCTGCCCGCAGGCAAAGGTGCTTAATACCGGCGCTTGGAAACGCCTTGAGGAAAAATGTCGGTCGGTAGCACGCACCGACAGCGCTATAATCATAATTTGCGGGCCGGTACTCACCGACACTCTCCGCGACTTCATAGGCGACAACCGTGTTGCGGTACCCAAAAGATTTTTCAAAGTAATCCTCTCGCCCTACACTACCCCTGTAAGAGGCATCGGATTCATCATGCCCAACGACAGAGTGAAAGGCGGCATGCAGGCCACAGCCGTATCTATTGACGAAGTGGAACGCATCACCGGACATGATTTCTTCTCGGCTCTTCCCGATTCGATAGAACTCGCGGTGGAGAAAGAATGTGACTTCAACTCATGGTCAAACCGCCGCTGACCCGTCAACCGTAAATTATTTATATCTGAAACAATGTTCATAGACCAAGACGATACAATTTGCGCTATCTCCACCCCTCCGGGCATCGGAGGGATAGCAGTTGCCAGAGTAAGCGGTCCCGACGCCTTCGGAATAGTCTCCAGAATATGGCGCGGATGCGATATTGAAACCGCCGCCACACACACAGCCCACCTGGGCGAAATCATCGACCCTGCCGACAATGGCTCCAGTCTCGACCAGGCGCTCATCACACTATTTCGCGCACCACGTTCGTTTACCGGCGAGAACGTCGTGGAAATCTCCGTACATGGTTCCACATGGATTCAGAGCGAACTTTTAAGACTCCTTATTGACGCTGGCGCACGTATGGCCCAGCCGGGCGAATTCTCGCGCCGGGCGTTTGCATCCGGCAAGATGGATCTTGCCGAAACAGAAGCAGTGGCCGACCTTATAGCCTCAAATTCACGCGCCTCACATCGCCTAGCCATCAACCAGATGCGCGGCAATTTTTCCCGGAAACTCCGTGAACTCCGCGAGACGCTTCTGAGTCTATGTGCATTGCTCGAACTCGAGCTCGATTTCTCGGAAGAAGATGTTGAATTCGCATCGCGCCACCAATTGCTCGAACTCGCCAATGACATAGATTCATCTGTATCGCGGCTTGTGGATTCATTCGCCACCGGTTCAGCCATAAAAGAAGGTATCCCCGTGGCGATAATCGGAAATACCAACGCAGGAAAGTCGACCCTTCTCAACCTGATTCTGGGTGACAACCGTGCCATCGTCTCGGACATTCACGGAACCACCCGCGACACCATCGAAGACACCGTGACGATAAAAGGAGCCGTATTCCGCATTATCGATACCGCTGGCCTCCGCAAGACTTCAGATCCGATCGAAAGCCTTGGCATAGACCGCACCCTGTCCAAAGCCCGGAGCGCAAGGATAATCGTGTGGGTAATCGATCCCGCCACACCGGCCGAGAAACTCGCCGAAACCGCCGCGACTGTTGCTCAGACCGCCACGGCCGACGGAGAGTCCACGCCCGTAATAGCAGCCATCAACAAATCCGACCTCCGGCTTGACACCACCGCTGCCGAAGCCGCGGCAAAATCAATCGGTGCCGAAATCTGCCATATAAGCGCCGCTGACGGCCGCGGACTGCCCACACTGCTCAACCTTATCCACGACCGCTCCGGAGCCGCCAGAGCCACAGAAAACGAAGTTCTCGTGACCAACGCACGCCACTACCAGGCTCTGGTTGACGCCCGCCAATCAATCCGCCGCGTAATCCAAGGCCTCAATCAATCACTGAGCGGCGACCTCATCGCCCAGGACCTCCGCGAAACCATCCACCACCTCGGCACCATCACCGGCTCCATCACCACCCCCGAAATCCTCCAAACCGTCTTCACCCGCTTCTGCATCGGCAAATGACGAGCAGTTA
>LUJP01000073.1 GCA_001689535.1 Bacteroidales bacterium M5
TAAACACAGGTTTTTTACCATGCGCCATACAGATTCCTACGCTTTTTTCTTTTATAAACCAATCACGCCAACGAGAGGATGACCGCGGCAAGATAATTATCATAGTGAACCGCTTTTTTCTTGCACTACTAAGCTTCGTTATCAGCAGTGTTTGTTGGGCTGAAAATGCGAAGAAACCGACGCTGATGATTCTGCCAAGCGACAACTGGTGCGTACAGCGTTATTTTACAAAAGTTTTCGACAATCAAGGGACAACCGTGAAAGTGTCCGACTATCAACGAGCTTTTACTGAAGACATCGAGTTACCACAGGTCATTTCAAAAGTGGGTGGTGTTCTTACCGGCATGGGCTACAGCTTGAAAGATGCAGAGATGGAAATCAAATCACTTGGAGTGAAACAGGCAGAGGACAATGCTATGTCAAGCAAAACATCCGGCGCGTCAATCGCCGAGACTCCGCTCGACATTCTTAAGCGGAGAATGAAATCCGACATAGTGATTCAGCTGTGGTGGAACATCACCAAAGACCCAGCCGGCAAGATTGTGTCGTTCACCCTCGAAGCCTTTGACGCATACACCAACAAGCGCATTGCCACAGCTACGGGCAATTCAAAGCCCACCACTGAAGCAATCCCCGTGGCGCTCGAAAAGGCTGTGAAGGACAATGTCAAAGAATTTGACAAGCAGCTTGACAAGTGGTATGACGACCAGAAGAAGAATGGTCGTGAAATCACACTTACAGTCCGCTGTTGGGACAGTTGGGAGAACGACCTCGAAACCGAGTATAATGGCGAGGAACTAACCGACTGCATACAGCAATGGATGCGCGATAACACGGTTAACGGCAGCTTCAACCTCAGCGACGGCACGGAGTCATTCTCCCAGTTTGAGCAGGTGCGCATACATTTGAAAGATAAGAACGGCAAGGGGATGGATGCTCGCGCATTTGCCACAGCATTGCGCAAGCATCTGCAAAAGCCGCCATATAATATCACATCCAAAGTAGTAATCCGCGGTCTCGGCGAGGCCATATTAATATTAGGCGAGAAATGAAAAAGACAGTAATATTACTGCTGTTTTGCCTTCTGCTGTCGCACCCGGCTGTAAACGGACAAGACAACGGACTGATTTCATACTTCCCTGTTGTGGTTGGTGCAGATATTCCGGAAAAGGCAAAACAGTCGCTCATTGCTAAAATGGAGCAGGCGCTGACGCAAAACGGATTTGGATGCGCCAGCCGCACCGACCGCTTCGTTATGCTTGCCAGGTGCAACGTGCTTGAGAAAGATGTCGCGCCTACAACGCCGCCACGCATCACTCAGACCATTGAAGTGACCTTTATCCTCGGCGATATAGTCGAGAACAAAACATACGCCTCCTCGACATTTGAACTGAAAGGCATAGGCATTAATGAAACCAAGACATGGCAAACGGCATTCAACGCTCTCAAGCCTGGTAATGTGCAGTTTAAAACCATGTTTGACAACGCGAGAGGAAAGATAGAGACTTATTATATCGACAACTGCAAACGACTGATTGCCGAAGCGAAGACAATGGCCTCAACGGGTGACTATGACAGAGCCATCGCCTCACTGATGTCCATTCCCGACATTTGCTATGACTGCCACGAGCAGGCTCTTGCCGAAGTCACCAAAATATACCAGCAAAAAATCGACGCTGAATGTGCGGCTCTATTGTCCAAGGCCAAGAGTGTCTGGGCTGCAAAACCCGATTCAGAGGGAGGCTGCGAAGCGTTGGCTTCTCTAAGCTCAATCTCCATAACGTCTTCATCTTACGCCGATGCCGATGCTTTGGTGGCGCAGATTGCCGAAAAGCTATCATCTGACAAGGAGCGCGAATGGCAACAGCGACTCAAAGAATACAATGACGAGAAAGAATTCCGTCAACGCGAGCAATCCAATTCTCACGCCCGTTCAATGGCAACTATAGCCGCTTGTCGCTCTGTAGCCGAAAAATGGGCTGAAAACCAATCCGAAACAAAAGTATATCTAAACTGGTAAAATCAATAAGTTATGAAACAGATTCTTCGAATATTATTTATGCTCTTGGCAGCAACCAGCGGACTAAATTGTTACGCCGGTGACAAAGATGAAATTACACTTACTGTAACCTCTGACGGATCGACAAAAGATGAGGCCATCAAAAACGCCCTCCGCACTGCCATTGAGCAGGCATACGGGGCATTTGTGTCCGCTAACACCACAATCCTCAATGACGAACTTGTAAAGGATGAAATTGTAACCGTAAGTAATGGTTCAATCAAGGAGTACAATATTCTGTCTGAATATGAGAACCCGAATGGTGCGGGTTATGGGGTAACGGCAAAAGCTACCGTCAGCCTTCCACATCTCGTTACCTATGCCAAGAATCACGGAAGCGAATGTGAATTTGCCGGAAACACTTTCGGTATGGAATTGAAGTTGTTCAATCTTCAGAAGGAGAATGAGCTCAAGGCTATAGCAAACTTAATACCGAGAGTGCGTGAATTGTGTAAGACTACCATGTCTTGGTCTATCTCTATCGAAGAACCTCGTGCCTTAATAAAAGATGAATATGGTTATGTTTTAAACAACAAAAATGAAAGAATCGGCTTTGAACACCTTGACTACTTTATTAAGAAAGTTCCTGCTGAATATAGTTCGCCATTCAAAAATCTTATAGAAAACCCTCAAAGTTATTGTGTCATTCCAATTGAACTTAGATGGAGTCGGATCGGTAATGAGAACAAAGTTACCAAATATCTATATGAAGCTCTTGACAATATTGGATTAGATAATATTAGTTTTAGCAATATGAGGGATAAGGGATTGGATGTTTGTTCTTATTCCAAAAATAATCTTTGGTTCTGTCTTAATGATGATGAAGAAGATGGTTATCATTCATTCTATTTTCGTAACAATAGTGATTCTATTGTGCATGTTCTAAATAACATAAACCAGGCCATAAGGGAAGAGAAATTGAATTTCCACCTTGTAGATAATACAGGTGAATATTCCGATTTTCATGCGTTGGAATTATGCGCTAATAGGAGAAAAGGTGGATTATCTTGGGTATACGAAGATCGGGGAATCTATATATATAAGATTCCTAATTCTGATTTTTACTTTGCGGAGACTGACCGCGACCTTTCCCGGCCAGTATTATGTATTAATGGAACTGGTTTATTTAAAAATATATTTTATATAAGTGACATGTACGATGATAAATACTGCTTTACAGACACTCGCGAAAGAGATAAAGCCTTATATCGCTTCGATGATCATACTTTAACGCAAGCAGAAGAAGTTTATCAAAAAATCATCAACTCTCCATCATTTAGGATGTTTGTAATTTTACCACTATCAGAGATAAGTAAATACTCATCTTTAAGGGTTGTGTCTAACGATAGAATCGACTAATAACGGCAAGAACCTCAGTTAAAGGATCTCGTATTAAGCTTGAATTATTACGGTGGATATTAAAGGCATTATCATCTTCAGTGCGTTAGTAAACGAACTTAATGAGAGTTTGATTACCGACAATCGTTCATTCAATCTCATTCAGGCTGTGGTCAGAGGGAGGTTGCATGAGACTTCCCATAGCCGCATTCTGGGCGAGTTGTTAATATATGATTCGGAGATTCTGAAGTTTTTTCTGGACGATTTAATTCAACGCGGACTTTCTCACCAAAAAGAGAACTGGACTGTTCTTATTGAGAAAGACAATATCGATATTTTGATTCAAGGTGAAAGCACAGTCGTAATTATAGAGAACAAAGTCAACAATGCGCCTGAACAATATCGACAAATAGATCGGTATGTGGAACAGAGACTCGCTGAAGGCTTCGGCAATATTTATGTATTGTATCTTTCCCGTGAATATCCGTTTATGCCAAGTGAGTACTCCTTTAATTCGACAAAGAATAGGTGCAGGTTGATTACCAAAACATACAAGAAGGATATCAGGGAATGGGTTAACGACAAACTATTGACTCGTGACCAGCCTTTCAGTATCCATAGCGCCTTATTTCACTACAAAAATTATCTTGACACTATGATCAATTCAAATTCTTCGGAAATTTCTGAGGAAATTAGGATGGAAATAGAAAAATATCTGAAATATTCAGCCTGTAAGGGAGACGAGATAGTCGCGCTTGAAAAGCTGAGCAGAGAACTCTGGGAAACCTCTGAAATTTGCAAAAAACTCATGTATGAAAAAATTTGGGCAAATATCCAATCTAAACTAAACGGAGAATTGATTGAAAAAGGATTGCCGCAGTTGATTTCTATGCAGAATATAGGTTGGGATCTTCCGGATGCAGGTATTGAATTTTCCATAGAAGGAATGGAAAACAAGTTCTATGCTGTGGTCTCTTATTTACGTCAACGTTATATCGGGATAATTGACAGAAGTAATACGGGTAAGTTGGACGATAATATTGTCAATACTTTTAAAGATTTGTTTGCCGGTATTTATTCCAATTCTCCTCGGCTCTCCGAATGGGATATATACTCCACTTATCGCTATCCTTATTGGTTTAACGTCGATGACAACGATTGTCTGATTTCGCTATATCTCAAGTTGATGGATATCCTTCGTAAAAGCGATGATGTTACAATAATTTATCCCAAGAAATGAGCAGATTTTTTGTCTTGACGTTGATTCTATTAGCCACTGCTTTTCAAGCGTTTGCCCAAAGCTACAACCAGGAGAAGACGGCGCTGACCAACTTCCTTGTGCGAATGTATAAGAACGCGCCCTTCGACGGCGTGAAAGCCGTCGAGGACTACGATAACTCATATCTTATGTCGGTTGTCAAGCTCGACAAGGAGAAATATAAGACAGAGTCGGCACTCAATCGTGTCGCCTCTGTCAAGGCGATGTCGCAGGCTTCACGCTTCTTCAACGGCTCAAACATAACCGACGACATGATTATCCGCACCACCGAGAAAGCCGACGGAACTTCCGACACCGAAATCATTGAAAATATCCGTGAACACTCTGTTGGCTACGTCAAGCAACTCGAACAGTTGACAAATTTCACAGCCAAAGACGGTCAACAAGTTTTTATCTTCATCACACCCTTGAAGATGGAGTAGCAAGTATAGGCAACCCTTAACAGGATTTTAGACTTGAGCGTGGTGACCCGGAGAAATTTTCTTTCGGCGGAGCGAAAGCGACAAGTCGATTTGGCTGAGGTCACCACATTTGACTCGGTCAAGCCTCGTCGAGCTAAAGGTTTTATCGCTGGAATATGGTTAAAGTCTGTTGAATTTTGTGGTGTAAGGCGGTGGTGAGGGGTTGAATGACGCTGAACGGATTTGGACGAATTTGAAAGGTATGCTGATTATCAGCGAATTAAACCGTCACAAGAAAAGATATGCGCCCGTCGTGACACGCATAACAAGCGATATTTCAGCGCGTTAGGGTGGGCGTGGTGACTTTTGGCTCGTGTCCTCGCCGAGCTGAAGGTTGTGGTGACTCGGAGGGGTGTAGTTGAATAAAAAAACCGCTAATTCATTGAGAATTAGCGGTCTTTCGTGGCGCCGCCAGCTCCACTTGTGACCTCGGACTAAAATCAGTCCAAACAAGACAAACATCATATTACCAAATAGTTCTGAGGTTTTTTTCGTGTCTAATCCTTTCGATTCAGTACCGAAGGCAAGGAAGCTATGGGAAAGATAGGTGGAATTGTAAAAAATCTCTGAGTGTGATTTTATTTTAGGGAGGGGTGGGATGGATAGGGAGATTGGAGGTTCGACGGCCGGAGGCCGACGTTCCCAGGGAGGAATGGTCATGGAGCGTTGATATCTTTATAGACGCAGTAAGGATGGGTGGCGATAAGGATAGCGCCACTCTCCGTCGCAGCCTTATCGGATTCTTTTAGGTTTTGACCGCCGATTTTTGCCGATTTTGTATGGGAAGGTGGATGGGGGTGCCGTTTATTTGTATTCATCCGGGAGGCCGGCGGGTAACGGCAGCCCGAGGCGTTTGCGGCGGGCGATGAGGATGTCGAAGAAGTCCTCGGGAAGAACAACGTTGTACATGTCAAGGGCACGGTCGAAGAGCGGGGCTATTTCCTCGGGTTTGAAACCGGCGATGCCACAGCCGATACGCGTTACCAGGAAGGTTGTCTCGTCCCACTCATAAGCCAGATCAAGAAAGCGGTCAACGTATGGCTTTATGGTTTCCACGCCACCCTGCATGGTGGGGATGGCATATGACTGCCCTTGTATTCCTTCACCTTTACCCCACTCGGTGCCAAAGTGCTGCATAGCTGTGAGTGCCGCGCCACCGCCATGACGTCCGGCCAGATTGCTTCCGAAGACGAATATCTCGTCGGGAGCCAACTTTGTGATTTTGTCGGGTGTAAATCTCATGCTCATAAGTCAATGATTATGTTTGAATTCTCCATTATTTTAGGGGCCGATTTCAGATATTTGTTATTGTAAAGTTAGGCTTTCCATACTGAACCGCCAAATTTACTCAGAGAATCAATAATGAAACATCTCAAAAGAGATGACGGATTAAAGGGGACCGGAAAATATTTTTATGGGGTTGCCTCTCTGGAGAGAATCGTGATTGCTCCATTGGCGTGACTTCGAGTCAGCAAGGGCGCTGGTGTGAAGCCGCCGAAGCTTAAGAAGCAGCCGCTCGCGGGCAAGAGCCTTGTTTTGCGACTGGGAACGCTCGTCAGTGCACTTCACCGAAAGGCCGGTGGGCTTGTGGACAGCGCGGACGGCGGTCTCAACTTTATTTACGTTCTGACCTCCTTTACCTCCCGACCGACACGTCTCATAAACGATATCGCAATCACGGATTTCCGGAAGTTCCACCTCTTCGAAAAAATTTACTCCTACAAACCAATTGCTGCGTTTGTGCGCCGGCCGAAAATGATTGCTTGTAGAGCGCCAGAGCACCGAGCCCTTCCATTGGTTTTCTACGTTATGAGCTATCGCCTCATCTGAGACGAAAGTCATCGACATGAAGCAACCTTCGGCCTGATTGTGGGGCTCGCTGTCAATAAGCCGCAGCGTGGGAATAGCCCGGACTATTTCCCGAGCGACAAGAGCCACCGCTCTTGCACATTCCACCGGCCCCCTCCCCGCTGTAATCTGGACGAAATGTTTCATTGTTTAATATTAAGTTTCGGTTTAATCATAGATATGACTTCTACCGTAGGTTTGATACGTTCGATAATCTCTTCGGTAGGCTTGTAGGCCATCGGGGATTCGTCAAGCGTTGCGTCGCCGACGGAGGTGGAAAATATTCCGCTCATACTCTGTCTGTAATCGTCAAGAGAAATCAGCTTTCTGGCCTGGGTCCGGCTCATTCGCCGTCCGGCACCATGAGGAGCGCTGCATAGCCAACGCTCATTGCCCTTTCCCACGCAAATAGCAATGCCGTCGCGCATATTAAACGGGATGGCCAATCTCCGTCCCTCCGACGCATCTATGGCGCCTTTGCGGAGCATAGGGCGGCTACCCTCCACCGAAATGTAATTATGGGTGGTGAATATCGATTCCTCGCAACTTGCCTTGCACAGCTTTTTAAGAATTGAGAATACTCGGTCACGGATTACCTGATGATTATAGAGAGCGTAAGCCTGCGCTATGACCATATCGGAAAGATAAGCCATCAGAGAGTCTCCCCACAGATACCCTGCATATCGGGCACGTTTAGGATTCCAGGCGACATTATGCCAGTGGTTTGCTACTTTTACTCCCAGATTACGCGAACCGCAATGGATCGTGAGCCATCCGTCGCCGCTGTCCACATCCTCTCCATATTCAATAAAATGATTGCCTGCGCCTACGGTGCCCAGGCTTTTGTAGAATACGGATTCCTGCAGTTTTATGCGCCGGCAGAAATCTGCGATGAATACCGCATCAATACGCGAAACCTCATTAATTATATCAGGCGATGCAGAGCGGGCCTTCTGATAGCGGGAATTGAGAAAACGGAACAACTCTTTTTCATTGAGAGAGTTTCTGGCACATATCTCATTTCCCATAGGGACAGCCTCTCGGATACGATGATCAAGAAGCGCGAGATCCCTGGCGTCGACCGAATGAGACAGCCGGTGCACGGATATAGTGCACCCGATGTCAACGCCTACATGATCGGGACTTACATACATACCCACAGGATATGCCGTGCCGACATTGCATGATGCACCGGCATGGACATCGGGCATCTGCACCACCGGAATTCCTTCCATGGCGGGGTGATCGCATAGCTCCTCCACCCACTTGAGAGCCGACTCCTCTATATCGGAGGTAAAAATCTCAGCCGACGTAGTTTTTCCTTCTATTACCATATTATTATGTTTTATGACGCAAAGGTGAGAAGACGGTGCGCAGTTGATTTGCGCACTGCAGGAAAATTTATATATTAGCGGAAATTTTTTGTCATGCCGCTAAATCGAGCCACTCTCATCCGCATCTCCACGATTGACAAATGTCTTCAGAACCGTTACCGCCGCTGGACCATCAATGACCTTATCGACGCCTGCACCGATGCATTGGCAGAGTTTGAGGGAAGAAGCAACCCCATAAGCCGCCGCACGTTTCAGAACGACCTTGCCCTGATGCGCAGCGACCGTCTGGGGTACAACGCACCCATCGTGGTCCGTGAAAACAAGTATTACGAATACGATGACCCTGACTACAGCATCACCCATCTGCCGCTGAACGACGAAGGTCTTGACGCGCTGAACTCCGCCCTTGATATTCTACGGCAACTACAGGGTTTTCCGCAACTGGCATCCTCAATCGACATCATAAGCAAGCTGAACGAGCAGATCTCGCGTCAGACCGGCTCATCGACTCCGGCCATGGATATGGAGCACGTGGCGGGTTACAAAGGCGCGCAGTTTATCGGCACAATATATGAAGCCGTAAGAAAGCGGCACACTCTGGTTATAGAATATCAGTCGTTCAAAGCTCGCCATCCGGAAGCACTGACAGTATACCCATATCTTCTGAAAGAATACCGCAACCGGTGGTTTCTGATCTGCGAGAAAGCTACCAATCGCTCCCCTCATGTCAATATCTTTGCTCTGGACAGAATCATCTCTGTCAGGCAAGACAAGGAGCACCCATTCAGAAAATGCGTGGACTTCGACCCGGAACACTTCTTTGACGACACAATCGGAGTAACCAAGCAGATCTGCGACAAAGCGCGTCGCGTGGTCATAAGGATTGACCGTCAGCAAGCTCCCTACGTAGAATCCAAGCCATTCCATAAATCACAGAAAGTAGAGCAACGTTTTCGTGACGGCAGCATACAGCTGTCGCTTAAAGTCGTAATCAATCACGAACTTGAGCGTCTTATACTCGGCTACGGCGGCCATGCCGAAGTCATAGCCCCACCGGAATTTCGCTCACGCATCGCTGAAAGCGTACGCATAGCCGCTAAAAAATATGAAGAAGAGAGCCGCTGAAGAAGAGCGTGTCAGATTTCGATTAAGTCCTTCTTATTGCTTAATAAAATAGTCAATGTGTCTCAAACCCGGATAAAGCTGTAAGAATTTTAGAAATCCATGATATTTTCCAATCCTGTATCGCAAAATGCGTCATCCTGACATTTCTTTTGCTGCGTAAAATGATTACGCACCGCTGATACAACTTCGCAGTGTATTATATACAACAATACCAATATGAATACAATAAACTTAATACCTCCAGAGAGGCCATCGAAAAAAAGGGAACAAGGAACAAAAAACTCCGGGAAATACCGTGAAGCATGTCCCGGAGTCTGAACCACTTTAGGCTATATGGGTTATGCCTTGTTCTTGATAATCAGCACCTCAATGATTGAAATTGCAATCTGCTCAGGAATCTGAAGCGACTCGGCAAGCTGATTGATTATATCCTTCTCCTCTTCCTCAAGCACTCCGTCAGCCAGCGCAATATCAACCGCACAAGCAAATGACGTGAGTTTAAGATCCTCGGGGAGACCTTCGATAGACGATGCCACAAGTGCGCTTGCTCCCTGATTCTTAAGAATGCGGAACAACTTGTCGAACATCTTGTCGAAAGCCGGACCGGAGAAATTGTCGTAAAGACGGAGGCGGCGGATGTAGTTTACAATACCGTCCCATTCTGACTGCGAGATGCTGCCGTCTGCACCGGCCATTGCAAGGGCTATGCCGGCAAATGCCTCCTGTTTTGTGAGCTTGTCCTCTTCAGGTACTTCTTTGAATATTTTATCGAAAAGTCCCATAATTAAGTGTGATTTTGATGATTTATTGATTGTTAACTATAGCTTCGGTTCGTCAAAATTGCCGTCCCTGTGATTCGCTTTTCTGCTGATATAAGACAGCAGGAACTCTGTTTCAACGGACTGAGGCGGTGCAAAGATAGCGATTCCGCACCAGTTTTCAAATAAAAAATGAGGAATGCCCGTACATAGCCCTTTAAAGGCCCTTTATTAAGCAAATCACAAAACTCGCAAACAAAACAATCCATACATGACACTTGGAGGCCATGTAATTTTGAAATTTCCGCACTGCGCAAAATAATTGCGCACACCCCGAATAACTTTGCCGCAAAAACAAAAGACACTCTGATTTATGAAGACAATTGAAGGATATGACGTGAAGATTTTTACAGAAAACATTGAAGAATCGGCCTTGGAGCAGATAAAGGAACTACTGTCGATAGACGTGTTCTCTGACAAGAAAATACGCATTATGCCCGACGTACACGCCGGGGCAGGATGCGTTATCGGATTTACCGGCGATCTCGGCGACAAGGTGATACCCAACATCGTGGGCGTTGACATAGGTTGCGGCATGCGTATACTCAACCTCGGGAAACTTGCTGATATTGATTTCCATGCTTTTCATGAGCATATCCGGAGCACGGTTCCTTCCGGCAAGATTGTACGCGAAGACAAATTCGGGTTTAAGCCCCTCATGGGAGAAGAAATGGACATCTACCGTGAGGCGAAAAAGCTTGTGACAGAACTATACTGCTACCGTGAAATCAAGGATTCGGCGCGCATCAACAAGGCCATCGGATCGCTTGGCGGCGGCAATCACTTCATCGAGCTTGACAGGGACGATGATGGAAATGTATATCTCGTGATCCACACCGGATCGCGCAATCTCGGCAAACAAGTGGCCGAAATCTATCAGGCCAAGGCTGTGAAGCATCTCACGGACGGTGCCGATGAGTTCGAAGCCACGATCAGACGAACTATAGAAGAGTACAAGGCTGCCGGACGGCGCTCCGAACTCCAGGATGTAATCCGTAAAATGCGCAAGAATCATGAGGAGGCTGAGCCATCATTACCTGCAGCACTGTGCTATGTGGAAGGCGAAGCCCGTGAGCATTATCTTCACGACATGCGTCTTTGTCAGCGCTGGGCAGCGCTCAACCGCAAACTCATATCCATGCTTCTTATGCGGTTCTTCACTGAAGTGCAGCCGTTGGAAGAGTTTGAGTCCGTGCACAACTATATCAGCGATGACAACATAATACGCAAAGGCTCTATCTCAGCGGCCGAAGGTGAGCGTTGCATCATTCCCCTGAATATGCGCGACGGCTCGTTGATTTGCACCGGCAAGGGCAATCCCGACTGGAACCGTTCGGCGCCTCACGGTGCAGGACGAGTGCTGAGCCGCACGCAGGCCTACGAGAAAATCACGATGGAAGATTTCGAGGCCTCGATGCAGGGTATCTATTCGGAATCAGTCAACGACTTCACCCGCGACGAGTCACCAATGGTCTATAAACCCGCATCAGAAATCATAGCCAATATCGGCGACACCGTAACCATCAACACCATAATCCGTCCGATCTTCAACTTCAAAGCATCAAAATGAAAACAAATTCTGAGAGATTAAGGCACTAAAATTAGCTGAATTTCGTATTTTTGTATATGAGCGTTGAGTTTATAGCCGGGAAAGACCATTATGACAAGGTGATTGAACGAGTGGCTTCGGTGAAGAAATCACTCTGGATCGGAACAGCCGATATCAAAGACCTGTATGTAAAAGCTGGGAACCGTGCCATCCCTTTTCTGGGAGTGCTGGCCAATCTTCTGCGGCGAGGAGTGGAAATCCGGCTGATTCATGCCAAAGAACCGGGTCCGGCCTTCCGGGAGGATTTTGACCGCTATCCTATACTGAAAACAGGCCTGGAGCGGATGCTCTGCCCAAGAGTCCATTTCAAAATCGTAATCTTCGATTTCGAGACAGCCTATATCGGCTCCGCCAACCTGACCGGAGCCGGAATAGGAATGAAAAGCAGCAACCGCCGCAACTTCGAAGCCGGCATCCTCACCAATGATCCATCCCTTGTGGAAGCCGCCGCCGAGCAATTCGACAGCGTGTGGCGCGGCGCCCACTGCCCTCACTGCGGGCGCCGCCAATACTGCGCGGAACCTATCAACATCATCTGACCTTCGGCGAGGAAACAAGCTGATTCAACCTTGAAACCTCTTCGGCAAGTAATCTCGAATCAATCATTCCATACTCAATACATTTATAGCAATAATAATTATAATCATCAGACCACTCGAAATCTTGAAACCGCTCACCGGCTTCAGTGATTAACATATTCTTAATATTTTTGTCAATCTCTCCGTTGGTTATTCTTCTGATCCCTATCCGGCATTCTTTCTCACCATCAAGCTCGATGGCAAGGAACACATCAGCCTTTAATTGACCGATAGCAAGCCAAGGAAACATCCAGTCATAATCCGATTCCAGCGAATAATATTCTCCATCTAAATATTTCCATACTTTGAAAGCAGGGTAGACTTCAATGAAACTTGTAATAAGTTTTTTCCGATCAATAATTTTGGCGTCAAGATTCCGAGGCTGATATATAATTTCAATCTCCTTAAAGATATTTGAATAAATTGAGCATAATCTATTGAATGTTATGGTGGCAAACTCGAAACTCTGTTCTTTATCATTAGCTACCCTATTATTTATTTTCAAAATTCTATCATCGAAAAGCAATGATTCCCGATTACTGATGTACTCATCATATTCATCCTTATCTGATTTCGAACGATTGATGTCAAAAGAAATTGCGGCCAGATTTCCTATATTATTTAACCAATACTTGCAATATTCACGATAGTCTCCCCGTTTCCCCACTATCCAATTCCGAGGAATAATGTGATCGAAATCCCACGGGCGATTATAATCCTCCCATAAGTCTCTACGCGAAGGATCATAATTCGGGAAATGAGAATTAATGTATGCCCGCTGGGAATACAACAATATTTCTCTGTTCCCTGAAATCAAATTAAAGAAATTAGTTATAGGATGATTGTTCATTGGGCGCCAAGCCGCATACCCACTGATTGAGATGTGCGATTTTAATTTTTCAGGCGAAAAAATCGGAGTCAGCCAATCCCTATAAATACAATGGGATATTACTCGTTCAAATACTTCCAACTCACAACCTCCAGTAGAAATGGATGAGAATAATGCGTTTACGATTTCGCGCGGACTCTTAGCAAACCAGTGAAGGCTTAGAGCCAGTCCTTTTATATATTTTACGCATTCCGAATCAAACTTGTTCTCAGAAGCAATCTGAGCGTCAGCAAGATACATCAAAAGCAAATATACATCTTCGCTTCTATTTATCATAGAAGTTCTTATTATAGACGGTGTTCCCGTCTCTGACGTTCCTACTTCCAGCCATTCATCTATTAATTTCAGAACAGTAGGTAAATCAGAATTACAGAACTCTATAATCTGTTTTGCAATGGAGTCTTCTTTCTTAGCAATATTGCGAATCTTCTTGAGGGTTGGAGAACTTGGTAAACCGCGACCATCCTCTCTCAACATCAACCGGAAAACAAGGTTAATCAATTTTGCCGGACCCATGTACTTTCTTGATTCACGGTCTATCACATCCTTTATTTCCGGCCAGTATGATTTTATGGAGGAATATAACAAATCTTCATTCGAAATCAGAGTCCCCCCGGTATTAAGTCTGGAAAACAGGATTTCAAGTGCTGTTCTCCCCTCCTCGTTTTGTTTATCGGCAGACTCACTTTCGGCTTCCAGCACCTCTTTAGTCAGATGATTGCAGGTAATGATATATTCATCAAGTCTCTTAAAAGTTTTATAGAGAGACTTAATGTATGTTTCATTTTCTATAGTCAACCCTTTAAGTACAGCATCTCTGTTGGTAAATTCCGAGGTGGAATAATTGGCCTTGACGCTTTCCAGGAATTTAGTCTCATTATTCAGGTCTGCATTCGAGAAACAAAAGAACGGTATTGGTTTTCTGGCCTTTACCGGCCACGTCTGCGTTAAACTAAAATTAGAATTATATATAGTTCCGCTGAGTCCAAAGGCCATTATCGCTTCTCTTTTCTCATTCGTATTCAGCCTGGAGGACTCATCGTCATTGTTATATCCCCATGGATGGGATTTAGTAGTGACTTTTATAAGAAACTTACGAGTCGGATTATCAGGCATATCCGGCTCCACATCAATCCATAATACTGACGAATTCTCCTGATTATGGATATATCCCAACTCAATCGCATTAAAGCGTTGTTGTCCGTCCAATAAAAAGAATCTGCCTTCTGATGCATCAGAAAGCATGAATGACCCTATAGGAAATCCCCTCATGATTGAATCCCACAGCATTTCAACCTGATTTGGTTTCCATACAAGACCTCTCTGAAGTGGAGGGATCAGAACTTGGGAATTTTCACTTCCCCATTTGGAAATATCCTTCAGTTTAAAATTAATCATATCCGCATCATTCTTATTTAAGGTCAGACTTATACTGTTGAATAAACTTTGGAAGAATCAGTTTATCTCTTAAAACCCTCATTTATTTAGCTTCAAGACTCTTCACAAGTTGAGCGATAATTCGTAAATATAAGGATTTTTCTTTTATCTCCACCTCGGATCAACAAGGCTGAATAAGTCAATTTTCATTGACAATATAATCATAAGATTATTCTCAATTCCACCATTTCACAAGGATTACCCAACCACATGAAACTTCGGTTGGAGCAAAGAGTTATATGTGGTAGTTTAATAAAAATATGACTTCAAACGCACATTTACAGATGACCAGAAGACTTATTGTGATGATAGCGTTGATGCTCGGAATAATTTCTGCATCAGCACAGCTTCCTTTTGACAAATACACCATCAAGCGCGAGGAGTTGCCTGAAGCTGCTCAGAAAATGCTTATGGAGCATTTTCCCAAAGCAAGAGTAAGCATGATAAAAGTCGACCACCATTTGCTCAAGCGTACAGATTATGATGTGAAACTTACCAACGGTACCAAAATCGAGTTCAGCAGCAAAGGACGATGGACCAGTGTGGACTGCAAAAACAAGAGCGTGCCCGAATCGCTCGTTTCCAAAGCTATACGTAACAGTGTGGCCAAGAAATATCCCGGTGAAAAGATTGTTCGGATAAGCCGCTCATCGCTCTATTATACAATCGGGCTTTCCAACGGAAAAGAACTCAAGTATGACCTTCTGGGTATATTTCAGGGCGAACTGACACGTGAGGAAGCGGCCGCCTTCGAGGCGCAAGCGCTTGCGGAAGCTGACAGTACGAGTGTTGGCGACTGACGGAGACAACCTCCGTCACCCTACCCTGAAAGCACCGAGCCGGGTGGAATAGTCAGGCGATTTCATGGCACGGCGAATGGCGTTGACAAACGTCACGCTCTTGCCGTCTTCTTCTTTCTGACGGTACTGCTGAGAACCGAGTACCACCGTATCCGCTCCGAGCCGACGGTTGATTATATCCACCGCCGATGACACATCCTGATATTTTTTCCGTCTGCCGGGATTGAATGTGAACAGATCGGGCTGCACCGCATCTGCCCGCGATATACCGGAGACCATCACTCCGGCCCGCTTATAACAGATTCCCTTCCGGAAAATCGGGTCGAGGATTCTGAGTGCCACCTCCACAATCTCCGTAGTGGTGTTGGTCGCCGTCGTAAAAGAATAGTATGCGCTGTTGTCATACTGCTCCAGATCCTCGCGGAAATGGTTTGACTGTACGAATACCGTCACGAGAGAACATACCGAATTCTGCTTCCGCAGTTTCTGAGCACACCGGGCCGCGTAATTAGCCACGTGACTCCTCACGTCCTCTATATCCGTGAGCATTCCCGGGAAACTACGGCTCGTGAGTATCGTCTTTTTCTCCACAGCATGCCTTCCGTCGATATCAATCATGCTTTCACCATGCAGTTCCTCCCACGTACGCTCACCCGTGACATGGAAGTGTGAGCGTATCCATCCTCTCGGCTGCTGCGTGAAATCATAAGCGGTCTGTATACCGAATCGCTCAAGAGCACGGGTCGTGCGTCGCCCTATGCCCCACACATCGCCTACCGGAAATAGCTTCAGCGCTTTTTCCAGCTGCTCGTCATTGCCTATCACACAACATTTATTGTAGGCGGCATATTTCTTAGCATACTTGCTCGCCATTTTGGCCAAAGTCTTTGTCGGCGCAATACCCAGACTGACAGGCATACCGGTCCCTTTCTGCACTTTCCTGCAAAGCTCCTCGCCCCATTTCTTCAGATCCATCCCCTCCATGCCCCGCAGGTCAAGAAAAGCTTCGTCGATGGAATACTGATTTACTTCCGGAACTGCCGCGCGCAGTATTGCCATAACCCGCGCCGACATATCACCATACAAGGTATAGTTGGAAGAAAAGGCCACGATGCCCGAGTGGGGATACTGCTCCACCAGCCTATAGTACGGCATGCCCTCTTTTATCCCCATTGCCTTCACTTCACGGGATCGGGCAACAACGCATCCGTCGTTGTTGCTCAGCACAACAATGGGCTTGTCTGCAAGGTCGGGACGGAACACGCGCTCACAGGAGCAGAAAAAATTATCGCAATCCACAAGTCCTACCATCGCTCCGTACCGAATTTTTTGCGGCGATTGGCCTTGATTGTATACATCACCACTCCCCACACCATGAAATTATCCTCTTTCGTAATCTCGATCGGTCGGTAATTCCGATTAGATGGCATAAGGTAAAGGCGTCCAGCTCCGGCGAAATTGAGCCTTCTCAGAGCGAACTCACCGTCGAGACAGCACACTGCCAGATCACCGTGTTCCGCCGCCACCGATTTATCAATCACAATAATGTCGCCATCCGTAATCCCCTCCCCCGCCATTGAATCGCCCACCACTCTCGCATAGAAAGTAGAGGCCGGATGCTCTATCAGTTCCCTATTGAGGTCAATGGATGCCGACATGTAATCCTGCGCCGGACTCGGAAACCCGGCCGTGATTCTAGCATCGGCATTCTGCAACGACCGTTCGGTTGTGCTATCAATAAGATATAGTTGAAAAGCGGACATACACACTAATGAAATTTCGCCCCTAAAGTTACCCTCCCTCCCCGGCAAGAATCCTGCACCCGTAAGTTAACAACCCTCAATCTTATTACTTTCAGATGGATGGAGGATGATTATCCGGCACAGCTAAGATCTGATACGGCCCAAAAGAAGCAATCAGGGTAAAAAACGGTTATCAAAATCTAATGATGGCGATAAGGGCGGCACAAGGAGTGGCAATCTCCTTATCGCCACCAACACCACCGTCGAGAGGGATTTCAGCCCTGAGACCGTCGGCCTCCGGCCGTCGATCCACCAGGGGACTCCCCACCTTTATATCTTTTATGCTGAAATTCAGTCAGTTGCAGTAATTTAATGGTTCGATTTTGTCACAAAATATGCACAAGTTGTATCACAACTCCGCGTTTTGTACTGCAAAATTAGCTAAAAAACTTGAATTTTAAGAGTGATTACTTCACTAAAATTTGAATTTTAAGCCTCATCAATACCCTATAAGTGTTAAATATTCTTAATAAATAAGGCGGCCAACTCTTTATTTTCTGAGTTGAACCGCCCTATCAGACAAGAAAGAATAGATTTTTATATCAACCAAATGTTTTCATTCGGGTCGTAGCTTCTTTGAAACGTCTCTAACGCCCAGTCCACTTTTGGATCACAAGAATCACGTTCTTTTTTCCGGGGAAGCTGAGGATTGATCTTGAACTTGGAAGCATTATAGAGCCACTGCATAGAGTCCTCATAAGCCCACCGGCGCGTTTCTGGAATGTTGGTGGCAGAAATGATTGAATGAAGATGATAAAGTGCGATACGACTTAAATGAGCAACGATATTGCTGTTTCTGGGGTCATCTCTTGTGATATTGACGCCATCAACAAGTTTATCAGGATTAGGATTAAGAACGGGATAGAACACCGTTCCTTCTGCCACAACATAATCACGAGCATCTTCTGAGTAGTCATATTCTAACTCTTCAGAATAATCTCCGATAAGGCCCCAGCAATCATCTTCCTCTGGAGTAAGAACAGCCTCGTCACTCGGTAACTCTGGAGTGGGTTCTTCACCATCTTCAGGATCTTCATCATTACCCTCTATTGGTTCTGGATTATCTTCAGAAAG
>LUJP01000048.1 GCA_001689535.1 Bacteroidales bacterium M5
TCAAAAGCGAGTGCAAAGGTAGACATTCCTCGCATTCCCTCCAAATATTTCAGAAACTATTTTGCACCAAAATAGCGTTAATATTTGTTAGAGAGATATTCAAACCGCTTTTATACATTCATTTACAAGCCAAGAGAATTTTCACGCTTTTTCCGAACTTTTTTTCCACCCGAGATTTCAAAGACGCAAATCCCACCAGGCAGGAGGCCTCCAAGCAGTTTTTTTTACAAAACCAGATTCAACCCCGAAAAATCACAGAAAAAAATCCCTGAAAAATCACACGAGCGACTTGCGGTATGCGCGGCGGCGGCGGTGCTGGCGGTAATTGAAGTATTGCCACTGGAGCTGGACATTGTCATTTGTCTCAAGCTCGATATTGCTTTCGGCAAATTTGAATCCCAATTTTATATACGTAGGCACAAGATCGGCAAATATAAGCGAGTTTACACCTTTGCCCATATATTCCTTGTCGACGGCTATGAGCATGAGATCAACCACATCATTATGTCCCTTGATACCTTTCAGCAGATGAAACCAGCCGAAAGGCAGCAGACGGCCGCCCGACTTCCGAAGCGCCTTCGACATTGAGGGTATCGAAATTCCCACAGCTACAAGCCGGTCGTTACTGTCAAGAATCACGCTCACACAGTCAAGTCTCAGAATTCCAAGATATTTGTCGATATAATATTCGATCTGTCGGGGCGAGAGGGGCGAATAGCCATAAAGATGATCGTAAGCATCATTTATCAGCTCGAAAAGCTTCACTCCGTACTCCTCCTTGATTTTCTTGCGCGATGTATAGTGCTTCACATGAAGATTATAACGCCTGGCCACCATATCGGCCACGCGGGCTATCTTTTCCGGCACTGCCTTAGGCACCTCCACACGGAATTCTACCCAGTCGGCATCCTTGACATATCCCATTCGCTCAAGATGAGCCGGATAATAAGGATAATTATAAATGGTAGCCATGGTGCCCATCTCGTCAAAACCCTCCACAAGCATTCCCTCATGATCCATGTCGGAAAATCCAAGCGGTCCCACCATCTCGGTCATGCCGTTCTCGCGTGCCCACTCTTCCGCGGCGGCGAAAAGAGCGGCCGATACTTCGGCATCGTCTATGAAATCAACAAAACCGAAACGGCATTCGTCGCGCCCCGTACGGTTGTTGACCACTTCATTGATTATAGCCGCGATTCGCCCTACGGGCTTTCCGTCGCGATAGGCCATGAATGCCTGGGCCCGGCAGAACTCAAAGGCCGGATTGCCAGAGGGTGAAAGAGTCTCGATTTCATCAAGCACCAGTGGGGGCACAAAACACCCGTTGCCTTTATACAAATCTATTCCGAACTTCACAAACGGCTTCAACCCTTTGCGGGTATGCTCTATCGCTTTTATCTCTACGGACATTTTACTTTTGTTTTTATTAGATTAGCCGCAATTATGCCACCGGTCATTTCACCGAAGGAGCCCACGATGAGCTAAACCAGAACAGCAACCCCACCATAACCGCAAGAAAAGCAATCACAAGAATATAGAACTTGCGGTCAGAGCGGCCGGCAAGAGCCATGCGGAGTTCGTGCACCGACCCATAGCGCTGCCGCGGCTCGCGAGCCATACACTTGTCGGCGATGCGGCGTAGACGGCCGGGAGCGTCGGGCACACGGTCGAGCATCTCGCGGAGCACTTTGCCGAAGTTGTAGATATCCTCCGAAGCATCGGCCGGCGTAAGATGGTCGCGTTGGTCAAATCCCACATCTATAAGCTTGAGATTGCCCACATTCTCGGTAAATATTATGGTCTCGGGCCTGATGGGGAAATGCACCAGATGATTGCGCTGTATGTAGTCTATGGCATCGACAAGCTGGCTGCAAACCTTCTCAATATGCTCCGCGCCCACCTTGCCGCTGTCCAGTAGCTTGCGAAGCGAGTCGCCATACACGTCGTCGGTAATGATGCACATTCCCAGCCCGGGCACCTCCTCGAAATCGTTAATCATGATTATATGAGGATGGGCAAGATTGTAACGCACGTCAAACTCCTTCTCAATCATCGCCTGAAACCGCGGGTCGGTGCGGTATCTCTCTTTAAGAGTCTTGAGCATTACCCATTTCCCGTATTTCTTGGCGGTATAGACATCATAGAACTCCTCGTCCCACTCGGGAAGGTGTTCTATCTCGGTCCATTTCTGCTGACTTGTTAAGGTTGACGACATCTGGTATCTGTTGGTGCTAACTTTTATGACTGCCATGAGCCTATTACGGCACTGACTTGCAAATTTACTGAATATTTTTCAAAACAATCATATTTCGTCACTATTTTGCCTTGTTTCGCGTCATTCCTTTTTTTTTCATATTTTTGCCGTGATATTATGAACCCGACCCGACTGATTCTTCCGCTTTTCAATTCACGTGTCCGGCAATCGCTCCGGGCGGCCGAGGACGCTCCGCTCACGCAGCAACGTCTGCTGGCCGGAATGCTCACGGCCGCACGCCACACCGAGTGGGGCCGCACCCACCGTTACGGCAGTCTGGCATCCTACGCCGACTTCACTGAAGCCGTGGAGATTACACCTTATGAAAAGATACGTCCCCTTGTGATGCGCATGATCCGGGGCGAGAAGGATATCCTGTGGCCCGGCGTCACGCGGCGTTTCGCGCAGTCGTCGGGCACATCCGGCGGCAAAAGCAAATTCGTTCCCATCACCGACGCCATGCTTCACCGCGGACACTTCCACGGGTCAGGACTTGTGGTGGCACACTATCTGCGCAATTACCCCGACAGCCGCCTGTTTTCCGGGCGCGCGCTGATTCTCGGCGGCAGCTTTGCCAACGAGCTTGGGATCACCGACAGCCGCGTGCGCGTGGGCGACCTCTCAGCCAACCTAATAGAGACCATCAACCCTCTGGCCGAATTGGTGAGGACGCCGAGCCGACGCACCGCGCTTCTAGCCGACTGGAATGTGAAGCTTCCGCAGCTGGCCCGCGAGGTGAGCCGCTGCAGAGTGAGCAATCTCTCCGGCGTGCCTTCGTGGATGCTCACGGTTCTGCGTGAGGTGATGCGCATATCAGGCGTAAGCGAGCTGCACGAACTCTGGCCCGGCCTCGAGGTGTTTTTCCACGGCGGCATAGCGTTCGGCCCCTACCGCAGCCAGTACGATTCAATCATCGACCCCTCGCGTATGAGATACATGGAGACATACAATGCCTCCGAAGGCTTCTTCGCCCTGCAGGACGACCCTGCGTCACGCGCCATGATGCTGCTGATGGACAGCGGAGTGTTCTACGAGTTCCGTCCCGTGGGCTCTCCGGACGCCACGCCCGTCACCGTGGCCGACGTACGGCCGGGCGAAATCTACGAACTCATTATCACCACCCTCGGCGGCCTGTGGCGTTACCCGATTGGCGACACCGTGAGGGTGGAAAGCATAAATCCGGTTAAAATTACCATCGCCGGCCGAACCAAAAGCTTTATCAACGCATTTGGAGAAGAGGTGATGGTGTTCAACACCGATGCCGCCATATCCCGCACCTGCGCCGAGACCGGAGCCGTGGTCGCCGACTATACCGCTGCCCCGGTGTTTGCCGACGGCGGTCGGAAAGGAAGGCACCAGTGGCTCATAGAGTTCGACCGCCAGCCCGCTTCAACTGAGGAATTCGCCATGCTGCTCGACCGCAACCTCTGCCGAGAGAACAGCGACTATCAGGCCAAGCGTTCCGGCGGAATTTTCCTCGACCCGCTTTCGGTCACGGCCGTGCCCCGCGGATTCTTCGACCGCTGGCTCGCCTCCACAGGAAAGCTCGGAGGGCAGCGCAAGGTGCCCCGCCTGAGCAACGACCGCTCCGTGATCGACTCCATGCTTCGCCTGCTCTCCACTCCCCCACAAAACGTCTAACCCAAAAAAACAATAGCTTATGAAATCCACAACAGCCGTAATCATCGGCGCAATTCTCGCCGTAGGACTTCTGGCACTCGGACTCTGCGTGCGCAGCGGCCTGAAATCGTTCAACGACAGCCAGCGCACCGTGGAAGTGAAAGGTCTCGCCACGCGTGAGGTTCCTGCCAACAAGGTGACATGGCCAATCTCCACCAAGCAGGTTGGCAACGACCTCCCCGCAGTCTATGCCCAGGTTGCCACCACCAACCAGGCCATAGTCGAATTCCTCAAGGCCAACGGCCTTTCCGACAGCGAGATTTCAATCGGCGCTCCCCAGATGACCGATTACCGCACCAACCGCTACAACAACGACCCCATACCCTACAACTACAGCGTTAGCTCCGTGGTTACGGTCAGCTCCACACAGGTCGACAAAGTGCGCCAGCTCATCAACCGGCAGGGCGAGCTCCTGAGCAAAGGCATTGCCATCGTGAGCAACGACTACAGCAACCAGATTTCCTACGAATACACCGGGCTCAACGAAATCAAGCCCGAGATGATAGCCGAAGCCACCGAAAACGCCCGTGAGGCTGCCAAAAAATTCGCCGACGACTCCGACAGCAAAATCGGCAAAATAAAATCGGCGCGCCAGGGCCAGTTCACCATCGAGGACCGCGACAGCTATACCCCCTACATCAAGGAAGTGCGCGTGGTCACCTCCCTCACCTACTTCCTGGAGGACTAAACCATGACCCGTTCCAAACTATTTGTGGCAGGCATCAGCATCATGATGTCTGCCGCAATGGGTTGTACCAACGATACCGACACCGAATATCAGGTTAACATCCAGCGCTTCACCGACGGCACCACCATCACGGCCTCGCCCCTCTCCGCCTGCGCCGGCGAAACAGTCACGCTCGACTGCAACCCCGCACCCGGCCGCGTATTCTACCACTGGTCAGTAACCGCCGGCACCACCACCATCATCCCCGCCGATTCCATGCAGCAGGCCACCACCTTCACCATGCCCGCCTCCGACGTAATGGTCCGCGCCGCCTTCTATCAATAACCCCCGATATATTATATTGCGGATTTCAAGCCCTTTTGGTAACTTTGCGGGCAAAATATGAAAATTTTCACCACTATGGATTTATTCGACCGTATCAGCAACGACATAAAAGGTGCCATGCTGGCAAAAGACAAGGTGCGCCTGGAGACTCTCCGGGGCATCAAGAAGGAGTTTCTCGAAGCTAAGACCGCCAAAGGCGCCGACGGTACCCTAACCGACGACCAGGCCACGAAAATCATGGCCAAGATGGTGAAGCAGCGCAAGGAAACCGCTCAGATCTATGCGGAGCAGAACCGCCCCGAGCTTGCTGAGAACGAACTCGCCGAGGCTGCCGTGATTGAGGAATACCTTCCCAAGCAGCTTTCCGACGAGGAACTGACAGCCCGTCTCAAAGAAATTATAGCCCAGACCGGCGCCACTTCGGCCAAGGAAATGGGCAAGGTGATGGGTGTGGCATCAAAAGCCCTCGCCGGTCAGGCCGACGGCAAAGTAATCTCGGCCAAGGTACGCGAACTTCTCTCCTGATTCCTGATTTCTAAAATTCCCACATAATGCTTACCCTACAGCAAATTAAAGAGAATCCCACTCTCATCATAGAGCGTCTTGCCGTAAAAGGATTCAACGGCAAGGAACCGATTGAAAAAATACTGGAACTCGACAGCTGCCGCCGTCAGCTCCAGCTCGACAACGACAACCAGGCCGCCAACCTCCGCCAGCTTGCCGCCCGCATAGGCGCGCTGATGAAAGAGGGCAAAAAGGAGGAAGCCGAGGAGACCAAAAAGGAAGTAGCCGCGCTGAAAGAGTCGCAGAAACTCGTGGCCGACCGCCTCGCCGCTGCCGAACTCGAGATTCGCAACATTCTTCTCACCATCCCCAACATTCCCTGCGCCATGGTGCCTGAAGGCAAGACTGCCGCCGACAATGTGGTTGAGAAAACCGGAGGTCCGATGCCCGATCTCGGCTCGGATGCCCTGCCCCACTGGGACCTGGCCAAGAAATACGGAATTATCGACTTCGACCTCGGCGTGAAAATCACCGGTGCCGGTTTCCCCGTCTATGTAGGCAAGGGTGCCCGCCTGCAGCGCGCCCTCATACAGTTCTTCCTCGACGAAGCCGGTAAAGCCGGCTATCTGGAAATCCAACCACCCTACGTGGTTAACGAGGCTTCAGGCTACGGCACAGGCCAGCTTCCCGACAAAGAGGGGCAGATGTATTACATCAACGAGGACAACCTCTACCTGATTCCCACCGCCGAGGTGCCTGTGACCAACATGTACCGCGACGTGATTCTCGCCGAAAACGAGCTTCCCAAAAAGAACTGCGCATATTCCGCATGCTTCCGCCGCGAGGCCGGCAGCTACGGCAAGGACGTGCGCGGTCTCAACCGCCTCCATCAGTTCGACAAAGTGGAGATTGTCCGCATCGAGAAGCCCGAAGATTCCTATGCCGCACTTGAGGAGATGAAGAACCATGTGCAGTCGCTGCTCGAGAAACTCGGACTGCCCTGGCACATACTCCGTCTTTGCGGAGGCGACATGAGCTTCACCTCGTCAATCACATTCGACTTCGAGGTATTCTCGGCCGCCCAGAAACGCTGGCTCGAGGTATCATCTGTTTCCAACTTCGAGACCTATCAGGCCAACCGCCTGAAGTGCCGCTACCGTGGCGCCGACAAGAAGACTCACCTCTGCCACACGCTCAACGGTTCCGCCCTGGCTCTTCCGCGAATTATGGCCGCTCTGCTGGAGAACAACCAGACACCGCAGGGCATAACGGTGCCCGAGTGCCTGCGGAAATACACCGGATTCGACATTATTGACTGAAAAACGGATTCCCGCTTTGCAGAAAAAAACAATTTTCGATCTTAACCGCGCTTCGCTCGACGACTACCGCCGCCGGGCGAAGCTGCCTTTGACCGTGGTGCTCGACAATGTGCGCTCGCTCAACAATATCGGTTCGGTGTTCCGCACCTCCGACGCTTTCCTTGTGGACCGCATAATGCTCTGCGGCATCACCGCCACTCCGCCGTCGCCGGAAATCCACAAGACTGCCCTCGGAGCCGAAGAGTCTGTTTCATGGCTCCATTTCGACTCCACGCTCGATTGTATCTGCCGTCTGAAATCGGAGGGCTACACTGTCTGCGCCCTCGAACAGGTGAAAGGAAGTGTGGATTTGCGCGACTTCCGGCCCGACCCGGCAGGAAAATATGCCATTGTTGCCGGGCACGAGGTGCACGGCGTTGACCCGGCAGTGGTCGACGCGGCCGATATTTGTCTTGAGATTCCTCAGTTCGGAACCAAGCATTCCCTTAATGTCTCTGTATCCACCGGCATTACGCTCTGGCACTTCTTCACTGCCTTGATGCCGCGCTGAAAGCCTGCAACGCCTCGGCCCTGTCGGCCTCGAGCTGCGTTTTAAGCTCCTCAAGCGAGTCGAACCGCCGCTCCCCCCGCATATGCCCTATAAATTCCAGGGTCAGTATCTTACCATAAAGATCTCCGTCAAACCCTATCAGATGGGCTTCTATGGTCTGCGTGCCTTCGGAGCTCACGGTCGGGCACACACCTATATTTACCATTGCGGGATATCTCGTGCCGGCAGCATCGTATGCCGTTCCGGAATATACCCCAGGAGCAGGTACGAGCAGCCTCGGGTCAGCCGGCCGTAGATTGGCCGTGGGGAAACCTATGGTACGTCCCACCTGCCGCCCATGCTGCACGTCGCCCGTAATGGTATATCGCCGTCCGAGCATTACAGCGGCGTCATCTACCCTTCCTTCGGATATCGCCTTGCGTATGGCCGACGAGCTGACACCCTTCATTTCCGTCAGTTCAGGAGCGCGCTCCACCTCCATCCCTATCTCGCGGCCTATGGCCTGATAGTCGGTGAACGTTTTGTCGCGGTCACTCCCGAAACGGTTGTTGAAACCCACCACCAGCAGCTCCACACCGTATGCATCGTGAAGCATCTGCATGAACTCCCGCGCCGTCAGCGTAGCGAGTTCCTGGTTGAAATCAAGAGCTATCACCGAATTCTGTCCGAGATATTCGTCCAAAGCCCTCAGGCGCTCCGCGGGAGAGGCAAGCAGCTTCGGCGAGCTTCCGGGACGCAGATATTCTATGGGACACTCGCGGAATGTGACGGCCACAGGCTGCAGCCCGCGTGCCTCCGCACGGGCTCTGGCGAAGTCAAGCAGGCTTCTGTGACCACGGTGCAGACCGTCGAAGAACCCTACTACGGCAGCTTTCTTGCAATTCATTATTCCTTTATCCCCGGATATTTCTCAAGAAGAGCGTAGAACTCCTGCCCTTCGCCCACATGCTGGGCATGGAAGCCGAGCGCACGTGCCGCTTCACAATTCTTAATGGAGTCGTCAAAGAAAAGGGTTTCCTCCTGCTTGATGCCATATTTCTCCACCACGTCCATGAAAATCTTCCGTTCAGGCTTCATGGATTTTGCCTCGAAACTGGTCACGATGCCGTCGAAATAATAATTCACGTCGTGGCCGTCCTCCCGGAACCAGCGGGCAATCTCGTCATTCCACATTATAGGATTGGTGTTGCTTATCAGATACATTCCGTAATGATGGTGCAACTTCTCAAGCTCCCTGAGGCGTCTTACAGGAATTCCGGTAAGGAATCGTTCGAAAGCCGTGTCGATCTGCCGGTCGGTAAGATTCTCATTGCCGATTATCCGTCGCATCTCGTCGCGGAACTGCGCAGGCGTCATCGAACCGTCCTCAATTCCGGCGAACGGACCGGCCTGCACATACTCTCCCAGATACTCATCGGGATTCTTCATACCAAGTTCCTTGAAGGCAGCCACGCAATTGTCGCGCTTGATATCCATTATCACACCTCCGAGGTCAAACAGCAGATTCTTTATCATAATCGAAGATATTTAAGCAAAAACATACCGGGCTTCCCGCCCGTCTGCAAAGTTAGGTCATATTTCCCATTCCACCCAACACACCACCCCAATCTCCCCCTTACATAAGATTTATAAAACTTATAAGCCACATCAGAAACATCAATCACATCAAAAACATCCGCCGCCACCTCCCAAAATTCCCATTGCTCCCATCCTTCCCAAAACTCCCACAACTCCCATTCTCCCCATCCACTTCCATCAAAAAAAGCGCCCGGGCCGTCTCGGCCGGGGCGCT
>LUJP01000011.1:0-32322 GCA_001689535.1 Bacteroidales bacterium M5
ACTGCCTAACTTCGTTGTTAGACAGCCTCGTTTTTTTTTGTTTTCAATATCTGTGACTTGTCGGGAGGACGGCTTATTCGGCGATGAGGGTGGCGGAGGTGGCGGAGGCTATCTTCACGCACACGGTCTGGCCCACCTTGTAGTCGCGGCGCGGGAGTACCACGGTCTTGTTCTGGGGCGTGCGGCCCACCATCTGCTCGCGGCTCCGGCGTGCCACGCCCTCAATAAGCACTTCCACATCGCGGCCTATCTCAGCGCGGTGTGAGGCAAGCGAAAGCTCATTCTGCAGGGCTATCATGCGGTTGAGGCGGTCAATCTTCACCTCTTCATCCACATTGTCGGGCAGATGCTTCGAGGCCATGGTGCCCGGGCGCTCCGAATATTTGAACATAAACGAAGCGTCGAATCCCACTTCGCGCATAAGCGAGAGCGTCTGCTGGAAATCTTCCTCGGTCTCTCCATGGAAGCCCGTGAACAGGTCGCTGGTTATGGCGCAGTCCGGGATAATGCGGCGTATGGCGGCCACGCGGTCCAGATACCACTCGCGGGTATAATGGCGGTTCATGGCCTTTAGCACACTGTCGCTACCGCTCTGCACGGGCAAATGTATGTGGCGGCAGATATTGGGATGTGAGGCGATGGCATGCAGGATATCGTCGGTCATATCCTTGGGGTGAGAAGTGGTGAAGCGCACACGCATGTCGGGAGCAGCCTCGGCCACCAGCCGCAACAGCGCGGCGAAATCGGTCACCGTGCCGTCGGCCGGATCGGTATAGCGGTAAGAATTCACGTTCTGACCCAGAAGAGTCACCTCGCGGTAGTTCTTGGCGCGGAGGTCGGCAAGCTCGTTGAGTATGCTGCGAACCTCGCGCGAGCGCTCGCGTCCGCGGGTGTAAGGCACAATACAGTAGGAGCAGAAATTATTGCAGCCGCGCATTATGCTTATGAAGCCGCTCACCGTATTGCCCGGCAGACGCACCGGAATCACGTCGCGGTAGGTCTCGGTGGTGCTCAGCTCCACGTTGATGGCTTTCTGACCGGCCTCCACCGAGGCAATAAGCCCGGGAAGGTCGAGATAGCTGTCGGGGCCTGCCACCAGATCCACGCCGTGGTTGGCTATCAGGTCGTCCTTCACGCGCTCGGCCATGCATCCTATCACGCCTATTATCAGTCCCCGCCCGCGGCGTTTGCGACGCAGAGAATTGAGAAACTGCAGGCGTCCGAGTATCTTCTGCTCGGCGTTGTCGCGTATCGAGCATGTGTTCAGAAACACGGCATCGGCCTGTTCAATATCATCACACAGCGAATAGCCGGCCATATCCATTATCGAGGCCACCACTTCGGTATCGGCCACGTTCATCTGGCAGCCGTAGGTTTCTATAAGGAGGCGACGCGGAGCGTGGCCGAAGTTATTGTCTGTTTCAGGCATAATATATGTTGAGTAACAGCAACTCCACATTTGGAGGTTGCATTATTTTCTACTAATTTTGCACAAAATTAATAAAATGGAGTAGAATAGAGCCGATGGATCGTGATATTTTAAAATCGCTTGTGGCGTTTCTCATCACAGGTGCCGCGATACTCGGCCCCACTTTGCTCGAGTGGCTCAAGCGCAGGATGAAGGCCGACCTGAGAAACCATACTCCTCAGCCCCCACAGCTTTCGCGCATAAAGAGAAAGGCAGCGGAAGTTTCGGCCACAAAGCAGCCTAAACCCACCGACCATCGCGAGGCCATGCTCCGCGCTTCGGAGAAAGAAAGCGCCGGTGTAATCTCTGCCGACTCCCACGCCGCCACGATGCCCGATGCTCCCATTCAGCCCGTGCAGCCGTCAGAAAACGCACCGGCGCGGCATGACACCAGGCATGCACCGGCGGCCGCACCGGCACCGGTCAACAGCCGTGCAGCAGCCCTGCGCCGCGCGGTGATAGCTGCCGAAGTGCTCCAGCGGAAATTCTGACTCCGGCCCGTATCCATGAAAAAATAACCTTAACACAAAAAAATATAAACGCAATAATATGGCTTTCCCAATCCTTACGGCACAAGAAGCTGCCGAACTGATAAACCACGATGACAACGTGGGGTTCTCCGGATTCACCGCCTCAGGCTCCCCGAAAGTTGTCCCCGAAGCTCTCGCCGCCCGCGCCGAGAAACTTCATGCCGAAGGCAAACCATTTAAAATAAATATCTTCACAGGAGCTTCCACCAACCGGTGGGCCGACGGCGCCCTGGCCAACGCCAACGCTATCAACCGCCGCACTCCCTATCAGAACACCCCCGACCTGCGCAAGCGCATCAACAGCCACGACGCCCATTATTTCGATCTCCATCTCTCCGAGCTGGCACAGAAATTCCGCTACGGCTTCTATGGCGACCTTGATGTGGCCATTCTCGAAGTGGCCGAGGTGATGGACAATGGCGAAGTGGTGCTCGGCACCGGTGTGGGCAATGTTCCCACCTTCGTGAGCCGCGCCAAAAAGGTGATTCTTGAGCTCAACGAAGTGCTGCCCAAGACCCTCTACGGCCTCCACGACATCTATCTGCCCCTGGATCCTCCCCACCGCCGCGAGATACCCATATTCAAGCCCAGCGACCGCATAGGCTGCCCCACGGTAAAGATCGACCCCGAGAAGATAGTGGCTGTGGTTCACAGCAAGCGCTACGACGGCATTAAAGGCTTCACCGCCCTCGACGACACCACACTGCAGATCGGTGCCAACGTGTGCGGCTTCCTGATTTCCGAGCTCCGCGCCGGGCGTCTTCCCAAGTCGTTCCTTCCCATCCAGTCGGGTGTGGGCAATGTGGCCAATGCAGTGCTGTTCGGACTTGGCGACGCCGAGGAGATTCCTCAGTTCGAGATGTACACCGAGGTGATACAGGACGCCGTTATCGAGCTCATGAAAATGGGCAAGTGCAAATTCGGCTCCACCTGCTCGCTCACTCTCAGCGACGCCACCGAGGCCGAGGTGCTCGGAAACCTCGAGTTCTTCCGCGACAAGCTCGTGTGCCGTCCCGCCGAAATCTCCAACAATCCCGAAGTTATCCGCCGTCTGGGCGTGATAGCCATGAACACGGCTCTGGAAGCCGACATATTCGGCAACATCAACTCCACCCACGTGGTAGGAACCAAGATGATGAACGGTATAGGCGGCTCGGGCGACTTCACCCGCAACGGCTATCTTTCCATCTTCTCCTGCCCCTCCGTCACCAAAGGCGGCGTGATAAGCAACATCGTGCCTATGGTATCGCATGTGGACCATTCGGAACACTCCGTCGATATCATCGTGACCGAACAGGGTATTGCCGACCTCCGCGGCAAGGATCCCGTGCAGCGTGCCTACGAAATCATCAACAACTGCGCCCATCCGGCCTACCGTCCTCTGCTGCTTGAATACCTCAAGCTCGGCAAAGGCGGACAGACCCCCCACTCGCTTGAGGCCGCATTCGCATTCCATGTGGCATTCAAGGAATCTGGCGACATGAGCAAAGTCGACTGGAGCCGCTACGGTTTCTGATTCCAACATTGGCAAAAGATTTGACTTCCTTATACTGAGGGCGCGCATCCATGCGATGCGCGCCCTCAACGTTTATTGGAGATGCTACTGGGAGCGTCGGCCTCCGGCCGTCGTGAAATAAAAATGGCCGTCGTGAATAAAATCAGCGGGAGGTGCGGACGGCCGGAGGCCGACCTTCCCAGTCGAGGATTTTTTAACACAAAATAGTTCTATTTGCAATAGTTTGTGTAAATTTGAAGCCAATAATCCAATTTGACGGTTTAATCCAACTTGAAGGCGCATGAAGAAACTTCTACTCCCGATTTCACTTCTCATTCTGGGCATGATGCCGGCGGCAGCCCAGAAAATCAATCCCAAGGGCCGCATAATCCTTGAGGAAATACGCATGTCGCGTACCGACCCATCGATGCAAAGCACTCTCTCCGTAAAGCCCGGTGAACAGGTGCGCGCCCTCATCACACTTAACCCCGGCTACGGCCCGTCGGCGCTTACCTCCACGGGATTCGTCGAGGTGACAGCCACAATAGGCGACATCTGCGTGGCCCTTTTCCCGATTGACCGCGCCGAGGAGGTGGCTGAACTCCGTGAGGTGAAGTCCGTGAGCTTCGGCGACGAGCTGCGCCCCACGCTTGACTTCGCCCGCCCCTCGGGAAAAGTCAGCGAAGTGCAGAACGGATTTACCTACAACGGCCAGACCATGAGCTTCGACGGCACCGGAGTGGTGCTCGGAATGATGGATATAGGTCTGGAACCCAATCATGTCAACTTCAAGAACACCGACGGAACCACCCGCATACAGCGCGCATGGAATTTCACAGGCACTGACGGCACAAACGTGACCGAATATACCGCCTCCAACATCCGCTCCTTCACTACCGACACCGACAAGGAAACCCACGGCACCCACGTGGCCGGTATAATGGCGGGCGGTTACAAAGGCACCGGCACAGTGGCATATCTGGATGTAGCTGAACAACCAACAGGAGGATTTGACGGTCACTTCAATTTGGACGAGATGAATGTGCCTTATTACGGTGTGTCCACCAATTCCGATCTCGCGCTGGCTGTCGGTACGCTCACTACTCCCAACATCATACAGGCTGTAAGCAATATCATCACTTATGCCGAATCGCAGAATAAGCCTGTAGCCGTCAACCTATCGCTCGGCAGCAACAGCGGACCTCACGACGGAACCGATGCATATTCAAAAGCCCTTTCAGAGCTTGGAAAGCGCGGAATAATCGTCATGGCCGCAGGCAACGAGGGAGACCAGGATATATCCATCAAGAAAACTCTCGGATCCTCGGGTAACAACGCATATCTGCGTACCTTCCCATACGCTTCCGACGCTATAAACGGCATCGTGGACCTCTGGGGCTCCGACAATTCTGTAGTGACATTATCTGTAGGCCTCTATTCATTCTCCACCAGGAAGTTCACTCCCGTCTTCACTCTCAACGGCGCCAATCAGAAAGGAACCACCGCAAACAAAACCGCTTTCACATCGGAATACAACGGCTCGGTTGTCGCGTACTCCTCTCTGGATCCGAACAACAATCGTTATGAAGTGCTGATGCAGTTCAATAGCGTGAGCCGTAAGTCCTCGGCATCACAGTATATCGCTATAGAAGCGACCGGTAACAGCGGAAACACCCTCTATCTCTACGGCAACGACAATGCACTGTTCTCCAACCGTGCAGGAGGAACAGGAACTACAGCCACAGGCTATACCAAAGGTTCTCCCGCCAACTCCATAAGCGACGCATGCTGCGCCGCCAATATCCTTTCCGTAGGTTCATATAACACCCGTAATGTATGGGGCGTTTTCAACAAGAATGATGAAGGGGGAATTTATGGCTTCAACGGATCATTCCCCGTGGGCGATATTTCCGGATTCTCAAGCTACGGCACATCGTTCCAGGGTACGAAACTGCCGCTGGTATGTGCGCCCGGCGCAGGTATAATTTCAAGTGTAAACCGCTATAACGTGGCTGCCGAAGGTTCGGAGATACTGATGTCGGCCAGGGCAGCCAACGGCGCACTGACCGACTACTGGGGCGAACTGCAGGGCACATCGATGGCCTGCCCGTTTGTCACCGGCACCGTGGGACTGTGGTTGCAGGCCGATCCCGCGCTCACATTCGATCAGGTGCTTGAGACCATAAACAAGAGCTCAGTGGCCCAGACAACCGTCCCCGAGAGATGGGGCGCAGGCAAAATCGACGCTTTGGCAGGCATTAAATATGTGCTCGACAAGAAGGCAGCCATCGGCAGCGTGTTTGAGGACGAGGACCAGCGCCTTGTGCTCACTCCCGGCTCTGGCAGCTGCAACGTATATGTGGCCGGTGCATCGCGTATGACCCTCAGCCTCGTCGACCTCCAGGGACGCGCTCTGCGCACCATCGAGGTGTCGGGCGACAACGCCGACATATCCACCGACGGCCTCACAGGCATCTACGTGGTGGAAGCCGTGACTGATCTCGGCCGCTTCGCCCGCAAGGCCGTGCTCCGATAATCGGTTACTGATCAAATTGCTTATTAAATTAATATGTAGGGATGCTCCCCGGAGCATCCGCTGAAAATATATACATACTCTCATTCATCCGACGGATGCACCGGGGTGCATCCCTACAATCAGGCAACGGCACGTCCGGAGCCGATGGGTGAATGACAATCAATGAAAAGAAAAACAGACAATGGCAAACTGGTTTGAATGTAAAGTCCGCTACGACAAAATGATGGAAAACGGGGTAGTAAAGAAAGTCAACGAACCCTATCTGGTTGACGCCCTGTCGTTCACAGAGGCTGAGGCCCGCATCATAGAGGAGCAGACACCCTTTATATCCGGCGACTTCTCGGTAAGCGCCGTGAAACGCACCAAGATCTCCGAAATATTCCGCGATGACAGCGCCGACAAATGGTATCTGGCCAAGGTGGCGTTCATAACCATCGACGAGAAGACAGCCGTGGAGAAACGCTCCGTCACCACCATGCTTGTGGCCGGAAGCGACTTCAAGGGCGCATACGAAAACTTCAACGAAGGCATGAAGGGAACGCTGGCCGACTTCGACCTTGTGTCGCTCTCGGAGACACCCATAATGGATGTCTACGCCGCCAACCTCTCAGGCAAGCATCCGTCGGCTCCCACAGCCGCCGAAGTTGTGGCAAAAGAAGCCGAATGATGGCAGCCGACACGATAGCGGAGCGCATTGAGGCCGTGCGCCGCGAGCTTCCGCCGGAAGTGGAGCTGGTGGCGGTGTCGAAATTCCATCCCATGTCGGCCCTTGCCGAAGCCTACGGAGCCGGACAGCGCGTGTTCGGCGAAAGTCGGGTGCAGGAGCTGAAATCGAAGGTTGCCGCCACGCTCGCCGGCGAAATGGCTCCGGGAGCTCCGGTGCCCGATGATGTGCGCTGGCATTTCATCGGTCATCTTCAGCGTAATAAGGTGCGGCAGCTGCTTGCGTTACGCCCCGCGCTGATAGAGAGCGTGGATTCCACGGAGTTGTTGGAGCTGATTGACTCGGAAGCCGCCCGGCTGGGCATAATCCAGCCCGTGCTGCTTCAGGCCCATGTGGCCCGGGAGGAAACCAAGACCGGCTTCAGCCCCGAGGAAATGCTTGAATACTTCGCAGAGCGGAAATTCGAGAATCTCCGCGCCACGCATATCTGCGGACTGATGGGAATGGCCTCGAACACCGACGATACGGAGCGCGTGCGCCAGGACTTCGCCACACTCAGCAGCCTCAAGCGGCAGATCGAGGAGATGTGTCCCGACCTGCGCGGATTTTCCATCCTGAGCATGGGCATGAGCCACGACCGCGGCATCGCCGTGGAGGAGGGTTCGACCATGGTGAGGATAGGCACCGACATATTCGGCGAACGCGAATACTGACCCACATCCAAAAATCCAAAAAATAAGCACCAAAAGCGGCGCATTTTATAAAAAATCGCTAATTTTAAGGCTTGAAACAATAATCAACTAAATATAAACCAATCTTTTTATCATGAGTAAGCAAGCGAAACAGTGGGGAGCGATTATCGTCATGATCGCCCTATTCGCCATGATTGCATTCGTTACCAACCTGTGCACTCCTATGGCGACAATTATCAAAAACCAAGGTCCTATCAGCGACGTACTCGCTCAGATCGGCAACTACGGCAACTTCATAGCATATCTTATAATGGGTATTCCTGCCGGTATGCTCATAGCAAAATACGGCTATAAGAAAACCGCCCTTATCGGCCTTGTGATTGGAGCTATAGGTATTCTTCTCCAGTGGGTCAGCGGCCTGATGGACGTAAAGGACAATCTTGCCGCCGTATTTACAGTATATCTTATCGGCGCATTCATTGCCGGTATCTGCATGTGTATTCTTAACTGCGTTGTGAACCCCATGCTCAACCTTTTGGGCGGCGGCGGCAACGAAGGCAACAAACTGATCCAGATAGGCGGTGTGTTCAACTCCACCGCAGCTGTATGCTGCTACATCCTTATGGGTGCTCTTATAGGTGACGTCACCAAGGCTAAAATAGCCGATGCTACACCGGCCCTCATGATAGCTCTGGCTATCTTCGTAATCGCATTCATCGTGCTCTCCTTTACCAAAATCGAGGAACCCAAGCAGCCCAAGGTTGAGGCCAGTCTGGTGAAAGGCGCCCTTTCTTACCGTCATTTCGCTCTCGGAGCCCTCGCGATATTCCTTTATATGGGTATCGAGGTAGGTGTGCCCAACTCCTCACAGTTCCTTCTGCTCAATGAGGGAGTGCCGTCCGCTACTGTGGGCCTAATCATTGCAGTATACTGGTTCATGATGCTCATAGGCCGTTTCGTAGGTGCCGCTATCGGTTCCAAAATTTCGGCACGTACCATGATAGTCTCTGTATCGGCAGCTACAATAGCACTGATACTGTTCGGTATGTTCGCCCCTGCCGATGTGAAAGTCAGCTTCCCTGGTGTTGACTGGAGCTCACTCGAAATCATCTGGCAGCCCATCTCTCTCGGCATCTTCGCCTTCCTTCTCATCGGTCTCTGCACCTCTGTGATGTGGGGTGCGATCTTCAACCTTGCTGTGGAAGGTCTCGGAAAATATACCGCTATAGCCTCGGGTATCTTCATGACCATGGTGTTCGGTTGCGCCGTGATGCTCGCCGTTGAAGGCGCCGTGGCTGATGCCTGCGGTTATCTCAACTCATTCTGGGTAATCCTTGGATGCGCCGCTTATATTCTCTTCTATGGCCTTATCGGTTCACGCGTAAGCCACAAGCCCACCCTCGAAGAGAAAGAAGAAGCCACCCAGATACTCGACGCTATCTGATGCCCGACGCATTCTGATTCCTACTGAAAAAACAGCGGCGCCATACGCCGCATGAACCCTCCGCCCCGGCTCATACATCAATGAGCCGGGGCGGAATTTGTATATGGTTTTGTATATGATAATGCAAATGAGTAATTTTGCAGCAAAATACCCCACATACCAATACAATGGATAAAACATTACTTAATTCGGCGGCCGACAATATACGCGTGCTCGCCGCTTCAATGGTAGAAAAGGCAAAATCAGGTCACCCCGGCGGCGCCATGGGTGGAGCTGATTTCATCAACGTGCTTTATTCCGGATTTCTGGTTACAGATCCCGATGATCCCACCTGGTTCGCGCGCGACCGTTTCTTCCTTGATCCCGGTCACATGTCGCCTATGCTCTACAGTGTTCTCGCCATGCAGGGACATTACACAATGGACGAGCTTAAGGAATTCCGCCAGTGGGGCAGTGTTACTCCTGGCCATCCCGAACTCAATCCGGCCCGTGGCGTGGAAAACACCAGCGGCCCCCTCGGCCAGGGCCACACCATGGCTGTGGGAGCGGCCATAGCGGAGCGCTTCATCGCCGCCCGCTTCGGCGAGGTTTTCGCACACAAGACATACGCATTCATCTCCGACGGAGGAATTCAGGAAGAGATAAGCCAGGGTGCCGGACGTATTGCCGGATTCCTGGGACTGTCAAACCTCATAATGTTTTACGACAGCAACAAGGTGCAGCTCTCCACCGACGTGGACGCTGTGGACACCGAGGACTACGCTGCAAAATACCGCGCCTGGCACTGGCACGTGATTGAAATAGACGGCACCGACCCCGAGGCAATAGCCGACGCGCTCCAGAAAGCCGAGGCCGAGAAGCACAAGCCTGTGCTCATCATTGGCAACACCGTGATGGGACGCGGCGCAGTTACCGCTTCCGGCGAGAATTTCGAAGGCAAGTGCAGCACCCACGGCCAGCCACTGAGCAAATCGGGCGCCGACTATGCCATGACAGTGAAGAACCTCGGAGGCGACCCCGAGAACCCCTGGCAGATACGTCCCGAGGTTAAAAAGCTCTATGCCGAGCGCGCCGAGGCCCTGCGCAAAATCGTGGCTGAGCGTCGCGCCGCCGAGAAGGCATGGGCGGAGGCTAATCCCGAACAGGCCGCTGTGCTCCGCGGATTCATCGAAGGCCGTCTTCCCGAAATAGACTGGAAGAGCATCGTCACCAAGGCCAACGTGGCCACACGCACGGCATCAGCCGCAGTGCTCGCAGAGCTTTCCCACAAAGTAAAGAACATGATAGTGTCGAGTGCTGACCTCGCCAACAGCGACAAGACCGACGCATTCCTCAAGCATACCCACGCCCTCACCCACGGTGATTTCAGCGGAGCATTCCTCCACGCAGGCGTGAGCGAACTCACCATGGCCGCTATAATGAACGGCATAGTGCTTCACGGAGGCATGATGGCCGCCTGCGGCACATTCTTCGTGTTCAGCGACTATATGAAACCGGCCGTGCGCATGTCGGCTCTCATGGAGCTGCCGGTAAAATACGTGTGGAGTCACGACGCATTCCGCGTGGGCGAGGACGGTCCCACCCACGAGCCTATCGAGCAGGAAGCCCAGATACGCCTTATGGAGCAGATCCACAACTTCTCGGGACGTCGCTCCATGCTGGTGATGCGCCCTGCCGATTCCGCCGAGACAATCGTATGCTGGCGTATGGCCATGGAGAACTGTCACACACCATCCGCGCTTATTCTCACCCGTCAGGACGTGAAGGATCTTCCCGGCGACCGTCTGGCTCAGGCCGAGGGAGCACGCCGCGGAGGTTATGTGGTGATGGATGCCGAGGCTCCCGCCGTTACGCTGGTGGCAAACGGCTCGGAAGTGTCACTGCTCTGCGACGTGGCCGTATTGCTCAAGGCCGAGGGCATATCCGCAAGAGTGGTTTCAGTGCCTTCGCTCGGTGTGTTCCTGGACCAGCCTGCCGACTATCGCGCAAGCGTGATTCCCGCCGGAGTACCGGTGTTCGGACTTACCGCCGGCCTTCCCTCGACCCTTCGCGAGGTAGCCGGAGCATCCGCCACAATCTACGGTATGGAGCGCTTCGGAGCCTCCGCACCCTACAAGGTTCTCGACGAGAAATTCGGTTTCACCCCCACCGACGTGCTCAATAAGGTAAAGAACATGTTAGGAGCATAATCTCCCCGATAATATAAAAACAGCAATACATGGAGTGGCGATATCAGATCGCCACTCTTTTTTTGTCGGAACTCTGAACGGGGGCACTGGGAACGGGTGACTGGGAGCATCGGCCACCGGCCGTCGTAAAAAAGGACGGCGGGGACGCCGACCTTCCCAGATAAAGACGCCGACCTTCCCAGACGTCCTAAGCTATTCGGCGCGGTATATGAGGGTGCAGGAGCGCTCGGGGCGCAGGATGCGCGAGGCTTCCGCGCGTAAGCCGGATGATGTGGCCGCCCGATAGTAATCTATCTGGGTATTTATATCCACATTCTGCATCACGGCCGTGGCGAGAAGCAACGCCTTTGAACGGCAACTCACGGAGCCGAGGAGCGTGCGGCTTTCGAAGCGGTTGAGAGCGCTTTCGAGCTCGTAATCCGACGGGCCGTCAGTGGCCATTTCCTCAATCTGAGCCCAAAGGGCGGCTTCGGCGCGGGCCACATCGGCATCGCTGTTGCCGCGCAGCCATCCGCTCACTTTCAGATAGCCGGGCTCGTCGGAGCCGGATATGGAGGCATCGGCCGAGGTGAAAATATCGGTGCCCATCACCAGCCGCCGGTAGAAGCGCGAGGAAATACCGGAGGCAAGCACGTCGGTTATAAGGTCGGCCTCGCGATATCCCGGAGCCATATATGCCACCATGGGGAAACAGATGGTGACGGAGGTCTGCGGCACGGGGCGCGTCACACTGAGACGGCGAGCCTCGGTGATTTCAGGTTCCGGCGCATAGAGGCGCGGAGCCACGGGACGCGGCTTTACCGGTCCGAACCACCGTTCGACCTCGCGGCGTGCCTCCTCCAGAGTCACTGGACCCGCTATGGCCAGCACGGCATTGGAGGGAGAATAATGTGTGTGATAGAAGCGGCGTATCTCCTCGGCCGGACACTCCATGATGTCTTCGGGACACCGGCCGATAGTTGGTACGCGGTAGGGATGCTCACGGTATATCAGCGACCGCAGAATATGGCCGAAATCGCCGTAAGGACGGTTGAGACACACCTGCTTGAACTCTTCCACCACCACCTTGCGCTGCACTTCGAGCGAACGGTCGGTGAGAAGCAGCTGCTCCATGCGGTCGGCCTCGGCACGCAATGCGGTGGAGAGATTCACCGGCGGTATACTTTCGTAGAAATCCGTGAAATCATTGGAGGTCCAGGCGTTGTTTGAGCCTCCCGCAAGTTCGAGGGCGCCGTCGAAATCAGGCAAGTTGAGCGACCCTCCGAACATCAGATGCTCGAAGAGATGAGCCATGCCGGTGTGGGAGGGATTCTCGTCGCGCGCGCCGACGTTATAAAGCAGATTTACGTGTACGAGCGGCGAGGCGACGTCATAGTGATGGACCACACGCAGTCCGTTGGAGAGAGTGAATGTGGAATAAGGAATCATCTGTCAGGGATTGAGCACCTTCATGCTCAGGATTTTCACCGGCTCCAGAGGACGGTCGTTGCCGTCGGTCTCCACCTGCTGTATGCGGTCTATTACGTCCATGCCCGAAAGCACCTCGCCGAACACGGTATAGCCGCCGTCGAGATGCGGCGTGCCGCCCACGGTTGTATAAGCTTCGCGCTGTTCGGGCGTGAAGCCTACCGCGGGTTCGGTTTTGGCTATCTCCTGCGTACGGCGGTTAAGCTCGTCCTGAAGTGCCTGCAGCCCGGCCTGATCGCGGTTGCGGCGCAAGGTCATGATGGTGTCGCGGTTCTGTGCGGTGAGTGTATCGAAAATCTCCTGCATGCGGGCGTGGCGCATGCGCTGCTCCATGGCGTCGAGCTGGCCGGGAGAGAACATGCGGCCGGTAACCACATAGAACTGCGAGCCGCTCGACTGGCGGTCGGGGTTCACAGCATCGGCCTCGCGGGCTGCGGCAAGCGCACCACGTTTGTGGAAATGGCGGTCGAGCATTATCTCGGCGTCGATTTTGTAGCCGGGGTCACCGCTACCAAGGAGTTTTCCGGCGGGTGCGTCCTTAGAGTCGGGGTCGCCGCCCTGAACCATGAAGTCGCGGATTACGCGATGGAACAGCAGGCCGTCGTAATAGCCCTCAGAGGCGAGTTTCACGAAGTTGCGGAGGTGTTTGGGCGTGTCGCCGTAGAGAAGCAGCGTGACATTGCCGAGCGAGGTGGTCATTTCCACCTTTACGTCGCCTGTCCCGGCGGCGGGAGTTGCGGATGGATTCTGCATTGCTGGAATGGCTTTTGATGTGGTTGCGGCAGCGATACACAGGAGCATACCCGCTATCGCCGGTAGAATTCGTTTAGTCATTATTATAAAACGGACGCTTAGATTCCGGCCGGATACACGCGCTTGTAGATACGGCGGAAGTTGTTGTCGGAAGCGTTGAGCTCTTCGTGACGGGCCTCGTAGTCCTCGCCCCATATCGAGGGAAGGAGCTGGGCCAGATAGTTGCGCTCGCGGTCCTTGTCGATCGCGGCCTCAATCAGGCGCGAGATCTGGGGAGCATATTTTTCGCTGTCTATGGCGTTGAGATAGCGGGCGGCGCTCACGGTGAACTGTCCGTTGGGGTCAACCGTCACCATATTTTCAATGAGTTCGTCGAGAATGGGATCAATCTCCTGGATGTTGTTGGCTATGTACTCGTAGGTCTGGAGTCCATCGGGGTCTTTACTGAGTTTAGCCTTAAGTGTTTTGTCCATTGCTTGTGAGAGTAGTGATTGGAGGGAGGAGGGTCAGAATAGATTTACTGGATCGGAGACCGAAGTGCCGTCCACGCCCTCAAGGAGCGTCTTCAAGGCGTGGGCGCGGTCGGCCCGGATTGAGACTGTGATGGAACAGGTGTTGTCAAACTCCTGGCCGGTTATAGCTGCTTCGGAATTCTTGAGGGCCCGCATCACATCGTTCATTGCTATGTAAGGGAACGTGACGGTGAGCGACGCCATTTCGTGGGCGGTAACGGTCTGAGCCGCGTCAAGAGCCTCGCACGCGGCAGCCCGGTATGCGGCTATAAGGCCGGATGTGCCGAGCTTGATGCCGCCGAAATAACGCACCACCGCCACCACCACATTGGTGAGGCCGTGGGAACGTATCTGGCCCAAAATAGGCTTTCCTGCGGTGCCGGAGGGCTCTCCGTTGTCGTTCGACGCCGTGACGGAGCCGTCGGCGCCTATGGAATAGGCCCAGCAGCAGTGGCGTGCGTCATGGTATTCGTTGGCTTTCGCGGATACGAACGCGCGCGCCTCCTCAGGGGTGGATGCCGGAGCGGCAAATGCCAGAAAGCGGCTCATCTTCTCGCGCACAATCGCGCGGGAAGGAGCTGCTATGGTGAGGTATTCGCTGTCGCGGCAGGCCATGGCGCGGAATCAGAGTATGAGCATTGCGTCGCCGTAGGCTCCGAAACGGTATTTCTCCTTCACGGCCTCGTTGTAGGCCTTCATCACCAGATCGTAGCCGCCGAAGGCTGTGGCCATCATGAGCATAGTGGAATAAGGAAGGTGGAAATTCGTAAGCAGTGCATCGGTCACGGTGAAGTCGTAGGGCGGGAAGATAAACTTATTGGTCCAGCCGGTATACGTCTTCATGTGGCCGCTCATGCTCACGGCGCTCGCTATGGCGCGGAGCACGGAGGTGCCGATGGCGCACACGCGGTGGTTGGCGTCCTTCACGCCGTTTACCATATCCACCAACGCCTGTGTCACTTCCATCTGCTCGGAGTCCATGCGGTGCTTGGTGAGGTCTTCCACGTCGATTTCGCGGAAGTTGCCAAGGCCGCTATGAAGGGTGAGGAATGCCTGATAGATGCCTTTTATCTCCAGACGCTTCAGAAGCTCGCGGCTGAAATGCAGGCCGGCAGCTGGAGCCACCACAGCGCCCTCTTTGGAGGCATAAATGGTCTGGTAGCGTTCGGCGTCGGAGGGTTCCGGCTCACGGTTTATGTAAGCGGGCAGAGGTGTCTGGCCCAGGGCGAAGAGAGCCTTCTTGAATTCCTCGTGGGGGCCGTCGTAGAGGAAACGGAGGGTGCGGCCGCGCGAGGTGGTGTTGTCGATCACTTCGGCCACCATAGACTCATCGTCGCCGAAGTAGAGTTTGTTGCCTATTCTGATTTTGCGGGCAGGCTCCACAAGCACGTCCCACAGTTTGTTTTCGGCATTGAGCTCGCGAAGCAGAAACACTTCAATGCGTGCTCCGGTCTTTTCCTTGTTGCCGAACAGACGGGCGGGAAACACCTTGGTGTCGTTGAACACAAAGATATCGCCGTCGTCGAAATAGTCGATGATATCCTTGAATATACGGTGTTCGATTTCACCGCTCGCACGGTTTATCACCATCATGCGTGACTGGTCGCGTTCGGCCACGGGATACTGGGCTATAAGCTCTTGGGGCAGCTTGAATTTGAATTGCGATAGTTTCATAAAGGAGAAGGATCTTATTTATTCGGTTAACGCGTTTTTATTCGGTTTGTTTGGATTTTGAGGCCGGTTGGCGGCGTATCGGCGGCGTGAAGTCATCGGGATAAGTAAGCTCAACGGCGCGTATCAGCTCCACGGTCTGGTCTACGGTCAGGCAGAGGTCTTCAGTGACCTCTCCCACGCGCGTGCGCCGCAGGGCCGTAAGGTGGCCGCCCGAGCCGAGGGCAGCGCCTATGTCGCGGGCCAGTGCGCGGATGTAGGTGCCTTTGCTGCACACCACCCTGAGTGTGATGCTCTCGGGCGAGAAGTCAAGAAGCTCCAGCTCGTCAATCACGAGCGTCTTGGGCTTCAGCTCCACTTCCTCGCCGGAGCGCGCCATCTCGTAGGCGCGGCGTCCTTCTATCTTGCAGGCGCTGAACGAGGGCGGAATCTGACTTATCTCGCCGGTGAAGCGAGGGAGTGTCTGCTCCACGAGCGCACGGGTGATATGGTCGGTGGGATAACGGGCGTCGATCTCCGTTTCGAGGTCGAATGATGGCGTGGTGGCGCCCAGAGCTATGGTGGCCACATATTCCTTTACGCCGGCCTGCAGGCGTTCAATCTGTTTGGTGGCGCGGCCGGTGGTCACAATCATCACTCCGGTGGCGAGAGGGTCGAGCGTTCCGGCATGGCCCACCTTCATCTTCTTTAGGCCTATGCGGCGCAGAAGCGAGGCGCGCACGCGCTTCACCACATCAAACGAGGTCCAGCCAAGTGGTTTGTCTATATAAAGTATTTCGCCTGTAATGAAGTCCATTCCTGAGCCGGGTGGGTTAGAACATGTTCCAGAAAATACAGAGCAGGCCCACGACCACGCAATAGTAGGCGAACCACACGAGCTTGCCGCGTTTCACCAGCGAAATCATCCAGCGGCATGCGGCACATCCCACAACGAACGATGCCATGAAGCCTATGGCCAGCGGTGCCCAGCCTATGGCCTGGGCTGCTGCGGAGCTTCCGGCAGCCATGTCCTTGACATCGAGAAGGGCTTCGCCGAGAATGGGGATAATCACCATGAAGAAAGAGAACTGGGCCACCTTGTCGCGGCGGTCGCCAAGCATGAGTCCGGTGGCGATTGTGGTGCCTGAGCGGCTCAGGCCCGGAAGCACGGCAACAGCCTGGGCGCAGCCTATGATGAATGCATCGCGCCAGGTTATATCATGTCCGCGTTCCTTGTGTCCCCCGGCAGCCGACTCGGAGTCGGGGCGGGTGCGAAAGGCGTAGGCGAAGTAGAGCAGAGCGGCCGTGATAAGCAGGCATACGCCCACTATCGTGAGACCGCCGCCAAAGAAGCCTTCCACCACATCCTTGAAGCAGAGGCCTACTATGGCCACAGGCACACAGGAGAGAAGAATTTTCAGCACGTAGTTGGTGTTGGCGTCGTTGCGGAGAGTGAAAAACGACTTGCACAGCGGCAGAAACTCGTGCCACAGTACCACGATGGTGCTCAGCACGGTAGCCACGTGAAGCGTGAGGTCAAATTCAAGCGCATCAGCTCCCGAAAGGTCGAGGCCGAGGATGGAGCGGCAGATCTCAAGATGGCCGCTTGAACTGATGGGCAGGTATTCGGCGAGGCCCTGCACAATGCCCATGATGAGTGCGTCGATACAGTCCATGGCTTATTCTTCGGTGTTTTTGGTGGAACGTGATTTTCCCGACCACATGATGGCGAAGCCCATGAAGAGGAAGCCGAGGAAGGAGATGGTGGGGCCTACGACCACGCGGCGAGCCGAGAAAATGTCGGGGTTGAATTCCGTGGGCGTTGAGCCTTTGCCGGCCATGAGCACGAAGCCGAGCACAATCATAAGCCCGGCGATTGCCATGAGTATGAAATTGGTCCTCACAAGAGGAAATTGCGTTTTCGATTCTTTTTCTATTTCGCCGTCGGCCTGCGAAGCGCGGCGGATATCGGAAGGTTTTTTTGCCATAATCTGACTTTACGGGATGTTGTTATTCTTTGGTAATCTATAGTTCAGAACAAGTCTTCGTAATGCTTGCGGAGGTATTTGCGGGTGGCTATCCATGAGGTGAAGGCACACAGGGCCGCGCCGGCGGCAAACATGCCTCCGACGGTCCAGGCTATCCCCTGCCATGTGATCCATTCAATCACTCCGGGACGTATATGCTCGAGATAGAACACTGCGGCTGTCAGCACCACTGCGGCCTCCGCTGCGGCCAGAAGCCCGTGGAGGGTGCTCTCGATCACTATAGGGCGCGTTATGAAGCCATCGGTGGCGCCCACATACTTCATGGTCTGTATGGCGAAGCGGCGCGAGTGGATGGTGAGACGCACGGTGTTGTTTATCAGCGCGAACGAGATGAGTATGAGCGCGCATGCCATGACGGTCATTATGGCCATGGCGGTGTTGATGGTAGCGTTGACGTTGCTTACTATCGCGTCGTGCACATGCACGTCGTAAACCCACGGCAGGTCGGTGTAGGCGTTGGCCACGGCAGCTATGCTGTCGGGCGAGCTCCACGCTTCTTTCACGCTCACCTCAAATTCGGGCAGGAACGGGTTGATGCCGAGGTCGGAAAGAGCTTCGTCGCCCGCGCCCATCTCGGCTATCCAGCGGGTGCGCACTTCCTCGGCCGAACGGTATTGTACGGAGGCTGTCTGCGGAGCGGCGGAAAACACGGCTTTCAGACTGTCGGGAGACAGGGCTCCAGCCTCGTCGTCGACCACCACAACGAATCCCAGCCTTTCACGCAGGTCGGTGGTCACATGGCGTGCGGTGAAGGCGGTAAGTCCCATCGTGCCGAGAATCAGAAGCACCAGCGCCACACTCACAATCGAGATGGCCCGGGCGCCCCTTACGGCTTTTGATGTAGGTATTTTATTTTGCATCAGGCTTATAGACGTTTTTGAGCCGCAGAAAGGGCATAGTAGTCTAAATATCATGCAAAATTACGCATTTTCCCCGCAAAATCAGCCAGGTTTCTTGGAATTATTATAAATATTATAAATCTTATATTTTTTATAAGTCTTATAATATGATCTCAGTTGTTGATTTTCAGGCTCATGCCGTTGAGGCGGCGGAAGAGGTCGAGGGCGTAGACGTCGGTCATGCCCGAAACGTGGTCAACCACGGCCTGGAGCTTGGTGCAGAGGTCGGGCGAGTTGACTTCATACTGCTGCGGCACCTGCGAGAGGAGCAGCTGCGAGTAATTGAGCGTGGGATAGCGCACGGCCTCCACCAATTTTTCGAGCAAGAAGGAGATGATGCGCGTACCGGCCAGATCTATGTTTACCACATCGGCCGACCGGTAGATTTTTTCCCATGAGAGGCGGTCGCAGCGGGCGTAGCCCTCGCGCTCGAGTTCGGGCATGTGGTTTATGAGCGGCCCGCTGAACTCTCCGGCAAGTATGGACTCCTCGTTTTCCACAAACACTGCAGCGCACGCTTCCACAAGTGCCCCTATCACGGCCGAGCGCAGATAGGAAATCTTCTCGTTGGGGTCGGCCACGTGCTCCATTACCTCGAGCTTGCGGGCGCGCCGCTCGGGCGAGAAGAAGCCCAAGAAGAGGTCAATCACCCGGTCGGTAGGCAGCAGCCCGAGCTTGTGGGCGTCCTCTATGTCCATCACCTCGTAGCAGATGTCGTCGGCCGCCTCCACGAGATACACAAGCGGGTGGCGCGCGTAGCGCACTTCGCCGTTGGGGCCCGGCTTAGGCAGCATTCCCAGCTCGTCGGCCACTTTGATGAACGATTCGGCCTCCGAAGCGAAGAATCCGAACTTATTGCGGCCGTCGGCCAGAGTGGACTCGTAGGGATACTTCACTATGGAGGCGAGCATGGAATATGTCATGGCGAAGCCTCCGGGGCGGCGCCCGTTGAACTGGTGCGTGAGCAGACGGAAAGCGTTGGCATTGCCCTCGAAGCGGGTGAAATCGGTCCACTGCCGCGGCGTGAGGCTCGACTGCAGCTCACGACCCGGGCCCTCGCTGAAGAAGCTCGAAATGGCCTTCTCGCCGCTGTGGCCGAAAGGCGGATTGCCAAGATCGTGGGCCAGACATGCAGCCGACACTATCTCGCTGAGGGCGTCGAGACGGTCAACCCACGGTTCGGAGGCATACTTGCGGCGCAGCGCAAGCGAGACCTCGCGCGCGAGCGACCGTCCCACGCACGACACCTCCAGGCTGTGCGTCAATCGGTTATGGACGAAGATGCTTCCCGGTAAAGGAAACACCTGCGTCTTGTTCTGCAGCCGCCGGAACGGCGACGAGAACACCAGGCGGTCGTAATCGCGCAGAAAGTCGCTGCGCACCCCGGCCTTCGAGTCGTGATACGACTCGAGGCCGAAGCGCTTATCGCAAATAAGCCGGTCCCACTGCATAAGCCGGGAGCCGTTACTAATAGATTTGTCGAGAAAATTCTGTGCCATACACCAAAGATATTCATTTCACTCCAAACCGACAAGAGATAACCTTTTTTACATTGCCCCGTCTTTTATGATTGCAGCCAATGCCTTCTGGTACTCTTCGGACAATGGGACTCGGTTAAATTCCGATGTCTTATTATGTGACTTATCAAAGAATAACAATCTTGGAAATGAATTTATGCCTAATTTTCTTTCCATATCATCTTCCGTTATACGGTAATGTATTCCACCGACTTTACGGGCATGTGCTTCCCAGGATTTCTCATCGGAGCTTGTGTCGCATACGTAAATATGCACTATGCCTTCCCGAAGTTCATAATCGTCGATACTCATATTCATTCTCAATACTGAAAGACAGGGAGCGCACCAAGTGTTCCAGAAATCCACCACCACAGGTTTTCCGGCATGTTTTTTCAATACTTCCGTCAGATTAAATGATTTATGTTCAGCAGCCAGATTGAATAATTGTTTTTTTGTCTCTTTATTCTTATTGATTTCTTCATCATACTTGAAAAGAATATCCTTTAATCCCGATTCCTGAAAATAATCGACTATGTTTTTTTCTGTTTTTGGGTCAACGGTAGATTTTCATTTTCCAACTGTGATATATAGGATGTCGCCACAAATATATCCATTACCGATTCTGGTAGTTTCCCTGTAAACCGATACAATTTCCCAGCTACTTCATACTTCCACTGGGTAATATCTGACTCCCGTATTGGAGAGATGCCAAAGACGTTTAATCCCAGTAGTGAGTGAAAGAAATCAAATCTGCCCCAATAAAGCGTTGAGGTAATATCATCAAATATGCCTTTGGTACCTAAAAATGAATAAAAAACCGCAGGAACCTCGTCAAATTCCAACCCATAGAAAGATTTTGCGTCCTTCCGATATGTCAAAATTCTGCCAACGATATATCTCCGCGTTAAGGAAGATATGAGCGGGTCAACAACACTGTCAGGAAGATTCATGTCATTCAACGCATAGACCATACGTTTCGGAAGGAGTGAATCCATCTCGAATTTCAGATATTTCTTCCAATCGGAATAGACCTTTTGGGGAGCGATGCCTCTGAAGGTCTCGAAGCGTTCAATTACATTGACTATTTTCTTACCGTCGCAAAAATCAATCCATAAAGGATTCAGGCTATCAAAATTACCATCAGAATATTTTATAATTATTTCGGAACCTTGAAATGCCCCCAAAAACAACTCCTCTTGCTCAAATTGTTTTTTTATGGACAACCCGATTAAGGATTTCTCTGTATCCATTGGAATTGTTGCCTTATATCTGTTGCCGTTTTTAACGAACAGAATTTCATTCCGGTCGAATTCATAGTCAAAAAATACCGGCACAAAGGCTGTTATGGAAAGAATGTCATTATTATCCGCTACTATTTCTATGCTGCAAGAACCGGATTTTATATCGTTATTTCCCAGAGTTCGGAGTATTCCTGCGAAAAGAAATAAATATAGAATAATTGTGAATTTCATGTCGTATGGTTCGATCTCTGATTATTTTACAAATATAATAGATTTATCGGTTCTTGTCGGCTTTAACCGCTAAAAAATCCGGTGTGCCAGAGAAGGGCACACCGGATTTTCAAACCGATTGAAGTCGGAGGCTCAGTATTTGTGGGAGTCTTCTTTCATTTCGCGGGAAGTGATGCCGTGGATGTCCATGCGGTTCCACACATAGGCTATGTAGGCGATCACGAAGGGGGTGATGACGGATACCCAGCTCATTACCTTGAGGGTGAAGAGCGACGACGAGCTGTTGCGGATGGAGAGCGAGGAGGAGGTGTCGAGCAGCGAGGGATAGTAGGGGGTGTCGTTGTATCCGGCCACAAAGAAGAGCGAGAGTACCACGAGCACGGTACCGATGCCCGAGAGCCACACGCCGTAGCGGGCCTTGGTAAGCGCTCCGGCGAATATGGCGTAGAGCACGGCCACGGTCCCGATGAGGAACAGCGCGAGCGCCCACCACATCTCCAGATAGTTGTGGAGATATTTGTAGTCAACCCACTCGGCCGAATGGAGTCCGGTGGTCTGCTGGCCGCGGGCGGTGAGCAGAAGAATGGTGAAGAGCACGAAGAATATGGCGAATACCAGGCCGTTCACCAGCACGCGGCGCCGGTTGCGGCGCGTGAAGTCGGCATCGTCGCGGATGTTGAACACGAAGTATAGCGCTGCGTTGGTGCGGGCCAGGAAGAGTACGGCCACACCCAGCACGAGGTTCTTCCAGTTGAAGATGGCCTCGAAGCCGTGGGTGGGAACCCAGCTCGAGATCACGGGCGAGCCGGCATCGAGCAGGTTGGTCTTGGTGACGGTGAATTCTGCGCCGAAGAAGAACATGGCCACGGCCACGCCGAGCAGCAGGCAGCCCACGCAGCCGTTGATGAACAGGAAGCAGTCGTAGGTGCGGGTGCCGAAGAGATTGCCGGGCTTGGAGCGGAACTCATAGCTCACGGCCTGAAGGATGAAGCTGAACAGTATGAGCATCCACAGCCAATAGGCGCCGCCGAAGCTGGTGGAGTAAAACAGGGGGAAGGAGGCGAAGAAGGCTCCGCCGAACACCACAAGGGTGGTGAACGTGAGTTCCCACTTACGTCCGAGCGAGTTGACGGTGAGGGTGCGCTGCACGTCGGTCATGCGCCCCATGAGCATAGACTGTCCGCCCTGGACAAAGAGCAGGAACACCAAGGCTGCGCCGAGCACGGCGATGAGCAGCCACCAATAATTCTGAAGACAATTCAAAAGGTCCATGGACGGTTATTTTTCAGAGTTGTCATAATTTTTTAGCGATCCCTTGGAAATCTGGCGCAGCATTATGCCGATTTCGGCGGCGAGGAAGGCCGTGAACACGGCTGCGAACATCCAGAAGGTGGTCTGCACGGTGCCGGCTGAGATGTCGGATATGGCGGCGGTGCAAGGCATGATGTCCTGGATTATCCAGGGCTGACGGCCCACCTCGGCCGTTACCCATCCGGCCTGGCTGCATACCCATACCACCGGGATGGAGAGCATGCCCACCCACTGTATCCAGCGGTGACGCATGAGCTGCGGACGGCGGTAGACCAAAATCAGCACAAGGGCTATCACCAGAGCCAGCAGGCCGCCGGTGAGCACCATGGTGTGGAAGGCATAGAAGGTGATTGCAACCGGCGGCACGCCTTCCTCGGGCGAGTTGAGGTAGCCGTAGCCGAAGTAGCGGTAGTTTTCCTTGAGCACGAGGGCGGCGGAATCGGCGGCGGCTGTGTTGCCGGCGGCCGAAGCGGCGTCGAAGGCGCGGAGAGCCTCATGGGCCTGCCGTCCTATGGCCATGCGCTGGGCATACGACTCGGCTTTCACGGGATTTCCTTCGGCGTCGAGCATGCGGCCTTCGATGAGGTCCTCGATGCCGGGAACGAAACCGTGGGGATTGTGGGTGGCGAGGAACGAAAGGCCGTAGGGTATGGAGATATGGAACAGATAGGGATCGGCGTCGTTCGTGGGTGTCTTTTCGGGGTTGAGTATGCCGAAGGCCACTATGCTCTGGCCGTTCTCGCCTCGGTAGAGGCCTTCCATCGCGGCAAGTTTCATGGGCTGCACGCGGGCCACGTCGACGCTCGAGCCGTCGCCCGACCAGAGCGTGAGCAGCATGCCCACGGCGGCGGTCCAGCCGCCCACTTTGATGGAGCTGAGGGCCATTGCCTCGTTGCGCCCCTTGAAAAGGAACCAGCAGCTTACACCTATCACGAATATTCCGGCTAGCACCCAGCCTGAGAACACGGCGTGGCAGAACTTATGCATGGCCACGGGCGAGAACACCACGGCCCAGAAGTTGTCCATCACATTGCGCATCTGCGCCGGATCGAACTCCATGCCCACGGGATACTGCATCCACGCGTTGGCCACGAGAATCCAGAGCGCCGACAGCGATGCGCCTATGGCCGTGAGCCATGTGGAGGCAAGATGGAATTTCGGGCTCACGCGCTTCCAGCCGAAGAACATCACGGCTATGAACGTAGATTCCATGAAGAACGCCAGCAATCCCTCGATGGCAAGCGGCGCGCCGAATATGTCGCCCACAAACCAGCTATAGTTCGACCAGTTGGCGCCGAACTCGAATTCAAGGATAATGCCGGTGGCCACGCCCACGGCGAAGTTGATGCCGAAGAGCAGCATCCAGAATTTTGTGATGGCAAGCCAGCGCTCGCTGCGGGTGCGGTAATAGATTGTCTCCATGATGGCTACAATCACCGAGATGCCCAGGGTGAGCGGGACAAATAGCCAGTGGTACATGGCTGTAAGGGCGAATTGCGCCCTCGACCAGTCGACCACACTGATAAGATTGTCCATAAGAAAAAAAGTAACTTTTATATTATTGAATTTGATTATGTCGCGGTGGTAAAGCGGGGTTCAGCGGTGGTCGCGAGCCGGGAGTAAAGGGATCTCAGATTCCGCGCTGCGCCTTACGAGCTCCTGCCTTACGGCATCGGCCCGCTCCGCGTCCGTATCATAACGCGTGGCAAGCTCGTCGCGGAAAAAGAACAGCTTGAACACCAGAAACAGTATCGCCACCTTGATGATGATAAGCGCCCAGAGCGAACGCCCCACCGTCATGGACCGGAAACCGTCCACGTAGAAGCGCACCACGCGCCGCGGCAATCCTGCCGCCCGGGCTATCGCATTGCTTATTTTTCCTGAACGCATAAACGGTAAGAGCTGAACGTGAGTCACAAATATCGTTGCCAAATTATACATTTTGTTCCACTTCTACAAATCCCCGCCCCGAAATCGCCAAAAAAGCCACAGTGGCTGCCGACTTTACCGACCTTACAGACTTTACGGACGTTACAGACTTTACGGACGCTCCGGACTTTACAGACATTACTGGACCTTCTGAGGCTTCGGACTGGCCGGCGTGGTCCGAAGTGTCGGTAGTATCTGTAAAGTCCGTAGAGTCCCATACCTGATGCTGCTCTTGAAGAACTGCAGAAAGAAAGCGCGCGTCTTCCGCGATGGGAAGGCGCGCGCCTTTTTTATTAAAGTTTTATTAGGGCTTACTGAACTTTTGTAAGAGATTCAGCAGTGAATCTCATCCAGCCTCCCATATATGAACCATTCTGGAATACACCGAAGTAGATTTCTTCATCTGTACTGATATCGAATGTTGCGTTCGTGTATTCACTGTCAAATGCAGCTTCGATAGTACCACCGTTGTAAACTTTTCCATCGGCAGCTATGCAAAGTACTACATCACAAACACCCAAGCCTGTGAAATTAACATCCGCAAGTTTCTGACCGAGATTCATTACAACAGTTGCCTGCATCGAAGAAGCATCGAAGTTAAAATTACCTTCAGCTATTACAAATGAATAACCAGCCCAACCGGAAATATAAACGGTCTTGCCGTAGCCTTCTTCATCTGCATCAAAGCCATTTATGGTCAATACGCAAGGGCTGCTTCCGTTAAGATTCCACTGGCCAAGAACTGACTCGTAGGCGCGGGGAATCATGCCTTCGTTGTCAACGAGAGTCACAATGCAGGTGCTTTCAGTGCCTATAGTGGCGTCTTTGGCTCCGGTGATTGTGACGATGAACTGACGGTCATCGTTAATCACGTCATCACCTTTGGGATAGAACTCCACGTAACCGATCTGAGTGTCGGCGTCGATGGTGATGGTTTTGTCGGTGATCACGTAGTGCTCGTCTTCAGTGGCGGGAGTTGTACCTGTGCCCTGAACCTCTACGGTAACCTCAACGGGGCCGTTGGCGTCGCCGGTAACCACGATGGGAACCTTGTAGTAAACACCCTGCTGCATGTCCTCCGACACACTCATGGTCGACTGCTGCATCTGTACGGTCACGCCTGAGGTGCTGTTCAGACCGTTGTCGTCGTCGTCCGAGCACGCTGTCAGTGTGAGAGCAGCGAGGGCTATCGCATATATCTTATTGAATTTCATTGCTGTTTACGAATTAAATAGTTCACGAATTAATTAGTAACCGGGGTTCTGCTGGCCCTTGAGCTGCGGGTTGATATCCATCTCGGCAGCGGGGATAGGCCATATATAGCGGTAGTCGTTGGGCTGATAAGTAACGGCGAGACCTGCGAGTACCCAGTTTGATTCCATGGCGGGGTTGACGGGGTATTCACCGTCGCGGGTGAAGCCTACGCCCCAACGGCGGAGGTCGCTCATGCGGAAGCCTTCACCGATAAGCTCGCGTGTGCGCTCCTGACGAACGGCCTCGAGCAGTTCGTTACCGGCGAGATCGGTGTGGATGTAACCCTCGATGCGGTTCTCACGGAGAGTCTTGAGAGCGTTGTTGGCCACAGTGGTGTTTCCTTCAAGAGCGGCTGCTTCTGCAAGAATCAGATACTGCTCGCTCAGACGGAAGGGTTTGGGTTTGTTGCGGTAGCGGTTGGAAGCCGAGCCCTGGATTTCGGGGTTGCCGGGGAACTTCATGAACTGGTATGCTCCGTAGGTGCTGCCGGCAATCGAGAGGTTGGCAACCTTGAAGAATGTGCTGAAACGGATGTCATTTCTCACGTCATACTGCATGAGAGTGGTGAACGAAGGCAGATAGTCGCTGAAGGTAGGCATGTACTGATAGAAGTTCCACGCGTCGTTGAACGAACCTACAGTAGAATATTCAGCTGCGTCCACATAGGGAACGAAGATGAGCTCGTCGCCTTCGTCGTATGTCCACATGTCAACATAGGCGTCACCCGAAACGAGGTCATAGTTGGTGTTGGCGATAACTTCACTGGCACGTGTCATGGCGGTGGCGTTGTCACCGAGCACAAGAGCCATACGGGCCTGGAGAGCTTTGATCACATAAGTGTTGAGGTATGAATCGTTGGGACCGCATGCCACCGAATTAGCCTGCTCATACTTTGCGAGAGCGGTGTAGCCATCGGTGAGGTCATTGTTGATCTGGTCGATAAGAGCCTGCACTGTGCTGCGGCCGGGATAGCTGCCGGTGTTGCCCGAGGGAGCATACTTGTCAACGATAGGCATGCCGAGACCCTCAGTGTTGCGGTCAACGGTAGCGGGATTCTGAACGAAGTGGTCGAGCAGATAGAAATAAACATATCCGCGGATAGTCTTGGCCTCACCGATATAGCGCTCTACGTCGGCAAGGTCCTCGGCTGTGAGCGAGCCGCCGGAGATGATGGCGTCGGCACGTCCGAGCATGTAGTTTACGTTGGCAATCACATTGTAGCAGCCGTCGAAAGCGCTGCCGGCAATGCTGAGCGACGAGTTGAGAGAACCGTTGGCAATCTGTGCGCCGCGGGTACCGTTGCCGTTAACACCGTTGAACTGGTCCATCTGGAGCTCGACAGAGGTCACATAGGAGCCGGAGGTAAGCGAACGGAGCTGGCTGTAGAGACCGTTGCGGCAGGCAAGCAGTTCCTTCGCACCCTGCACCGCAGTGATGTCATCCTCCACACCCGGATTGGTGACATCCATATCGCAGGAAGTCAGCATCGAGCATGCGGCAAAAAGAGCTATTATATATTTTTTCATTGTTGTTTTTCTGTTAGGGATAATTAGAATGTTACCTCGACTCCGAACTCATACATACGGGTATTGGGATACGATGTGTACACGCCGTTGTTTTCGTATTCAGGGTCATAGCCGGTGAAGTCGGTAAGTGTCCAGAGGTTGCGTCCGGTGAAGTGGAACACCACGCTCTGCATCTTGGCAGCGTCCATCCACTTTTTGGGAAGCTGATATGCCACAGTAAGATTCTTCATGCGCAGGAACGATGAGTTCTCGAGCACGCGGGTATCCTTGCGGGGGTCGGCATCGATACCTACACCGTAAACGTCGACAACGTTAGGAATGTCGGTCACATCGCCGGGCTTGGTCCATACGTTGAGCATCTCCTTCATCTGGTTGGCCTGGGCGCCCTGCTGAGCGTAGGCATAGAAACCGCGGATGAAGTTGAGCATGTATTTCTCTGCTGCCCAGTTGAAGTCGGCGCGGAGGCTCAGGCCTTTCCAGCGTGCATCGACTCCGAAACCGCCGGTCCAGGGAGCGATAAAGCTCTTGCCGAGGCCCACAGCGTCGTTTTCGTCGTAAGTCTTGGTCTTGTTGCCGTTCTTGTCGAGCCACATAGGACGTCCGTCGCGGGGGTCAACGCCGGCAAAACGAACCTGACGGAGCTGATTGGCATCCTTGCCCACCTCATAATAGAGGCCATATTCAGGCATGGCATAGCTATCCTTGCCGTTGAAGAGCTTTGTGATCTGGTTCTTGTTGTAATTGAAGTTTACGCGTGCGCCAACATACCAGTCTCTGTCCTGATATATATCGGCTTTCACTTCGAGTTCTACACCCTGGTTGCGCATCGAGCCGATGTTGGCCTCGCCGCTGCCGAATCCGGTGGTGGTACTCCAGGGAATTTCCATGAGCATATCCACGGTGTTCTTGAGATAGTAGTCGAAGGTTACATTCAGACGATCCCAGAGACCTACGTTGAAGCCTACGTCAAACGATCTTACGGTTTCCCATGAGAGCTCGTTGTTGGAAGCCTGTGAGATACCGAGTGAGTTGCCTCCGCCGTAATTGTTGCCCGGAGCCACACGACCCTGATAGAGGAAGGGATCGATGCCGGAGTTACCGGTGGTACCGTAGTTGATGCGGAACTTGAGAGCGTTCAGCCAGGTATAATCCTGAAGGAACGATTCCTGCTTGGCATCCCACATGGCGCCTACAGACCAGAAGTTTGACCAGCGGTGACCGGGAGCGAACTTCGAGCTTCCGTCGCGACGGAACGATGCGTCGAGGAAGTAGCGCTCGTCGTAGTTATAAGATGCATTGGCAAAGTAAGAGTTCATCACCGTCTTGGAAATAGTCTGGGTGAGATCGCTGATTGTAACGGATGTACCGTTCTGGAGCAGCCAGAGGTTGCCTCCGGGCTGGCCTTCGCTGAATACACCGAATCCGTTGGTCTTGCTGATGATTGCTTCCTGACCAAGAAGTACGGTAACATTGTGTACATCGTTGAAAGTGTTGCGGTACTCAGCGGTGTTGGTATAGGTGAACGAGTAGTAACGGCTCATCGTCTGCTGGTTGAAGCCGTCGAAATCGTCAAAGTTCACGTAGTCGCCCATCGGAGTGTAGAACGATTCGCTGGGCTGCTGCACGTTGGAGATGCGGTTCTCGAAGGCAGTCATAGACTGCTGAGCACGCAGGGTCACCTCCTTGATGGGGTTGATCTGCTCGTAGAGATTGGCATTGGCAGAGATGCGGTTGCGGTTAACCGAACGCTTCGCGAGCATGAAAGCGGCGTCGGTCTGGTTTGAATACTTGTAGAAGCCTGCTTTTTCGCCCCATTCTATGGCACCGGCATCATTGATTGTGTAGTAGCGGGGAGCGTCATAGGGAAGCAGACGGTATGACTGGAAGAAGGGGTTGGCTGTGTAAAGACCAGAACCTGATGCCTGATTGTTTGTCTGGTAGGCTTCATAACCGAAGTTGGAGCTAAAACCGACACGGAACCAGTCGTTTACTTTCGAGTCGACACTTGCGCGCACAGACTCGCGGCGAAGACCCGACATATAGATAAGACCGTCCTGATTGTAGTGACCTACAGAAAGATAGTAGCGGAGATTCTCGCCACCGCCGCGAACTGCAGCCTCAAGAGAGTAGAGAGAAGCATTGTCCTTGATAAGTTCCTTGCTCCAGTCGGTGTCGATATGATATTTTTCCCAGGCATCGCGCTCGGGCTGAGATACCGGCGAGTGGATAAGATCGCGGAATTTGATATACTCCTCGGAGTTCATCATCTCCACCTTGTCGGAAACGCGTGCGGTCCAGCCTACGTTGGCACGGACGGTAACGCGGGCCTTTTCGCCATAGTTGCCTTTCTTGGTGGTGATCACAATCACACCGTTGGCGGCGCGGCTACCGTAGATAGCGGTAGAAGCAGCGTCCTTGAGCACGGTAACGCTCTCGATATCGCTATTGCTGAGCGAATTGAAAATCGAGGAAGTCACAGGCGCGCCATCGCATATAAAAAGAGGTGTGTTGCTTGCGTCGAGCGAGTTGAAACCGCGGATACGGATGCTTGAAGGAGTTGAAGCGGGCTCACCGGTAGTAGAATAAATGGCGAGCCCGGCCACCTGGCCCTGAAGAGCATCCACAAAGTTCGAAGCAGGATTGTCCTCAAGCACCTTGCTGCTGACCACCTGCACTGAACCTACCACCGATCCGAGCTTCTTACCCGAGCCGTAGCCGGTAACGACTACCTCGTCGAGGTTAGTAGCGTCAGATTCGAGAGCAACGACCATTCCATCCGACAGAGTCATCGTGCGGGATACCATACCCACATAAGAAACGGTCACTTCCTTTATGGAAGCAGGAACTGTGATGGTGAAGCGTCCGTCGATGTTAGTCACAACGCCGTTGCCTCCACCCACAGCCTTCACTGTGGCGCCGACCAGAGGTTCCTGGTCGGAGGCGCTTACTACCGTGCCGTGGTATGTGCGGTTCTGGGCCGCGCAGACTGCGAACGTCACGATAGCTGTAAGTAATAGAAACAGCTTTTTCATACTAATAAAAATTATACATAATGTTAACTATTCTTCTTTACCTTTTCCATTCTCGGGGTCGGCGGCCGGATTCCGGCGGAGCGGGGACCGGGACCTTACGGACTCTACGGACATTACCGACTTGCGGACTTTTCCGGTGACGACGGTCTGAGCGGCCGCGAGATTTTTTCAGCTTTAAGTTCTTTTAAGAAATCCTGTTTTAGAATCTCCAATAACCTGTTGGTGGAGGCGTGGATGACGGGTATGTTGTTGGTGGTTAGGGGGAATGGGCTGATGGGCCAGCGGCGGGTAACAGATGCGGGTAACAAATGGGGTGGGGTTTTGTTGCGGGTTTGTTACTGTGTTTTTGGTGTATAGTATGGGGTTTCAGGGGTTTGGTCTTTATTTTTAACGTCGGATTTATAAAGTTTTTGATAATGGCAAATTTTAGGGTTTCTACTAAGGAAAAGGGGGCTGTGCGCCTCCGTGAGAAGGGTCTGGCGAACGGTAACAGGTCGCTGTATCTTGATTTTTATTACAAGGGTGAGCGGAGGTATGAGTTTTTGAGACTGTATCTTGTGGCTGATGACAGTCCGCGGGGGCGGCGGCTTAACCGGGCGACGCTGCGGGTGGCGGAGAGCGTAAGGATGAGGCGTCTGATTGAGTTTATGAAGGAGGTGCATGGCCGACCGGCGGCTGAACCGGTGAGGCGCCTTACGCTTGACGAGTGGATGGGGCGGTTTGCCCGGAAGAAGAAGCTTTCTGGGCAGAGTCCGGCGTATTATGAGCTGATTATGAAGACGGCGCGGCATCTGAAGCTTTACCGTCCGGAGGGTGTGGCGCTGCAGGCGGTTGACAAGGAGTTCTGCCTGGGCTTTTTAGGGTATCTGAAGGGGTCGGCGCTGTCGCGGACCACGGCGGCGGGATATTTCCGCTGTCTGAACTGCGCGCTTAATTCTGCGGCGAGGGCCGAGGAGATTAAGCAGAATCCGATATTGAAGATCGATTTTCAGGAGAGGATACGGATCCCGGAGAGCAGCCGTGAGTATCTGACGCGCGAGGAGATCGTGAAGCTGGTGCGCACGCCGTGCCGCAACGCTCAGGTGAAGAAGGCTTATATGTTCGGGTGTATGTGTGCGCTGCGGTTGTCGGATATAAGGGCTTTGCGATGGGGCGATATTGTGCGCGACGGGGAGCAGTGGCGTGCGTCGATTCTGATGATTAAGACGCGGCGGAAGCTGTGGTTGCCGCTTGCTGACGAGGCTGAGAGGTGGCTGCCCGAGCGCGGTGACGCTGGCGACGGGGATTTTATTTTCCAGCTGCCTTCGCTCTGTCAGGTCAATGTGACACTGCGGCGATGGGTGAAGGAGGCTGGAATCGGGAAGCATATCACGTTTCACACGAGCCGCCACACGCACGCAACGCTGCTGCTCTCGCTGGGGGTGGATCTCTATACGGTGTCGAAGCTGCTGGGACACAGTGAGGTGCGGTCGACGCAGATTTACGGGCGCATAGTGGACCGGAAGAAGGATGAGGCGGTGAATCTTATTCCGGCGTTTTCGCTGGAGGGGGGAGGAGGGGACTGACTTTACGGACGGTAGGGACTTTACGGACTTTACTGACCATACAGGCTTGCTGGCTTGTCGGTAAAGTCGGTAAAGTCCGTTGTGTCGGTAGAAAAAAGGCGGTGTGTCACGGGATTGGTGACACACCGCCGGTTATGGGTGGAAAGGCGCGGGCCTTTCGTTGGGATCGGTAAATGAATCGGGTGCTGCTGCGATTGCAGTCAGGGCCGATTACTGGGGAAGATGACCTACTTCGGGATCAACACCCCACTGCTGCTGGGCAAGGCGGCGATAGTTGTTGTAGCGCCACTGTGCGTTGGCCTTGGCAGCCTTGAAGAGTTCCTCGGCTTCCTGGGGATACTGCTTCATTACGGAAGCGTAGCGCACCTC
>LUJP01000011.1:32345-58983 GCA_001689535.1 Bacteroidales bacterium M5
TTGCTGTCGAGAGTGAAGGGGTTCTTGCCTTCGTCCTCGAGAGCGGGGTTGTAACGCCAGAGGTGCCAGTAGCCGCAAGCAACTGCGTTGGCCTCTTCCTGCTGCGAACGTCCCATGCCGGCCTTGATGCCGTGGTTGATACAGGGAGCGTAGGCGATGATGATAGAGGGACCGTCGTAGGCTTCGGCCTCACGGATTGCCTTGAGGGTCTGGGCCTGGTCGGCGCCCATTGCTACCTGCGCGCAATATACATAGCCGTAGGTTGAGGCGATGAGGCCGAGGTCTTTTTTGCGGATGCGTTTGCCGGAAGCGGCGAACTTGGCGATGGCGCCGAGCGGGGTTGCCTTTGAAGCCTGACCGCCGGTGTTGGAGTAAACCTCGGTGTCGACAACGAGAACGTTGACGTTCTTGCCCGATGCGAGCACGTGGTCGAGACCGCCGAAGCCTATATCGTAAGCGGCACCGTCGCCGGCTATGATCCACTGCGAACGTTTAACGATGAAGTTCTTGAGGTTGAGGATGGCCTTGCATACATCGCAGCCGCAAGCCTCGCAGAGGGGCACGATAGCGTCGGCTACCTCGCGGGTGATGGCGGCGTCCTCGCTGTTGTCGAGCCACTTCTGGGCGAGAGCTTTGATCTCGTCGGAGCAGTCGGGGCAGGAGAGGGCGGCGGTCATCTTGTCGGTCAGACGCTGGCGCATCTTTTCGGTGGCTATCTTCATGCCGAGGCCGAATTCAGCGAAGTCCTCGAAGAGGGAGTTGCCCCATGCGGGACCGTGGCCGGCGGCATTTACGGTGTAGGGAGTGGAGGGAACCGAACCGGAGTAGATTGAAGAACAGCCAGTAGCGTTTGCCACCATCTCGTGGTCGCCGAAGAGCTGGGAGATGAGTTTCACGTAGGGAGTCTCGCCGCAGCCTGAGCAAGCGCCGGAGAACTCGAAGAGCGGAGTGGCGAACTGGGAGTTCTTGACGTTGAGCTTGGTGTCGACCAGATCCTGCTTGGATGCTACATTCTTCACGCAGTAGTCCCATTCCTTCTGGACGTCGAGCTGAGTCTCGAGGGGCTGCATGCGGAGAGCCTTCACGCCCTTCTTGCCGGGGCATACGTCAACGCAGTTGCCGCAGCCGAGACAGTCGAGAACGTCCACGGCCTGAACGAAGCGCATTCCGGTGAAAGTCTTGCCGATTGCGGGAAGCGAGTCGTTTTCTCCGAAGGGAGCGGCTGCCATTTCCTGCTGGTCGAGCACGAAGGGACGGATAGCGGCGTGGGGGCAGACGTAGGCGCACTTGTTACACTGGATACAGTTTTCGGGATCCCACTCGGGAACGAAGGCGGCCACGCCGCGTTTCTCGTAGGCTGCGGTGCCCTGTGCCCATGTGCCGTCTTCGATGCCCTTGAAGTCGGATACCTTGAGGAGGTCGCCGTTCTGGGCGTTGATGGGACGAACCACGTTGTTGATGAATGCGGGATCGTCGTTATCGGCGGGAGCGTCGGCGGGGAGGTTGCTCCAAGCCTTGTCGACGGGGAGCTGACGGTATTCGCCGCCGCGGTCAACGGCTGCATAGTTCTTGTCGACAACGTCCTGGCCTTTTTTACCGTAGCTCTTGACGATGAATTTCTTCATCTGCTCAACGGCGAGATCAACGGGGATAACCTCGGTGATGCGGAAGAAGGCGCTCTGGAGAATGGTGTTGGTGCGGTTGCCCAGACCGATTTCCTGAGCTATCTTGGTGGCGTTGATGTAGTAGACGGTGATGTTGTGGTCGGCGAAGTATTTCTTCACGTTGTTGGGCAGGTTCTTAGCCAGCTCGTCGCCTTCCCAGATGGTGTTGAGAAGGAATGTGCCGCCGTCGCGGAGACCGCGGGTAACGTCGTACATGTGGAGGTAAGCCTGCACGTGGCATGCCACGAAGTTGGGGGTGTTCACCAGATAGGTGGAACGGATGGGATCGTCGCCGAAACGGAGGTGTGAGCAGGTGAAGCCGCCCGACTTCTTGGAGTCGTAGGCGAAGTAAGCCTGGCAGTATTTCGAAGTGTTCTCGCCGATGATCTTCACGGAGTTCTTGTTGGCACCTACAGTACCGTCGGCGCCGAGGCCGAAGAATTTGGCTTCGTATGTGCTTGCGCCGGAGAGGGCGATTTCCTCAACGGGGGGAAGCGAGGTGAAGGTAACGTCGTCGATGATACCCACGGTGAATTTGTCCTTGGGTTCGGGGAGGGCGAGATTGTCGAATACGGAGATGATCTGGGCGGGAGTGGTGTCCTTGGAAGCGAGGCCGTAGCGACCGGCAACTATAGCGGGAGCGCCTTCCACGCCGGCATAAGCCTCGATCACGTCGAGGTAGAGGGGATCGCCGGAAGCTCCGGGTTCTTTGGTGCGGTCGAGAACGGCAACATTCTTCACGGTCTTGGGCATTGCGGCGAGCAGATGCTTGGCTGAGAAAGGACGGTAGAGGTGAACGGCGATCATGCCCACTTTCTCGCCTTTGGCCATGAGGTGGTCAATGGCTTCTTCGGCAGCCTGGGTAACGGAGCCCATGGCTATGATCACGCGCTCGGCCTCGGGATGGCCGTAGTAGTTGAAGAGGTGATATTCGCGACCGGTGATAGCGGAGATTTTCTGCATGTAGTCCTCCACGATTTCGGGCACGGCCTCGTAGTACTTGTTGCAGCTTTCGCGGTGCTGGAAGAAGACGTCGCCGTTCTCGGCCATGCCGCGGGCCACGGGAGCATCGGGGCTGAGGGCGCGTGCACGGAACTCGTTGACAGCGTCCATGTCGAGGAGCGGAGCAACTTCGTCCTGCTCGATCATTTCAATTTTCTGGATTTCATGAGAGGTGCGGAATCCGTCGAAGAAGTTGACGAAAGGCACGCGGCTCTTGATGGTGGAGAGATGGGCCACAGCTGAGAGGTCCATCACTTCCTGTACGGAACCTTCGGCGAGCATGGCGAAACCTGTCTGGCGCACCGACATAACGTCCTGATGGTCGCCGAAGATGCTCAGCGCATGAGAGGCGATTGTACGTGCCGAAACATGGAACACGCAGGGGAGAAGCTCACCGGCGATTTTGTACATATTCGGAATCATCAGGAGCAAGCCCTGTGATGCCGTGTAGGTGGTGGTGAGGGCACCGGCCTGCAGCGAGCCGTGAACGGCACCTGCAGCTCCACCTTCGGACTGCATTTCCTGCACGAGAACTGTCTCGCCGAAAATGTTTTTGCGTCCGGCGGCAGCCCATTCATCGACGTACTCGGCCATTGTTGATGACGGAGTGATAGGATAGATGGCTGCCACTTCCGAGAACATATACGAGATATGCGCAGCGGCCTGGTTGCCATCACAGGTCAAAAATTTTTTACTCATAAGATTGAACTGTAATTTATTGAATGGATAGATTTTCAGATGATTACACACGGCTACCCTGCGCCTCGGGCTGGAGGCTGGTCGGGGCTGGGCAGTAGTCACCGCGAAGATAGAAAAAAATCGCCAAAAAGCAAAGGGAGAGTACCTGGAAAAAAACGCCGTCCAGCCTGTATGGTCCTTGACCGGGCCGGGCGGAACGGCGCGTGGTATTAGAGTGGTCTGAAAAGACCGAGTTGCCTGTCCTTTGTCGGTGACAGCTTCATGAAGCGTCACCACACTTCATTGTTTTGCAACACTTTCAGGAATTATTTGATGGAGATTTCGGCACGGCGGTCGAGAGCGGGAGTGGCGTATGCGTCTGTCGACCCCATTCCGCGGGCTTTTATTCTCGATGATTTCACACCGTGGTTCACCAGATAGCGGCCTACGGCGTCGGCTCTGCGCTGACTGAGGTTGCGGTTATAGTCCGCGCTTCCGCTGGGATCCGAATATGCATTGATTTCCACGTTTTTGCCGGATTTGCGTGCGGATTGGGCCACGGAGTTCAGAGTGGCATTCTCGGGAATACCGGCATCGTCGAATTCAAAGAAGTAGACAGTTCCGTAATCGTCAACCGCGGTGACCGCGGGATTAGCATTCGATGCAGTGGAATCTGCGGCAGTATTGGCTGCCACGACTGCCGGAATCACCACCACGCGTTTTATTACAGGCTGGATCACCGTTTTTTTGTGGCGTACGCCCACGGCTTCTTCCGTAGAGCCGTTGGAATAAGCTGCCACGGTCTGGTCGGGGGTGACTTCGGCGGCATATACGTCGGAGTCGAAATAGGCGACTTTACCTGATGATGCGGCGGCTCCCGGAGCGGCAGGAGTGGCAGCGAAGGAAGCTGCGCGGGCTTTCTGTACGCGGGCTATGGAGTGGGTGTTCCTGTCGTTTTTAACGAGCATACGGCCGTCGGTGAAAAACATCGCCACTATAGCGGCGGCCACCAGAGCCAGAACTGCAAGCGCGGCCCATCCCATCAGACCCATTCCTGATGATTTGCGGCGGGTAGCGGCCATTGCGGCGTCCTTCTCAGGCTCCACATAAGCTCCGAGACGTTTTTCAGGTTCGTGTTGAGGCAGACGCTTGTTGTCTTCATGACCTGCGATACGGTTGAACTCCTTGCGGCCGTTCAGCCTTTTTTGATTTTTATTATTCTCAGCCATGATTAAAAGTTTTTAAGTTAGACATTTTGATGTTTAGAGCATAACAAGCGGGGGTGGAAAAGGTCGCAGTGCGGGAGGTTAAATAATAAAAATAAAAATGAAAAGCGGTGTGCCGGACTCTGAATTCCGACACACCGCTTAGTATGGGCTATTGTGGTGATTTATATGTCGTTACTGGCGTGGAGCGCCGAAGCAGTATACGTTGCCTCCAAAGTCGGTAGCCACCAGGATGTTGCCCGAAGGAGCTACGGAGCTGAATATGGGAGCACCGGTCTTGTAGCGCCAGCGTACGCGACCGTTGCCGCGTTCAAGCCCGTAGATTGTGCCATCGGAGGCTGCGACGTAGATATATTTGTCTGTGGCGACGGGGCTTGTCTCTACCTGAGCCGAAACTGGTCGGGTGTAAGGGCCGGTATAGATGAGAGCGTCGCGGGTGGGAGTCTTCCATTTGAGTTCGAGAGAAGATGCATCCACGGCTACGATACCCTCCTGCGACGTTCCGAACACAATCTCATTTCCGGCAATAAGTGGCGACGAAGTGACGTCGACCTTGACGGGGAGTTCTTTGCGGGTGACAATCCGTCCGGAAGCCACGTCGATGATGAAGAATGACTGACGCGAGGGGACGTAGGCGAGACCATTTACAATCACCGGTGAGGCGCCACGGTCGCTGAGACCGTCGGAGCCGATTGACCATAGTTTCTTGCCGGTTGATTCGTTGTTGGCAAAGAGTGCGCTCCACTGTGCGCCACAGAGCACGGCGCCTGCGCCAACAGAGAGGGTAGAGGTGGTACCTTCGGCCTGACTCCAGTCGTTGTTGAGCCAGAGGCGACGGCCTGTGCGGGCGTCGAAAGCCGCCAAACCGCGGCCGGTGCCGGCAAATACGGTGTTGTCAGTCGTGGCGAGACCCTCAATCAGGGCGTAATACCAGCTCACAGGCAGAGTGGCTGTCCATGCCGTAGAACCATCGGCGCAGTTCACAGCATAGAGATTGCCCATTACGTCCTGGGCAAATACCTTATTGTCGGTTATGGCTATGGTGTTCTTGATTGACGCCTTCACAGGATAGCGCCATGCAAGGGAGCCGTCGGCGATGTTGAGGGCATAGATGGCTGCACAACCGTTGTCTTCCTCGTCGACAGAGGCGGTGTAGATGTGTCCGTCGTGGATGAGAGGAGATGTCATGAAAATGTTTGCTCCGACGTTGCTCACCCATGCCAGGGCGGGGATGCTGTCGATAGTGGCGTCGGTGAGGCCTCCGTTGTGGGCGGCGTTGCCAAGCAGGTTGTCCCAGTTGGTGCCGGGATCAACGTTCACGCCCGAAGGAGAATAGATAAAGTCGGATGTCTGTTCAATGCGGTTGCCGTTGGCGTAGGTGACGGTAGCCTTGACGGTTAGTCGCTTGCCCCCGAAGCCTGCGGGAATCTGAAGCGGAGCTGTCCACGTCCAGTCGGTGGCCTGAGTCAGACGGCGCGCCGGTGTGACGGCCTTGCCTGCCTCAAAACAGGTGTAGGTTATATCCTTGACGCGTGTGATCGAGGAGTAGGCGTTGACGGTGACGGTCTGCGCCGATGTACGTCCGGCCGGTGATGCAATCACGGCATGGTCGCGGAGGTAGGAATAGCGCAACTCGGTTGTGGAGTTGCCGTTGCGGTCTACGTGGACCACACGATAGGCACTCGTGGAATGGTCGATACCGCCCTTGTCGGGGGTGGATGTACACATTACGAAGGCACCCGGAGTGTTTTCGTGCTTATGGTTGATATGGTAGTGCCCGTAAATCCATCCTTTGATGTTGTAGTCTGTGAGATTGAGGCTGTCGGTGCGTCCTTTGTAGGTGAAACTGCCTTTAGCGAAGGGGAGGTCGTGGTTGAAGAAGTAGAGAGGGGTACCCTGTGGCACATTCGCAAGGTCGTTACGGAGCCAGCGCACCACCTGGTCGGTGGAATAGCTCGGGGCGTGGTCGCCTCCGGCCATCGGGGTCATCACATAGTGAGTGCCGTTGACATCAAATGAATAATATACCGGGCCATACAGGCTCTCGAAAAGCTCCTCGCCGTATTTGCCCTTGACGAGGTCGTGGTTACCGATGCCGTAGAACACAGGCACGCCCATATTGGCGGTGTTCATCAGGCGTATGTGTGCGCGCAGGCCGTTGTTGTAGCAGATGTCGCCGGTGTGAATGATGAATGCCACGCCTTCGTTGGCGGCGTAGCGGCGGAGGTCGTCCACCCAGTCTTCGTTGAGCTCGGTGTTGAAATTCTCCGTATCAGTCACCTGAATGAAGCTATGCTTGCCGTCGCGGGTTATTCTCGCATTATAGGGGATGAGGCCGAAGTCGTATGACTTTACCTCAGGAGAGATGGCGATGTAGTGGCGGTTGTGGGTCAGATAGCCCGAGGGGGTGGTGATGAACACGAAGCGCTCACGGTCGAAACCGGGAAGGGTGAAATGTCCCTTGGCGTCGGTTTTTACAACGTTGAGACCGTCGGACACAGCCACGCCTTTCAAAGGCTTCTCGCCGTTGTCGAGAACGCCGTTGGCGTTGGAGTCCACGAACACAGTGCCGGAATAGTCGGCGCGTGCGGCAAAAGCTGTCAGAAACAGCGTGGCGATGGCCACAGGCCGCAGAAACTTTTCGGTAAAACTCATAATGATTGGTTTGGTGTAAAAATGGAATTCGACGCGAAATAACAAAAGTTTTTCCAAAATTGAAACCCAAGTGTAAGAAAGTCCATGAATATAGTGGAAATTTTCCATTGTAACCCTTGTGAAAGTAGAGTTACTTTGCAGTCGTAAACCATGATAAAAAACATAAGCAATCATAGAGAGAAATGAGTAAAATTATCAGGGGAGCGGCCGGGCGTGCATGCCTCGGGATTCTGCTCTCGTTAGGGCTGTGGGGATGCTCCAGCCATGAGTCAAGTATAGACCTTGCAGGTGAATGGTCAATTTCTTACGACGGGGGCGCCCGAACCGCCACAGTGACGCTTCCGGGCTCCATGACTACCAACGGCCTGGGAGATGAGCCGGGCCTTGAAACGCCCTGGACAGGCCAGATAGTAGACTCGTCGTTCTTCAAATCTCCGGAGTACGCTCGGTTCCGCGAAGCAGGAAATTTCAAGGTGCCGTTCTGGCTCCAGCCTGAAAAATACTATCGTGGCAAAGCTTATTATACCCGTGAAGTCGATATTCCCTCCTCGTGGAACGACAAGCAGATAGAGCTCGAGCTCGAGCGCTGCCACTGGATAACCGAGGTGGAAATAGACGGTAAAAAAGCCGGGACACGCACTTCGCTTGCAACGCCTCATATTTATAATCTGTCGGAACTGCTCACACCCGGTCGCCACACAATAAGACTGACCGTGGACAACAGTCTTGACTGCATAGACCCCGGAATTAACTCACATAGCGTCACCGACCATACCCAGGGCAACTGGAACGGTGTCGCAGGCAAGATGGAGCTGAGGGCCAGAGACCGTGTGAATATACGTGGCACAAAGGTGTTCCCTGATGCCATGGCCCGTAAGGTCAGGGTCGAGACGTATGTGGAGAATGCCACCGGCGCTACGGTGCAGGGTACTCTTGCCGGAAAAATCGGCAAGGTGGAAAAATGCGACGACGTGACGTTGGAGCCCGGTGAAAACAGAATTGTGACCGAATTCGTTCTCGGTGCCGACGCTCCGCAATGGAACGAATTCAATCCACAGCTTCTTACCCTTAATCAGGAGCTGAAAGCCGGCGACATGAATGACAACCGCGCCACGGAATTCGGTCTGCGCACAATCGAGGCGCGCGACGGCAAGATTCTGGTCAACGGGCGTCCGGTGTTCCTTCGCGGCACCCTTGACTGCGCCGCATTCCCTATCACAGGCTATCCTCCCACCGACGAGGCTGCGTGGGACAAGATTTACGATACTCTCAAGGCCTATGGCCTTAATCATGTTAGGTTTCACAGCTGGTGTCCCCCTGAAGCCGCATTCGCCTCGGCCGACCGCAAAGGCGTGTATCTGCAGGTAGAATGCGGCTCATGGGCCAACACCTCCACCTCTATCGGCGACGGTCATCCAATAGACCGCTTCATAGCCGAAGAGAGCCAGGCGATAGCTGATGCCTACGGCAATCATCCGTCGTTCGTGATGATGACCTACGGCAATGAACCCGCCGGCAACGGAATGGTGAAATATCTTACCGACTTCGTGGAGGGCTGGAAAGCACGCGACGCACGCCGCATCTACTCCGTGGCCTCCGGCTGGCCCAATGTGCCCGAAAGCCAGTATCTGGTCGATCCCACCCCGCGCATCCAGGGCTGGGGACAGGGACTCTGGAGCGTAATCAACTCCCGCCGTCCCGCAGCGGATTTCACATTCAATGACTATACATCACGTTACAATCAGCCGATTGTAAGCCACGAGATAGGACAATGGTGCGTCTATCCAAATTTCAATGAGATAGAGAAATACACGGGAGTAATGAAACCCCGCAATATGGAGATATTCCGCCAGACGCTTGCCGATGCCGGACTGGCGCATCTTGCCGACAGTTTCCTTATGGCTTCGGGCAAACTCCAGACGTTATGCTACAAGGCAGATATAGAGGCCGCCCTTCGTTCGAAGGATATGGATGGATTCCAGCTTCTGGGACTTGAGGACTTCCCGGGCCAGGGTACGGCACTTGTGGGTGTGCTCGACGCGTTCTATGAGCCGAAACCCTACGTGACGGCTGCCGAATACAGCCGGTTCTGCAACACCACCGTTCCGCTCGCCCATCTGCCCCGGATGATATTCACTACGGCCGACACTCTGCGCCCCCCCGTGAGTGTAGCTCATTTCGGAGCCGCCGATATGGAGGCGTCGGTACCCGCCACATGGAGCCTTACTGACGCTGACGGCGGCGAAATAGCCTCGGGCAATTTCCGACATGGAAATCTGCCTGCCGGCAGTCGCTCGCCCCTCGGCGATATTGAAGTGGCTCTGGCAGGGGTACAGGCTCCCGCACAGCTTCGCCTTACCGCAACCGTAGGCGATAATGCCAACGACTGGAATATATGGGTGTATCCCCGGAAGGTTGCACCGGCGGCAGAAATAATGATGACAGACCGTCTGGACGCCAAAGCCCGCGCCGAACTTGCCAAGGGTGGAAAAGTGCTTCTGTCGGTGCGTAAAGGCGAGATGACCGACTCGCTTGGCGGCGATGTGGCCAACGGCTTCTCAAGCATATTCTGGAACACGGCATGGACGGGCAAACAGGCTCCCCATACTTTGGGCGTGCTCGTGGATCCCGCTCATCCGGCTTTATCACAGTTCCCCACAGCCTATCACAGCGACTATCAGTGGTGGGACGCCATGACCAATTCATCGGTTGTGAAACTCGCCAAAGTAGCTCCACAGGCACGTCCCATAGTGAGAGTGATTGACGACTGGTTTACCAACCGTCCTCTGGGGCTTATATTTGAGGTGAAGACCGGCGGCGGCAGTCTGCTTGTGAGCGGCGTGGATTTCTGGAATGATATGGAAAACCGCCCCGAGGCACGGCAGCTTCTGAAGAGCCTTACGGATTATATGGCTTCGCCCGCGTTCAATCCCGACACGGAAGCCGACACTGAAAAAGTGGCTTCCATAGTTAGGACCAAATAGTAACCACTGGAGAAAACGGTCTGATTTTTTTTAGTTGAGGCAGTTTTCGCAAGGAGTTTATAGAGAGCTGACGCCCGCTGAGATAATGATTTGACCGGCCGGATTCAATTATTGTCAGTCACTAAAAGAAAAAAGGAATATGAAAGTAAAAGAATTGATTACCTTAGCCATTGTAAGTATCGCTCTTAGTCCGGTTGCATCTGCCGGAGATAAAATCACGTTTGCCATAGGCGCCGATTTCCATGCGCAGGACATACCGGCCGGTCTCACTAATGTAAAGGCATTTGTGGACGAGGCGAAGAAAAAGAAAGTGGACTTCATCATTGAGCTGGGCGATTTCTGTCGTCTTGATGAAGGAAGCAGGCCTTATCATGAGGTGTGGAATAGTTTTGCCGGCGACAAATATCATGTGATTGGCAACCACGACATGGATTCCTATAATGCCGATGAATATGTGGAGGGAATGGGTATGCCGGGCCGATACTATTCGTTTGACAAGGGTGATTTCCACTTCATAGTGCTTGACGGCAATAATCTGTTTGACGGTAATACTTATACTCACTATCAATATGGTAACTTCTACAAGCCCATGGAGCAGCGTGCTTTTATGGACCCGGAACAGATAGAGTGGCTTAAACGTGACCTTGCCTCGACCGACAAGAAGTGCGTGCTGTTCTCCCATCAGAGCATAGACGCCATGATGAACAACGGAGCCGAGGTGCGTAAGATTCTGGAGAATGCCAACAGGGATGCCGGTTTTAAGAAAGTGGTCCTGGCGTTTTCAGGCCATACCCACAGCGATTACTCCGTAGAGATAAACGGTATCACTTACATTCAGATAAACAGCGCCTCGTATGTGTGGTGCGATGTCCCCACACAGACGGAGAAACGTTATCCGAAAGAAATAAACGACCGATATAGTCTTCTCAAGTATTCGATAACCTATGATGCTCCGCTTTTCGCCATAGTCACACTTACCGACAAGGGCGCAAAAGTGAAGGGCCGTAAAGCTAATTTCATGCCTCCTATGCCCAAGGAAGTGGGTCTGGGCGACACTATTGACGGATTCCCGCTGGTGAGCGTGATAGAAGATGTAAACGTGAAGTTCTGATACTGACAGTAAGATTAAGTGTGTCGATAGAGAGAGACTCTGACACGCCGCCCTTATTTTTTATTATAGAGGTAACTGAATGCTTATGCGAGGTTGCGGCGCACACCGTCGATGAATGCCTTCATGGCGGCAGAGTCGCGTCGGGTCACTATGTCGCGCAGATGGGCGAGGTTGTCGATGATGAGGTCGAGTTTCTCGGGCGTGAGGGGGTTGAAAAGGATTTCCGAAAGAAGGAAATCGTCCTCGCTCATGAGCCCGCGGGCTATGGTCATGTGGCGCTTGAATGTGGTGCCGGGTGCGTCCTGATGCTTCATCACCGCTCCGAAAGCGAGGGTGGAAGCGAACGGGATGCTCAGTGAATAGGCTATGGTCTCGTCGTGCTCGGCGAAGGTGTATTCCACTATGTGCAGGTGCAGGCGGCGGTAGAGGTCGTGGAAAAATACTCGTCCCAGATGGTCGCCCTCCTTGATTATCACCACGTTTTCGTCGGCAAGATTGCTCAGCGACGCGAATGTGGGGCCGAACATGGGGTGGGTGGACACAAACGGATGTCCGCAGCCGGCGTAGAACTCCGGCAGGCCGGTCTTTACGGAGGCGATGTCGCTGAGTATGCAGCGCTCCGGCAGGTAGGGAAGCACGCTCTTGAAGGCGGAGAGGGTGTATTTGACGGTTGCGGCGTTGATTACGAGTTCCGGCTCGAACTCCTTCACCTGTTCGGGGCGTGTGAAACGCTCCACATTGAATGTGAAACGGAGGCGCTGGGGATTGGTGTCGAGCACCGCCACCTGATGGTCAAACGAGAGGAGATCGCAGAAAAACGAGCCCATTTTGCCGGCTCCTATAATGAGGATTTTCATTTGCTTTCAAGAATTTCGATTTGCTGTCTTACGGATTCCTCGTGGATGGCCGAGAGGACGGTGCGCACGAAGTCGGCCGCCATTCCAAGTTCGGCACCCTGGTCGGCGCGGGAGTTGAGTATGTCGTCGAAACGGCTTGTCTGCACCACGGCCATGGAATGTTCCTTCTTGTAGCGGCCGATGTCGCGGCACACGGCCATGCGGCGGCTGAGCACGTCGAGAAGCTCGTTGTCGAGGCGGTCGATGCTCTGGCGGAGCTGGCGCAGGCTCTCGGTGGACTGCTTGCTGTCGCGCATCACCAGATTGTCGAGAATCACGGCGAGCACATCGGGCGTCACCTGCTGGGCCTTGTCGCTCCATGCGCTGTCGGGGTTGCAGTGGCTTTCGATTATTAGACCGTCGAAGCCCATGTCGAGGGCCTGCTGCGATAGCGGGGCTATGAGCTCACGCTTGCCGCCGATGTGGCTTGGGTCGCATATCACGGTGAGATTGGGAAAGCGGCGGCGCAGTTCGATGGGAATGTGCCACTGAGGCTGATTGCGGTAAAGATGCTTTCCGTAGGCCGAGAAACCGCGGTGGATGGCGCCGAGACGGCGCACGCCGGCGTTGTAGATGCGCTGCAGGGAGCCTATCCAGAGTTCGAGGTCGGCGTTGACGGGGTTTTTCACCAGCACGGTTAGGTCGGCGGCATCGCGCTCGGCGATAGCGTCGGCAATCTCCTGCATGGCAAATGGATTGGCCGAGGTGCGGGCCCCGATCCACACCACGTTGATGCCGGCGTCGATCGCTGCGAGGGTGTGGGCGCGGTTGGCGACCTCGGTGGCGGGAATCATGCCCGTCTCGGCGGCCACACGCTGCATCCAGGGGAGTCCGACCAGCCCCACGCCTTCGAATCCTCCGGGGTGGGTGCGGGGCTTCCAGAGGCCTGCACGGAATATCTTTATGCCGTTGTCAGCGAGGTTATGGGCTGTGTCCAGAACCTGCTGCTCGCTTTCGGCGCTGCAGGGGCCGGCTATGATTATGGGGCGGCGTGCGCCCAGAGTGTCGTCGATTATGGGAAGAATATAGTTCATATAGGGGTGTTGTTGATAATTGTTACATGTTATTTTTCTGTGATGCGGCGGAGCGCCTCCTCAAGTCTTTCCGGGGGAGCGCAGAGCGATATGCGGATGTAGCGCTCTCCGTTCTTGCCGAAAATGAAGCCGGGGGTGATGAACACGCGGTAGTCGCGGAGCACGCGGTCGGCCATGGCCTCGCTTCCGGGTTCGGATTCGGGGATGCGTCCCCACAGGAACAGACCGCGCTGCAAGGGATCGAAGGAACAACCGAGGGCCGTCATGATCCGTTCAGCGATTGAGCGGCGTTCGGTATAGGAGGCGTTGAGAGCCGTGAACCAAGCGTCATCGGCATCGAGGGCGGCAGCGGCGGCGAGCATCGCAGGCTTGAACTGGCCGGAATCCACGTTGCTTTTCACTTTCAGAATCCAGCCGATATACTGGGGATTGGAGGCAACCATGCCCATGCGCCATCCGGCCATATTGAATGTTTTGCTGAGGGAGTTCAGCTCGAGGGCCACATCAGTAGCTCCGGGCACCTGAAGAATGCTCATGGGAGCATCGTTGAGTATGAAGCTATAGGGATTGTCGTGAGCAATCACGATGTCGTGGCGGCGTCCGAACTCCACTGCTTTCTCGAACACGGAGCGGAGAGCGGGTGTGCCGGTGGGCATATGGGGATAGTTGAGCCACATCAGTTTCACGCCTTCCAGCGGTGTCTGCTCGAGAGCGTCGAAATCGGGCATCCATCCGTTTTCGGCCGTGAGACTGTAGGGGCGCACCACAGCGCCGGCCAGACGGCTTGCGGAGGTGTAGGTGGGATAGCCGGGATCAGGCACCAGAGCTATGTCGCCGGGATTGATGAACGCCATGGTGATGTGGAGAATTGCCTCCTTGGAACCGATCATGGGCTGAATCATGGTGTCGGGGTCGAGCTCCACGCCGTAATGACGGGCATAGAACCGTGACCATGCATCGCGGTATTCACGGATTCCGGCTGTCACCTGATAACCGTGGGTGGAGGCGCGGCCGGCTTCTGAGCAGAGGGTCTCCACGGCGGCGGGGGGCGGCGGCATGTCGGGACCTCCCACGCCGAGCGACACGATATCGGCACCGGCGGCGTTGAGCGCCGCAACTTCTTTCATTTTGCGCTGCAGGTAGTATTCCTGGACCGAGGCAACGCGTTCGGAGGGTTTTATGTTCATTTTGCTGGATTTTTTGACGATGGATTATAGACCGGAGGAGTAGGCGCCTCGCGATAGAGGCCGAGCTCGTGGAAGTCGTTGAGGAGCGGGGTAATCGCCGTAATGGCCTGATGATAGCGCACGGGGTCGGCGAAAGACACGTCGACATAGAAGCGGTATTCCCATTCACGGCCCACAATGGGGGTTGACTGAATCTTTGTGAGGTTGATATCGTAGAACGACAGGATGGTGAGCACCTTGGAGAGCGCTCCCTGGGTGTGGGGGAGTGAGAACACGAGTGAAGCCTTGTCGACCTCGGTTGAAGCGGGGGCGATGTCGCGGGCCACGAGCGGATCGGCCAGAATCAGGAAGCGGGTGAAGTTGTGTTTGTTGGTCTCTATGCCGTCGGCGAGGATGTCGAGGCCGTAGAGCCGCGCGGCGTAAGCGCTGCACACTGCCGCATGGCCTGTGAGCCGGCGCGAGGCGATTTCGCGTGCGCTTCCGGCGGTATCGTTTTTCTCCACCATGCTCATGGCGGGATAGCGGCGCAGGAACTGCTCGCACTGCATCAGTGCTATGGGGTGGGAATTGACCTCATGGATATCGCCTATGGTCTGGCCCGGAAGAGCGCATAGCGCGTGGGAAATGCGCATCTTGTGTTCGCCCACCACCCGCGCGTTTGTGCGCCGTATAATCTCGTGGTTGGGGAGGATGCTTCCGGCTATGGTGTTTTCGATAGCCATGATTCCGAGAAGCGATGCGTCGGCGGTCATGGCGTCGGCCAGATCGGCGAATGTCTCACACTCCACAATGTCAATCTCGCAGCCGCGCCGGCTGAAGAATTCGCGCGCGGCAGCATCGTGGAAGCATCCGGCTTCGCCCTGGATGGCTACTCTGGGTCTGGTTTCTTCTGAATGGGATGTCACGTTGCTAAGTATTTGTGAAAAATATCTGACCCGCTTGCCGTGAGGCAGGCGGGTCAGTCGGTTTCAATGATGGTGAGCTTATTGTTTTTGACTTTCGATTGTGCGCGATGGCCCGCTTCTATTCGTGTGGAATAAAATAACCAAAAAAGTATGCGTAAAATCGGTTAGTCTTCATATTATTCAGTTGGCGCCATAGCAAAATGCCATGTTTTACATCGGTCAACGAGGCAAAGGTAATAACTTTTTCATTGATTCCAAATTTTATTCCGGAAAATGGGCCTTAAATTGTCAAAAAGTCAAATTCCTGAATAATGGACAATCCCTTATTTGTGACCGAGCATCAGGCGTATGCTTCCGTGGCATGGAAGTGCCTCGAGGGTCTTGCAGTAGTTGCCCCAGGCTATTTCGGGATAGTCCCAGCGGTTGTCGGCATAGAGAGAAATGGAATTGTCGGAAGCCGTGGCGAGGCGGCAGGCAACGTCGGCTTTGGGAGATATTACCGAAAGGTTGCAGGCTCCGGAGAGGGTGTAAACCTCGATATCCTCTTTCATTGCCTTTGCGGCCATTGTGAGGGGACGGTCACAGTTTGCGCCGCGGTCAGCCCAATAGAAGTAGTCGTGGGTGTCGTCGCGCCATGCCTGACGGGGCTCCTGGCCGTAGCGCACAACCTTGGGGTTGTAAAGGCTGACGCTTCCCTTGTTTCCCGACATCGCATCGGCGGGATAGTCGTCCCAGTAGCCGCGACGCTGCCATGAGAGATGGGTGTATGAATCGGGGAGCCGGAACATGAGTCCTTCTTCGCGGAGGAAGCCGTTGGGCAAGCCCTCAACGTTATAGGCTGTGGTCATCTCGCCCTGAGGAGTGATGATGATATTGAATGTGACGCTGACGTCGCCGTAGGTACCTTTGATGTCAACCATGATGTCGGAACCGTTGCGATGGTGTGTCAGTGATGTGAGTTTCCACTGGTCAGGGTCCACTATCACATGGTCGGCGATCTTGCGGACCTCGGCTCCAGAGAGGTGATTGAGGTTGACGTAGCCGTTGAAATAGGGCCCGCTTGCAATTGCCGGGATTCCACGGACGGTAGCGTTGGTTATCAGTCCGGTGGCTTTGCTGAACGGTATAGTGAAACCGTCGCCGGTTATTGTGAGGCTGTTCCCGCTGTCGCTGACGCTCAGCGATGTGCCTGCGGAGGCAGGGTGAGGCATCTCGGCCTTGACGTCGCCTATGGTGAAGAGGTAGCTGTCGATAGTGTCACGTCCGGTGGCAGTAGTGAAAGTCAGGCGAAGTGAATCTCCGCGCTGCCAGTCGGAGCCGGGAATGACGAGAGTGGCCTTCCCGTGGGGCATGAGGTCGGGCATCGCAACGGGGATAACTGTGCCTTTGTGGGAAACCGAGGCTTTGATCTCGTTGAGGTTGGTGTGGTCAAAGCGGTTCATCACCGTAAGATACACCGGCTGTCCGGGCACGGCATCGATGGCTCTCGCATCAAGGACTTTAACGGGGGTATAGGCTTTCTTGGTGGCCCAGAATTCGGGCTTGGGACGGCGCCAGATGTCAACAATGCCCCAGTCGCCGTAGCCCACGCATTTTCCGGTGTAGTCCACCGGCTTTCCTGAGCGTGCGAACTCAATCCAGTAGGGTTCGCCTGCCTTGGGGTCGGGGAGCATGAAAACATCGTCGATATATCCCCAGATGGCACCTCCGAGAGCTCCGGGAGCGTTGTACACGCCGTCCCACATCATATCCAGGGATTTTCCCCAGAATTCGCGTATGTTGGGGTCGTTGCGCAGGGTCTCGAATGTGTAGCATGCGGGGTGTGCCCATTCGTCGAACAGAGCCGGGATTCCTTCGCCCTGGAAACCGCGGGTTTGTTTTCCAACCTGCCAGAGGTTGCCGTCAACGGCGGGATAGTGCATGCTGAGTATGTCGTAAATGGGTTTGGTGCCCTCAGGCTGATAACCCGGATAGCTCCAGATTACGGGACGTGTGGTATCGTAGGCCTTCACGCGGTCGTAGCTCTTCTGGAAGTTGGAGCCATACTGGCTTTCGTTGCCGACGCTCCAGAACAGAATGGAGGGATGGGTCTGGAAGGCCTTGACCATCTCGTCGAGCTGTCCGAGGTATTGTGCGGTGAATGTGGAGTCGTTCTGGGTCGCTCCGGGGGCATAGTTCTTCTGACGGTGGGTATTGACGAAGCAGGCAGCCGTCTCGCATTCGATGTAGATTCCGAGGCGGTCGCAGAACTCAATGAAGTCCTCGGTGGGAGGGTAGTGGGATGTGCGCACCCAGTTCATGTTGGCCTGCTTGAAGAGGACGGCATCGATGCTGTCGGTGGCGCGGTCGGTAGAGCGTCCGCGGCGGGGATCCACATCATGACGGCAGGCACCGCGCAGTTTCACGGGCATTCCGTTCACAAGCATGCGGTCGCCTTTGATTTCTATATTGCGGAATCCTATCTGTTTTCTGACGGTTGATGCCGCAACTCCGTTGTCGGGATTGATCTGAATGGTCAGGGTGTAGAGATTGGGGTGTTCGGCATCCCATTTCAACGGTTTCTTAACCGTCCGGTTGATTTCGTTGAGGCCCGGTTTCAGCTGTGCTGTGCCGAGGTTCACCACGGAGCCGTCGGGAGCGGTGAGTGTCACAGCGGCTTTTGCCGGTTGCTTTCCGGTGAGATTGAAGTCAATGTGCAGACGGGCGTCAGTGAAGGTGGTGTCAAGCCGTGCGTCGACGCGAAGATCGGTCATGTAAGTGTCAGGAACGGCAAACAGCTCCACACTGCGCAGGATGCCGCATATCGGATGGTGGGCATAGCCGGAGCCATAGGATATTTCCTCTATTGGGTCGACCAGTTTCAGCTCGATAGTGTTTTCCTTGCCGGGTTTCACCCAGTCAGTGACGTCGGTTTCCCAACGGGAGAATCCTCCGCGGTGTTCGCGCACATATTTTCCGTTGATGATGAGGGTGGCATAGCTGTAGGTGCCGTTGAAGCGCAATATGGTCCGGGAGCCGGCGAATGACTGAGGCAGACGGAACGTCTTGCGGTAGACAACCTCCTTGTCGTGAGGCACGGCGTAGCCCTGCATGGCGGCCTCGCCGGGTACATCTATTGATGTCCAGCCGCTCTTGGGGGAGAACTTAAACTGCCATTTGCCGTCGAGGTTAAGCGAGGCTGGGCTGGTGCCGTTGACCGAAGCAGGGAACGGGTAGGTGACGACGTTGTAAGCGTCGTAGGCATTGGCTCCGAATGCCGATGCCAGCATCAGAGCCGCGATTGCGATTTTTCTGAGGTATGAGATTACACTTTGCATAGGATGAAATATTTTCTGCAAAGTTAGCAAGTGGCAACACTTTGATGATCCTTTTCAAGGGCTGTATGCTTGTACAAACCGGAACTTGTAGGACGGCGGGTTTGCACTTATCGGACGAGGAATTCCATGGGAGTACGGCCAGTGACCTTTTTGAAAGCTCTGGAGAAATACTGCGGGGACGCGAATCCGCAGGCAAAGCACACTTCCTTTACGGAGTGTTCGCCGGAGGTGAGCATGGCGATGGCCTGCTGAATGCGGATGCGGGCAATGTAATCGGAGGGGGAAATCTGCAGATGGACGGCAAATAATCTGCGCAGTTCGCGGTCGGATATTCCTACTCCGGCAGCCACCTCCGAAAGGGATATGCGTCCAAGGGCGTTGCGGTCAATGATATCCTTGGCCTTGGTGAGCGACGAGGGATAGGATTTGTCGGCCGAGGCGGTCTCGCAGTGGCGGCGCAGCAATATGATGAGCTGCGCATAGTTCAGAAGGGCCGCATTGCGGTAAGATGTCTTTTTGTTGGCCAGTTCCCAGATAATGGAATGGATGGTGGACCTTATGCGGGCGTTGCCGGAAATGCGCACCACGGGCTCGCTGAGTTCGAGACTGAATGAGGTTTTGCCTGAGGCGAGAGCGAGCACCTCGGGCATCATTTCAAGCTGCAGCAGTGTAGCGCCCTTGCGTCCGGCCTGAAAGCGGTGGGATGTGCCGGGGGCTATGAGCATGGTATCTCCTTTGCGGAATGACAGCCTGTGTCCTTCAGTCAGGAGAAAGCAGGTGCCGCTGCTTACGTAGTTGATTTCGATGCGGCGGTGGAAGTGAGGGCCGTAGGCTTCTCCGGGAAGGAACGAAATGCTACGGAACACCTCGGCAAGACGGCTGTCGTCGGCTGAACCGGAATCTCTGCGGGGAGTGTCTAAATTCAGAATATGTGTCATCCCGGGACAGATGGGCAGTTGTCAGTTTTCAGATCTCTTCGAGGCGTGGTGCAGGTCGGTGTGGGAGAGACGTTGGCGCACTTCAGCAGCTGACATGCCGGGAGCGTGGAGCGCGACGCGGTATTCGCGGCCAGGAAGGAGGTCGAAATAGTTGTCGGCGAAGAAGTAGTCGCCGTCGCCGAGAGTCATGCGGAAGGCGCGTACAAATTTGTCGGACTTCACGGAGACCGTGTAATCACCGTCGGAGCCGCTGACGCCGCATGTAATAACTGCCTGCGAAAAGCGGACTTCTTTCTGCGGAGCGAGAAGAAGGAGAGTCTCGTAGGTGGAATCGTCGGGTGTACGGAGCGAGGCCGTGACGACAGCATCGCGCGGGTTGATGCCCTCGGCGAGATCCGACGCTGGAATGGAAAGAACGGTTACGGAGTCGGGCTGAACGTTGACCTGCCGGTCGAGTGAGGTCAGTATGTGGCCGTCGAGAGATAGCATGTCAATGTCAACATGGGCCTGAACGGCTTCTTTACGGTCGGAGGCGATATAGAGGGTGATGGCGCCGAGGCTGTCGGGACGCAGGGAAAGCATTATGTCGCGATAGGCTTTTGCGGCGAAATAATGCTGCGCTTTCCAGCGGCCGTAATAGTCGCGGCTTGACCATGAGGCCACGGGCCAGCAGTCGTTGTGCTGCCAGAAGAGGGAGCCCATGCAGTAAGGACGGTCGCGGCGGTGAGCCTCGATGGCGGTGCGTATGGCATCGCCCTGCAGAACCTGAGTCATATAGAGCATTGACTCGAAATCTTTCGGCTCGGGATAGCCTTCGAGAAGGTATTTCTCCAGTTTGCGGTTGGCGCCGGCGCCGGCACGCTGATGGGCAAGCATCACGTCGGAATCGATGAAATGCGAGGCGGAATCAGGAGCATATTTTCTCACGGTCTCTATTTCGGGGAACGACTGGAAGCCGTATTCGCTGAAGAAGCGGCTGCGCTGCTTGTTGTAAAGCTCGATAGGCGCGCCGCCACCCCACACGCTCCAGAAGTGGAAGTCGCCGCGCTCGGCCTGCGAGGGGCCGTCGGGACGGCTGAAGGGAGAGGAAGGTGTGTATGGACGGTCAGGGTCATGCTCGGCTACGGTCTGCGGCAGGAGGGCGAAATACACGTCGTCGAACTGACGGCGCATCATGTCGGCCTCGCCCGCGCCCTCGGCACGGCGACGCCATCCCCAGCCATACCAGGCATCGAGACATTCGTTATTGCCGCACCACAGGGCTATCGAAGGATGGTTGCGCAGACGGCGCACATTGTCTACGGCCTCATGGCGTATGTTGTCGAGCAGAGCTCCCTCGGCGGGATACATGCTGCATGCAAACATGAAATCCTGCCATACCATTATCCCCATGCTGTCACAGAGGGAATAGAAGCGGTCGTCCTCATAGATGCCGCCGCCCCACACGCGGAGCATGTTCATGTTGGCGCGGGCTGCGTCGGCTATGGTGCGACGGTATTTTTCTGAGGTGATGCGGGGCAGGAAATTGTCGGAGGGAATATAGTTGGCTCCTTTGGCGAATACCGGACGTCCGTTGAGCCGGAAATAGAATGTGCGCCCCTGGGCGTCGTCATCGCGCACAAGCTCGATGGTGCGTATTCCGGCAGTGACAGAGCGGGTGGCGGCTATGTTGTGTGCGGCGGATATTTTTACATCGAATCTGTATAATTCAGGGCTTCCCAGACCGTTGCACCACCAGAGGCGCGGATTTTTGACGGTAAAGGGGATCTCAATCCGGTTCAGGCCGGGCGTAAGGTCTGTTTTGGTGCGGGCATAGGTCTTCTCGCCGCCCACGGTGACGGTGCAGCCCTTGACGAGGGCCGGAGAGTTGATTTCTACGGTTGCCGTCATGCTGGCTTCCTTGCCGGAGGCTGAGAGTGTGCGGATGAACACATCGTCAATCACCGGGCCCGACCAAGCCTTGAGGTAGACGGGACGCCAGATGCCCGAAGTGACGAGACGCGGGCCCCAGTCCCAGCCATAGTGATAACCGGCCTTGCGTGCGAAGACGCTTACTTTTTTATTGAATACGCCGCCGTTTTCCGACTGGTCGTTTGACGCCGGATAGGGATATTTCAGGCCCAGAGCCTCGTATTTGGGAATGTCGGTTTTAAGCGGGGAGTGGAAAAGGATGCGGAGATCGTTGCCGGAGGGTTTCAGGAGCGACGCAACGGGAACTTCCCAGCGGCGGAACATATTGTCGGCCTTTAGAATGAGAGAATCGTTGAGAAACACGTCGGCATAGGTGTCGAGGCCGTCGAACACCAGGCTCACGCTGTCGGCTGCGCCCACCGTGGAGTCGAGATCGAAGGTGGTGGAATAGAGCCAGTCTTCCTTGTCGACCCACTGTACCGTCCGCTCGTTCTGGGCAATGAATGGATCGGGAATCATGCCGGAGGCCATGAGGTCGGTATGTACGGTTCCCGGAACGGTGGCGGGGTGCCACTGCATGAGGTTGTTCTGACGGAATTTCCAGCCGGAGTGGAGCTGCTGGGTGATTACAGAGGCGTTTGTCATCAATGACGATATGAGGATTGACGATAGGATAATGACGGATTTCATGGTGTGGCAAGGTTAATGATGAATGGGAGAGCGGGGAAACGGGAGTGCGTTTCTGCCTATTTCTCGAGGTCGGCGAGGATGGCTTTCAGCTCCTCGTCGGTGGCCTGCAGACGGCGGCGGCATTCGCGCAGGAGTTCGGTGGCGCGACGGGTGTAGGCGGTCAGAAGGTCTATGTCGCAGCTGTCGCTCTGCATGTTGCGGAGTATGGCATCGAGTTCGGAAGTGGCCTGAGTGTAGGAAAGCTCGGCAACGGGGGTAAACTGAGGTTGTTCCATAAGGAGGATGGTTATTGCTGTGGAAGGATGGTTTTGACAGTGGAGGTGAATTCTCCGGAAGCGAGGCGCGTGGTGACTTCGGCTCCGGCAGGAAGCGAGGTGGCGTCGGTGACAGCACGGCCCCGGAATGTGGTGAGGGAGAAACCGCGCCGGAGGGTGGCCTGCGGCGAATAGGCTTCGAGAAGGTCGGCCTTGGCCGTGAGCCTTTCGGAGGCACGTGAGGATAGAGCATTGGCGGCTGTGGCGAGGGCGCGGCCGGTCATGGAGATGCGTTCGAGTCCGGCCACGATATGGCGGGAGGCTGCGGAACCAATCACGGCGGCATCGCGGTCGAGAATGTCGAGGGCGCGCTGCCACGCGGCCCGGGGCGCTGCGGCGAGGGTGCTTGACTGATAGGCAACCTGCATGCGGTAGGCGGCGATCTTGTCGGACGCGGCACGGACTATCGCGGCGGCTGTGGCGTCGAGGCCGTCGAGTTCCTGCTGGGCCTGGGCCACGAGCCATTCGGCGGCGGCGGTGGGGGTCTTCACGCGCATGTTGGCCACATAGTCTAGCACAGTGACGTCGCGCTCATGGCCTATGCCCACTATGACGGGGAGAGGAAACTGGGCAACGTTGGCCGCGAGGTCGTAGTCGTCGAACGCCATGAGGTCGCTGGTGGCTCCGCCGCCGCGGATTATCACCACGCAGTCCCAGCGGTCGGACTCGGCGGCGATGGCCTCGAGAGCGGCGATTACTGTGGCGACAGTGCGCTCGCCCTGCATCACTGCCGGAAACAGAGCGGTGCGGAAGCGCAGACGCGAGGGATTGCTGTAGAGCTGATTCATGAAGTCGCCGTAGCCGGCGGCACCGGCGGCTGAGATCACGGCCACGCGCAGTGCCGGGACAGGCCATTGGATTTCGCGGTTCATGCCCAGGATGCCTTCGGCCTTGAGGCGCTGCAGGATTTCGCGCCGACGGCGTTCGGCCTCGCCCATGGTGTAGGCGGGATTGATCTGCGAGATGACGAACGACATGCCGAAAGCGGCATGAAAGCTGACCGTGCCGCATACCATGACCTTGAGCCCGGATGCAAGGCGCTGGCCGGTGGCAGCGGTGAAGAGTGCGTTGAGGCGCACAAAGACGTTGGCCCAGATGGCAGCGCGCATGCGGGCGAGAACGGCGCCTGTGGCGGGGTCTTTCTCCAGCAGCTCGAGATAGCAGTGGCCGTTGTTGGTGCGCACGTCGCTAAGCTCGGCCACCACCCATCGCGACTGGAGGGTGGGCACGGCAAGCGAGCGTCCCACGAGGGCGGCGAGCTGGCGCAGGGTGAGTGCGCCTGGAGTTTCGGGTGCGGGCGAGGGAATGCTCATGGTCTGGGCTCGAATCTGCGTCCGTTCCATTCATACTGAAGCTTGTCGCGCAGATAAGGACTGACGGCGGCGGAGTCTTCAGAAGAAAGGGATTTTCCGGTGTTGTTGGTGAGTGTGAGCAGACGCGTGGAGGGGTCGTAGGAGTAGGCTACGAGCATGAAAGGCACCATTTCGGTTACCTGGTCGGCATGGGATTTGCCGAGGGGCGTGAGCCAGTCGCGTACGGCGGGAGCGCGGAACACGCGGTCGGTGAGCGCGCGGCTCCAGTCGGAGGAGTAGATGTCGAGCCGGCTGTCGCGCTCGGGAACGTCCATTGTGGTGATGACGGCCACAAGTGTGTCGGTGCCGCTCTTGGGCGGAAGCACGGCTATGAGATAATCGGAGACCTCCGTCATGTCTATTTCGATAGCCTCGGGCGAAAGGCTCTTTACGCCGCTTTTGCCGCGCAGGACGTTGGTGGACTTCACTTCCATTCCGCTGGCGTGGTAGTCGAGCATGTCGAGGCGCGTGGTGCTGTCAAGGAGCGGCAGCACCGTCTGCGGGGCCGTGACGAACGCTTTGGCTGCGGTGAATTCCGAGCGCAGAGGGAGAGCCGTGAGCGCGCAGGCGGCTATTGCCAGAAATGGCAGAAGTTTCGTTTTCATGATGGTCTTTATTTTTTGCGGCGTGTGGCTTTGGTGGATTTGGCGCTCTGCTTTGGCTTGGCCGCGGCGCGGCTTTTCTTGCGGAAGTAGTCGAAGGTGGTCTCCTCGGGGGCGTCGGCTCCTGACGATGCTTTGCGGCGGGAGCTTGAGCGCTGGTAGTCCTTGTCGGTGGCTACCTCGCTGTAGAGGCGCTCGCCCATCCAGTCGGCTCCGGTGAGGCCGTCGACCACGCGGCGTGCCTCCTGTGAGGGAACGTCGAACAGGGTATAGTTGGGCATGAGGTCTATGCGGCCAACGTCGACGCGTTTGCCTGGCACGTTGTGGTTAAGGACCTCGATGAGGTTGCCGGCGAAGAAGCCGTCGGCTTTGCCCATGTTGACGTAGATGCGTTCCATGCCTTTTTCGGCTGTGCGGCGGTCCTTGTCTTTGTCGTTGCGCGGAGCGCGTTCCTTGCGGTCTTTGGCAGGCTTTTCGTCGATGAAGTCGATGTTGGGAGCGTCGCGATAGTAGTCGAGCAGACGCTGGAATTCGAGGGATACCACGCGCTTGAGGAGGTCTTCGCCCGACAGCCATTCGAGTTTGCGGCTAACGCCGGGCAGATATTTGGCAATCTCTTCCTCGTCGACTTTCACTTTCTCGATGCGGTCGGCAAGGTTGTAGAGCTGCTTTTCGATGATGTGCTGCGGAGTGGGGACTTCCTTGCGTTCGAATTTCTTGCCTATCTTCTTTTCGATTTCGCGGAGCTTGCCTTTCTCGCGCGAATGGATTATGGCCACGCTCACGCCGGTTTTTCCGGCACGGCCGGTTCGGCCGGAGCGGTGGGTGTAGACGGCGGTGTCGTCGGGCAGACCGTAGTTGATCACGTGGGTGAGGTCGTCGACGTCAAGGCCGCGGGCGGCCACATCGGTTGCCACAAGCATGGTGATTACGCGGTCGCGGAACTTGCGCATCACTATGTCGCGCTGCTGCTGGGAGAGGTCGCCGTGGAGGGCGTCGGCATTGTAGCCGTCGGCAATCAGCTTGTCGGCGATTTCCTGGGTGTCGCGGCGGGTGCGGCAGAATATGATGGCGTAGATGTTGGGCGAGTCGTCGGCGATGCGTTTCAGAGCAAGGTATTTGTCGCGGGCGTTGACCATGTAGTAGACATGCTTCACGTTGGCGGAGCCCTCGTTGCGGTTGCCGATTACGAACTCCATGGGCTGCTTCATGTATTTCTTGGCTATGCGGGCTATCTCGTTGGGCATCGTGGCCGAGAACATGAGCATTTTACGGTCGGAGGGCACGTGGCTGAGGATGTCGTCGATAGAGTCGAGGAATCCCATGTTGAGCATTTCGTCGGCTTCGTCGAGCACCACGGTGTGGACATGGTCGAGTTTTACCACGCCGCGGTTTATGAGGTCGATTAGTCGGCCCGGGGTCGCCACGATAATCTGCACGCCTTCACGCAGGGCGCGAATCTGGCTTTCGATGCTTGAACCGCCATAGACGGGGAGCACTTTCAAGTGGGGCATGTATTTTGAGAAGTCGGCGAGGTCGCTTCCGATCTGGAGGCAGAGTTCGCGTGTTGGGGAGATGATCAAGGCCTGGGGCTGATGTAGGTCGGGATCGATGCGCTGCAGGAGGGGTAGGCCGAATGCAGCCGTCTTACCGGTGCCGGTCTGCGCGAGGGCCACCACGTCGGCCGACTCGGGGTCGAGCAGATGGGGAATCACCTTCTCCTGCACAGGCATAGGCATTTCAAAACCAAGTTCTTTTATAGCTTTCAGCAGGTCGTCTCTCACGCCCAGCTCTTCAAATGTTTTCATAAGGATAAAATTAACGGTTACAAATATACATCTATTATAACAAACTTACGGCGAAACCGCTTTATAACATTTGGAGATATTTGGGAAAAATGTGTGCAAAGGCGGGGCGTGAGGTGGGGAGTTTTGGTGGAGGCTTGCGGATTTTCGTGCTTTTTGAGATGGGAGGGTTGGGAGAAATGGGAGATTTGTGTGATTTTGTCGGCTTAATGTATGAATCTTATCGAAGTGTGGTATGTGGCTTGTAAGTAGGGAGTTATGTCCTTGTTGATATGATACTTAATTTTATGTTTGAAAAAATAGTGTAAAAACTATTGCTCAAAATTTGTGTAACTCAAAAAAAAGCTCTACCTTTGCAACGCAAAAC
>LUJP01000050.1 GCA_001689535.1 Bacteroidales bacterium M5
CCAGGCGTGCCTCTTCAGCCACTCGAGCACCACTCCAAATGTTATGTGACGGCCTCTTCAGGGGAGGCTTTTGGGTTTTGCGTTGCAAAGGTAATGTTTTTTTCCGGATAATGACGAATGATTTTTGTTTTTTATTTGCAGTGCACATCATTAAGTTATTGGATATTCTTTTCAAATCGCTTTTAGATCTTATATAAATTCTTCTTCAAAGGGCTTTTATGGGGTCAAAAGTAAAAGTTTGGGTGATGTGTTAAAAATTATCGAATGAAAAATTGTTTTAACGACTTGAGAGATGTTTTGGCGCGTCGACGGCCGGAGGCCGACGTTCCCAGACCGCAATCTAATGGATCGTCGATGGCTTAATTGAGAGGGGAGAATATCACCGCTCTATGCAGACTTGTCGTGTCGGTTTAGATTTTAACAACTGATTTTTGCATTGAGTCTTTTATGCTTTCATTATGCTTCTGGCCATTTCGTCTCAGAAAATTATCCGGAGGCCAATCACTCGGAAATCAGCTGGTTTAGCGGCCGGTGCCGAAGCGGGAGGTGTCAATGTCGGTGTCTTTGGGTTTGAAGCCGTTGAAACGCCAGACGAAGGTGAGTTTGAGGTTGCGGGTCATGTCTCTCACTTTCATCCGATAGTCCTGGCCGGCATGGTCAATCGTCATGGTCGGTGACCATCGGTTGAAGATATCGTCGGCTTTCAACACCAGTTCGCAGCTACGTTTCTTGCCAAATTGCCATTTAACCCCTGCATCAACTCTCCAGATGGCCGACAGATCCGCTAATCCTTGCACAGACGACGAAATATAGGAGAAGTCAATCGACAACGATACAGGGCAGTTATAGCTGAATTTGAAAGAATTGGCAAGCGAACCGTTGAAAATCCATTTGCTGTTGTCGAATGCGATATCGTGGAATCTGTCGGCTTTTTCGCGCTGTCTGAAGATATTTGCGGTAGTTGTCGCATTCCAGAAATAATCCGCGCCAAAGGATGCATACAGATTCAGGCCGATGGTCTGTTTATAGTTCGTATTGATTGTCTGGTAGATGAGGCTGAGATCGTCGGGCGACTGGTAGGGGAGTTGCACGGTGGCTCGGTCGCCATACTGGTAGTAGAGTGTGGCGATATATTTCTGTCTTAGAATATAGCTGAATTGGCCGTCATACTGAATATAAGGTAGTAGTGCGGGATTTCCGATTACAGAGGAATATTGGTTGATGTGGCTTGTGGCTCCATGCAGCTCCCAATATGAGGGATAGATGCGTCGGGTGATGAGGTTCAGCTGGAAGATGCTTTTCGGCGAGCCGACGTAGGTGGCTCCGAGCTGTGGAATGAAATTCCAGTTGTGCTGGTATTTGCTGTGATAATATTCGCCTTTTGCCGAGGCGTTGAATGACAGACCCCAATCGAAAGAGTGTTGGGAGCCGATATAGAAACTTGCCACATCCTCTCGGTACATGTCGTCAAAATCCGGCTTCGCGGATGAGACATATATCTGAGAACTATTATCGGCGGAGTGCTGATATTCCGCTCCGTAATTCAGCTGCCATTTGTCAATGTCGCGCTCCCGGTCGATGTAGGCGTGATAGCGGTTGATTCGCTGACGGTTGTCGGACCCAAGCAGATAATCCGCGCCTTTGAACAGCGATTGCGAACGATTCTCTGAATAGAGGGTATAATCGCCACCAACGGTCACGCCAAATGGAGCGGAGTATCGCAACGCGATGTTTTGATAGTTTACAGGCGACAGCATTTTATACTCGTTTGTGAAACTGCCAAGTGTGCCCGATGAATGGCTGCAGCTTTTCTGGTTTGAAATAATCTGACTGTTGTAGGTCAGTTTGAGTGATTTATAAGATGCGGATGCGAAAATGGTGTTGCTCCAGTTTCTGGTGTTGCGTCGCATATTATCTTCAATAGATGTACTCTGCCCGTTGAGAAGATGGTTTGATAAGGTGTTCCATGATTTGGTTCTTGAAAATCCATAATTAAGATCGAATGTCCAGTCATGGACGGCATACGTAGCCGCAACGGCGCTTCCAAACGAACCGTAATGAGCCTGATTATATCCCGCTCTCACTTGTCCCTGCAGGCCGTCGAGCGGCTTAGGCGTTTTCAGCACAATGTTGATTACGGCTCCACTCACATGATATTTGGCCGGAGCGGAATACATGACTTCAACGCTTTTCACGCGGTCGATAGGTGTGATATAAAGCAACTGGTAAAGATTCTGGTGCGGCATATTAGTGGGTTCGCCGTTCAGAATGATAGTTACGTCAGATGCTCCCGTCAGGCCTATCATACCGTTGTTGTCTGTAACGCCCGGGAGATAACCAAGGGCCTCAAGGATATTAGTCACCGGTTTGTCCCTGACTATCGTAGGGAGGTCAACGACCATAATGCCTTCCTTTCCGATAATCTGTGGCTTTTCTCCTTTGACAACTACTTCATTGAGCGGCTTCACGGAAAGGGTATCTTCATTTTCCACCTGGGCATAAGCCGAGAGTGAACAGAGAATTGTGATGAAAAACATGGCTTTCTTCATAGCTGTATAGTTTTGTTTGTATTGGGCCAAAGCGCCTTGCGACGAGTGACTGCTGCGAAATTACCATCCTTTATATTCGCGAAACCCATCGCCAACCTTATTTAGCCTTAATCGGAGCCTTATTTAGTCTTAAATCGTGATAGTATAAACTGGTGGGAGAAGGATTTTCTGTAAATTCGCCTTATGAAACATTTCAAGTCCATATCAGCATCATTTATAATTGTCATTGCGGTAATTTTCGGTTGCAATGTCTGTTATCTCATAAGCCTGTATAATTCAATAAGGGCCAACGTGGAGCGGGATGTGATGACTGCGTTGGCTGATGCAGACCTGGATGAACTTTGGGTCAGGGCGGAAAGAGCACAGTCATCACGCCAGGAGCCGCTTGAGCGAAATGACAGTGACGGGACTCCTCACGGCGAGACCTCGGTTTATCAGGATTCCAACGGTGATATGGTGGCAACCACCCGCCATCCGGACGGGACAGTAGAAACCCAAGGATATGAGGTAAACGGCAACTCGTCATTCAAAAACAGATTTATTGATGCCGTAGGACAGCAGTTTCATAATATTGTTGACAATTATGTGCCGGCCGATCTGAATGTGATGGACAGCGTACTGACAAAACGTCTGAACGACCGATACATCTACCCAGATTTCGTGTTAACCGAAGTGGTGGATTCTCTCGGGACGGTTGTGGTGAATAATTCCAATGAAATTCCAGCGCGCCATGACAGTTTCCTCTATCGATATAATCCTATATCGGGTTATACCTACCGAGCGTATATTACACCTCTCACCCGCCATATCATTTCGGAAATGGCCGGAGTGATAATAACCACCTTTCTGCTCATCACTGCATTTTCCTTGGCGTTCCTCTATCTGTTCAGCACCGTGTCGCGGCTTCGGACTCTCGAGGAGATGAAAGACGATTTTGTAAGCAATATGACACATGAACTGAAAACACCGATTGCGATAGCCTACTCAGCCAATGATGCCCTTCTGAATTATGATACGTCGAATGATGCGGAAAAGAAAGAGAGATATTTGAGAATCGCCAACAAGCAACTGAAGCGGCTTGGTGAACTTGTGGAAAATATCCTAGCTATGAGCATGGAACGCCGTAAGACCCTGCAACTGAATCCGGAGCCAATACAATTGCGTCAGTTTGTAGTGGAAATCGCCGCGTTACAGCGAATGAGAGGAGACAAAAAGATAAAAATAGATGTGAGGGTTGACGACAAGGTCAATATAACAGCGGATAAGGCTCATTTCACAAATGTATTGAACAATCTGATTGACAATGCAATCAAATATTCCGGCGACAGTGTGACAATTACAATTGCCGGAAATGATGAGGAAATCTCGGTAGCCGACCGTGGAATTGGCATTCCTATCCGGTCAATTCCATATATTTTCAATAAGTTTTATCGGGTACCTCACGGTAACCGTCAGGATGTCCGCGGATACGGCATCGGCCTCTATTATGTAAAAAGCATAATCGACAAAATAGGCTGGGCCATATCCGTGAGCAGCAGGGAAGGTGAGGGCTCGGTATTCACCATTAAATTCAACAACGATGAGCGCTAAGATACTGCTTGTTGAGGACGAAACAGACCTCACACTGATTGTGGCCGACACGCTGCGTGAGCAAGGATATGAAGTTGTCACTGCGGCTGACGGTCTGGAGGGCCTTGAGAAATTCAAGGCCGAAGGCGCCGATATTGTTGTGGCTGACGTCATGATGCCAAAAATGGACGGTTTCTATATGGCTAGGGAGATAAGACGGTTGTCGCTCGCAGTCCCACTGCTTTTCCTTACGGCCAAAAGCGCCATTGATGATGTGGAGGAAGGATTTGCGATAGGAGCCAACGATTATCTCAGAAAACCATTTGAGCTGCGCGAACTCATTGTAAGAATAAGGGCGTTGCTCAATCGCTATGGCACGCATCGGGGCGAGGATGTGAAATTCTCAATCGGGCAGTATGTTTTCAACGTCACTACCCAAAGTCTTTCAATTGGAGAACGAAGCACAAAGCTCTCCCACTTCGAGGCCAGGATTCTCGAACGCCTGGCCGCAAATATCGGGAAAACAGTTGATGCCTCCGAGCTAATGATAGCCGTATGGCAGCGTGACGAGCCAAGCAACCGTAATTCGCTTCACGGCTACATTCATAAACTCCGCCGCGCGTTCCGCCAGGATTCCTCAATCACCATCATCAATCAACGCGGTTTCGGCTACATGCTAACAGTGCATAATTGAGGAGAGCAGTGTAAGAATACAACTGTGCAGCTCAGAAAGCTATCGGAACGTTAGGGGAGAGTTATTCTCCTTTGGGTTGATGGCGGTTCTTTTTCAGTTGGGCTTGGGTGAAGCGTTTCCAGTTGGTGTCGAAGTTTTTATGGGACTTGTAGAGGGTGATTCCGGTTAGCTGTTTCAGGAGGAAGAGTGCACGTACAACCGTCCGCGATAGCAGGTAAGC
>LUJP01000087.1 GCA_001689535.1 Bacteroidales bacterium M5
CGCCGTCGATAGGGATATCGAGGGTCCGCGGGATTGGACGGCCGGAGGCCGACCTTCCCAGGGACGGAGGCGGAGGGCACGGAGTGGCGATATCCTTATTGCCACAAGTTCCTATCGCTATCAGTAACGCCGTCGATAGGGATATCGACGGTCCGCGGGGCTGGACGGCCGGAGGCCGACCTTCCCAGGGACAGAGGCGGAGGGCACGGAGTGGCGATATCCTTATTGCTACAAGTTCCTATTACTATCAGTAACGCCGTCGATAGGGATATCGACGGTCCGCGAGGCTGGACGGCCGGAGACCGACCTTCCCAGGGGGGACGACCGGCTTTGGGGGGGGGCCTGTCAGAAGGCGACGTTGTATTTGCGTTGCATGAAGAGGGGGTGGAGGGCTTCTTTGGCCTGGCGGAGGCCGGGGTCGCCGGAGTCGTCTTCGCGGTTCACGTAGTTAAGGTCGGGGTGGCGCGCGGCCATCATGGCGGTGAAGTCGCGGCAGATGGTCTCGCCGGCGCCTGTCACCTCATGGTCCATCTTCTCGATGTGGGTCATGAGCGTGTCGCCCACAGGCTCGCCCATAGCAAAGGCCACAATGCCCCGGCCGGGCACACGGAGCACCCCTCCCTCGAAGCCATAGAAGTCCGGGGAGCGGAGCACGCGGAGGGTCTGGGCACGGTCGTAGACGGCGATTTCAGAGGGGTCAGCGTGGGTGTGCAGCCGCCGGTAGAATTCTATGAGTTCGGGGGCGTCGGCCTCCGTAATGGGCGAGAACACGGCATCAGGATGGTCGAGCGCAAAGCGGTTTATATGGTTGCGCTTTTTGCTCAGTTTCTTTCCGGCGAAGGTGCTCAGCGCCTTTATGTCGTAGATATAGTCGGCCCAGTCGGTAAGTTCGGTAAAGCGTCGCGCACCGTTGTCCATAAGCACCTGCAACGCTTCCTGCGGTACCGCCGACATCACAGGCTCGACTCCCTCGGCGCGGCAGTGACGCCGCAGAAGCGCCAGCGATTCGGCAATGGGCATCGGCCCGAGCGGAAGTGAGAACGCCGTGCGCGACACATCGTTTTCCGTCACACCCTTTATAAACAGTGTGTCGCCTTTTATTGCTTTCTGGTAATGGAAATAGTCGGCCCACAGGAAGATTCCGCCCACCGAGAAATCGCACGAGCGGAACGGGTGGGCTGTGAGCCACGGACGCAGCAGGGGTATGTCGGCCGGGGTTACGGGGGTGAATTCAAGCATGGGAATCAGCGGCGGTTTAGAACGTCAGCGGCGGTTGAAATAAAGGTCGAGCACATCGCGCGCGGCAGTGAAAGAGCTCTGGAAATTACCCAGCACACGCGCCTCCTTCTCGGCAAGAGCGGCGGCTATGGCAGGATCGTCGTAAAAACGGCGGCGCAGAGCCTCATCTATGGTCTCGTACATCCAGTAGCGTTCCTGCTGGTGGCGGCGCACCTGGAAATAGCCGTTGGCCTCCACGAAAGCGAAATAGCGGTCGACCATGTCCCACACCTCGGGGATGCCCAGCTCGAAATATCCGGAATAGGTGAGCACCTCGGGTTTCCAGCCCGATTCCGTGGGCGGGAAGAGATGGAGGGCGCTCCGGAACTGCGCCTGGGCCAGACGGGCGCGGTCAATGTTGTCGCCGTCGGCCTTGTTGATCACAATGCCGTCGGCCATCTCCATTATGCCGCGCTTTATGCCCTGCAGTTCGTCGCCGGTTCCGGCAAGCTGAATGAGGAGGAAGAAGTCGACCATCGAGTGGACGGCCGTCTCGCTCTGTCCCACACCCACGGTCTCCACAAATATATTGTTGAATCCGGCCGCCTCGCAGAGCACTATCGTCTCGCGCGTCTTGCGGGCCACGCCGCCGAGCGATCCGGCCGACGGGCTGGGACGGATGAACGCTCCGGGATGCACGGAAAGCTTTTCCATGCGGGTCTTGTCGCCGAGAATGCTGCCCTTGGTGCGCTCACTCGAGGGGTCGATAGCGAGCACGGCAAGCTTGCCGCCACGCTTGAGCAGGTGCAGACCGAACACATCTATCGACGTGCTTTTGCCGGCACCCGGCACACCGGTTATGCCTATGCGGCGCGAGCGGCCCGAATGAGGCAGGCACTTCTCGATCACCTCCTGGGCCATGGCGCGGTGTTCGGGCGAAAGACTCTCCACGAGGGTGACGCCACGCGAGAGCATGGTGACGTCGCCTTTGAGGATTCCTTCCACCAGTTCGGCCACCGATGGCATGGGCCGACGGCGCCGACGGAGATATGGGTTGACCTGCGGAGGCTGGCTCACGCCGGCATTTACGGCAAGACCGCCGAACTGTTTGTCATTTTCTATATGTTCCATGGCTGGGAGGGGTAAGGGTTTAAATAAGCTGATGTATCATTCGCCCACCACGCGCAGAATCAGGCGCGGATCAGCAGGCGAGTTGGTCACGATGGTGAGAGTAGTGTTCAGGGGCTGGCCGCCGGGGAGTTTCTGAGGGTCGAGCGTTACGGTCACCTGCACCTTCTTGCCGGGTTTCACCTCTGATTTCGCTGCCTTGGCCGAAATGCAGCCGTCGGGGCAGTGAAGCTGCCGGATGATGAGCGGCGAGCGGCCGGTGTTGGTAAGCTCGAATGTGCGGGAGGTCTTCTTGCCTCCGCGGTCTATTACGCCGAATTCCACTGACCTCACGTCCGCGCTGACACCGGGCGCGTTGTCGCGCTGCTCCGGAGTGAGTCGGCTGAAATCCTCATGGACAATCATCACGGTGGATATGGTGGCCGTGGCGGAGGGGTTGGCGATGTCGGGAATGAGAGTGAAGGTGTTTTCCACCGTGCCATATTGCGGACAGCGGTCGGTGAACGCCGTTAGCGAAGCCACCGCCTGCTCTCCGGCAGGAATCTCGGCCGGACTGAAAGTGCAGCGGATATATGGAGGAAGGTCGGCCGCGGCGGGAATCACGGCAGAGTCAGTGGGATTGTAGATAAGCACGGAGCCTCCGAGCACATGTCCTTTGTTGGTCTCGCCCAGAGCCACCACGGTATTGCTCAGACGCATCTGCCCTACCTCTATAGGAAAGCGCTTCTCGAGCGTGGACGAGGCTCCGATCACGGTTCCGGTGATTTCCAGCACCTCGCGGCGCGAGGGAGCGGTGGTGGTGAGCATCACCTTTTTCTCGAAGCGTCCGGGACGGCCGGCGGGGTCAAACGCCACGCCCACCTTCACGGTGTCGCCCGGCGGTATGTCGCCGCGGCTGAACTCGGGGCGCGTGCAGCCGCAGTTGGCGCGCGCCGACAGCACCACTATGGTGTCGGTGCCCACATTTACGCCGCGGAACACCGTCCGGGCCAGACCGCGGTCCTCGCGAATGGCTCCGAAATCATGCACCGGTTCTATCCAGACTATCTGGGCCGACGCGGAGGCAGCGGCAAGCAGGCCGCCCAGCAATACGGTTATCCTTCTCATGGCACAATCACCCCTCCGAATTTAAGTTTCTTGCGTCCGGCGTTGGTCTTCACCGTTACCTGGCGCTTTATCTCGCCCCGGAACGTAGCAGGGTTGAAATGGATGGTGATGGTGCCGGACTCTCCGGGGGCTATCGGTTTCTTGGGAAACTCGGGCCGGGTGCAGCCGCAGCCGCCGTTGCTCACGTTGATAATCACCAGCGGAGCGGAGCCGGTGTTGGTAAACCGGTAGCCGAACGACATCTGGCCGCCCTTCGCCTTGATGTTGCCGAAATCGTGGGTTTCCGATTCAAAAGCTATTTTGGCTCCCCCCTCGGCATGTGCAGGCACAGAGAGCGAGAGGGATATCAGGGCCAGAAAGGCCGTGAATATGAAGAAAATCTTTTTCATGACTGTTTAGTGTAGGGATAATGGGTTGATATAATGTAAAACGCCGTGCGGAGGCGGCGCGTTCGGTCGCCGGACGGGGTGATGCGCAAATTTACAACTTTTTCAGGCATACTCATCACCCCGAAGAGTTGTCGGCCCGGAATATTTGGTTATATTTGCAAAAAATACCAATCAACAAAAGTTAACCTTACCTATTATTCATTATTACCCGATTTATTCATTATTACCCGATGAAAAAAGTAATTCTTAGTCTGGCCGCCCTCGCCCTTATGGTAATGCCGGCCTGCGACTCCAAGAAATCCGCCGACAAGGAATCGAAGGTAATCAAGACCGAGATTCCGGCGCGTCCCGAAGGCGCCACCGACCTGGTGGGCTTCGCCACCAGCCCAATGGACACCGTAAGAGTAGGCTTCATAGGCCTCGGCATGCGCGGACCCGACGCAGTAAAGCGCTTCACTGCCATCCCCGGTGCCAAAGTAGTAGCCGTGTGTGACCTCGAGCAGGACCGCGTGGACAAAATGCAGGAATGGCTCAAGGAAAAAGGCCTCAACGATGTTGCCGGCTACGGTGGCTCAGAGGACGCCTGGAAACAGCTCTGCGAGCGTGACGACATAGACCTCGTGTATATTGTCACCGACTGGCAGACACACGCTCCCATGGCCCTCTACGCAATGGACAACGGCAAGCACACCGCAATAGAGGTGCCCGCAGCCACCAGCCTCGAGGAAATCTGGGCGCTTGTCAACAAGGCCGAGGAGAAGCAGCTCCACTGCATGATGCTTGAGAACTGCGTTTACGACTTCTTTGAGATGAACACCCTCAACATGGCCCAGCAGGGTCTCTTCGGCGAGGTGCTCCACACCGAAGGCAGCTACCTCCACGACCTCAACGAGTTCTGGCCCTACTACCACAACAACTGGCGCATGGACTTCAACCAGAAGCATCGCGGCGACGTATATCCCACCCACGGCATGGGTCCGGCCTGCCAGCTTCTCGACATACACCGCGGCGACCGCATGGAAACCCTCGTGTCGATGGACACCAAGGCCGTTAACGGTCCCGCCTATATTGAAAAGGTGACCGGCGAGAAACCCGACAGCTTCGCTCAGGGCGACCACACCATGACCATGATACGCACCGCCAACGGCAAGACCATCCAGATTCAGCACGACGTGCTCACTCCGCGCCCCTACAGCCGCATGTATCAGCTCACCGGCACCAAGGGCTTTGCCAACAAGTATCCCCAGGAAGGCTACTCGTTCGAACCTGAGCAGCTTGCATCGGCCGAAGTTCCCGACCACGAGAATCTTTCAGCCCACGGTTTCGTGAGCGACCAGCAGAAGAAGGCTCTTGAGGAGCAGTACATGCACCCCATCATCCGCGAAGTTGGCGAAGTAGCCAAGAAAGTCGGCGGACACGGAGGCATGGACTACATAATGGACTACCGTCTGGTTTACTGTCTGCGCAACGGTCTGCCTCTTGACATGGACGTGTATGACCTCGCCGAATGGTGCTCGCTCATTCCTCTCACCGCCATCTCCATCGAGAACGGAAACGCTCCTGTGGAGGTGCCCGACTTCACCCGCGGCGCATGGCAGAAGCAGAAAGGCTACCGCCACGCCTTCGCCAAAGAACCCAAGGAATAACTAATCCATAATTACAGCAACGAGGCTGTCTAACAAGTTTTAGGCGGCCT
>LUJP01000030.1 GCA_001689535.1 Bacteroidales bacterium M5
CTAAATGTAGGAGGCTGCGCCTATTTTGAACTGACCCCAAAAAGTTGGACAGGTTAAACATTATCCTGTTATAGAAAGAGTTCGGTATTGCACCGGACTCTTTCCTTTTAACCGGGATTTGATTCTTTTATTGTTATAATATTCTATATATTCCTCTAAAGCCTTTATAAAGGCTTCGGGCGATTCAAATTTTTCGGCATATAGAAGTTCGGACTTCATAATACCGAAGAAGTTTTCTGCCATTGCATTGTCAAGGCAATTCCCTTTACGTGACATACTTTGGGTTATGTGATGATCTTTTAAGCGCTGTCTGTATCCAAAATGTTGGTATTGCCAGCCTTGATCAGAGTGGATTATCAGACCATCAAGATTATCATATTTTGCAAATGCCTTGTCAAGCATATCATATATTTGCTCTAAATTAGGAGATTTAGAGATGTTATAGGATATGATTTCTCCATTGAACATATCAAGTATAGGTGAGAGATATAGTTTGGTAGTGCCGATGTTTATTTGGGTAACATCGGTTGCCCATTTCTGATTGGGTGCTGTGGCAAAAAAGTCCCTGTTTATGATATTTGGGGCAATCTTGCCGACCTCGCCCTTATACGAGCGATAACGAACCTTGCGTATATGGCTTTTAAGATACATGGAGTTCATTAATCGCTGTACCGTCTTGTGATTGATTATAAATCCGCGATTACGCATCTCGGCAGTGACTCGGCGATAGCCATATCGACCCTTATGCTCATGAAAAATAGATTTAATGTTCTCTTTCTCTATGACATATTTATCCTTGGTCTTTAGCCGTTTCAGATGATAATAAAACACGGAACGGGCCATCTTTCTAAACTCAAGCAACAAGTCAAGAGGGTATTCGGACCTTAGTTCGTCGATGGCTTCTGCCCATCGAGACGCACTCGGGCTTCTTCTTTCTCGACTAAGGTCTTCACTTTTTTTAGCAGCGCGTTCTCTGCCCTCAGGCGCAGATTTTCCGCCTGAAGTCGTTCAAGTTCTGTCTGTGGCTCTTTCTTCTTTGGTCTTGCCATTTGATTTTTGTGAGGTCGTCCTCGCTTCTTCTCCTGATGCAGGCTTTCATACCCATGGTGGCGCACCAGACTCACCCATCTCTGTAAAGCTGTCTTGCCAATACGATATTCTATCCTTACATGTGCCAAAGGTACGCCTTTTTCCAGAATTAAACGCACAACTTTTTCTTTTAGTGCCGGTGTGGCGCGACAATGCGGCTGTTTTTCCAGTCCGGAACGACCGTATCTGTCCCACATCCTTACCCATGCCAATATCTGAGTCTCGTTTATATGATACTCTTTTGACAGGTGGGCTATCGCTTCTCCTTGTTTGACACGTTGTACAATAACGAGTCTCTGTTCATAACTGTACTTCATAAAAGCACCCCAAAAGTTTTTTGTCTAACTTTTGGGGTGCAGTTCATTTTGACACAGCCTCCTGTTTATTTGGGCTTATGTACGGGGCGTTATTCGCCGAGTTTGGAGTATTCCTGATCGGTTACCGGTTCGAGCCAGATGTTTTCGGTATTCTCACCGGGTACGGAGAAAGCAAGGTGGGCAAACCAGCTGTCGGCGGCTGCCCCATGCCAGTGTTTCACATTGGCGGGGATGTGGATTACGGTGCCGGGCAGAATCTCTACAGCGGGTTTCCCTTCTTCCTGATACCAGCCGCGGCCGGCCACTCCCACGAGCATCTGGCCTCCGCCCTGGATGGCTTTGTGGATATGCCAGTTGTTGCGGCATCCAGGCTCGAAGGTCACATTGGCGAATGGTATCTGGCAGGATGAAACGGGCGCGAGATAGCTGTTACCGATAAAATATTGGGCGTATGCGGTATTGGGTTTGCCGATGGGGAAAATCATCTCGCGTTGGAACTGAGCCTTTGCGTCGTCGCCCTTCACATCGTCGTTCCACACCTCTTTGGCCAGACGGAACGCGGCCCATGCCTTAGGCCATCCGGCGTAGAATGCTATGTGGGTGATGATTTCGGCTGCCTCGGTGCGGGTTATGCCGTTTTTCCTGGCCTCCATCAGATGGAATTTCAGCGAACTGTCGGTGATTCCCTGGGAGATGAGGCTGGTGATGGTCACGAGGGAGCGGTCGCGGAGCGAGAGCAGGTCGTTGCGGCTCCATACTTCGCCGAATAATATATCGTCGTTCAGATGGGCGAATTCCGGTGCGAAGTCCCCGAGGGCATCGCGTCCGGCGGTCTGGGTGACCTTGACGCGCTGGCGTGCGCTATTCAGATTGTTGTCCTGAGCCATAACATTTACTGATAGAAAAAAGGTTGTTATTAGTATTGCGATTGTTTTCATTTTACTGAAAAGCTTAACGGTGACGGCATTATATTTACTATGCAAAATTAATACGTGGCAGCGCCGCCCACTAAACATTATTACGTTTTCTCCTACCAGCTTTAAAGATAATTGTGTGGCAGCTCCGATAAATTGCTATTTTTGCAACGCAACAACAATCGAAACATCCGCATGACTATCCGACAGACAGTAAAACTCGATTCAATCGATGCCTACAACAAACTTTACGGCCTAACCACCTACCATCCGCTGGTGACGGTGATCGACCTGAAGAATGCTACAAATCCGGTGAACCATATACGCATCGACTACGGTGTCTACGCCCTGTTTCTGAAAAATGGCGTCAGCTGCACCCTTAAATACGGCAGAGAGAAATATGATTATCAGGAAGGCACCATAGTGAGCTTCTCGCCAGGACAGACCGTGGAAGTGGATATGGATAGGGATGTGACCTCACCCGATGTGATAGGCCTGATGTTCCATCCTGACCTTATCTACGGCACTCTGCTCGGGGAGCGGATACATGACTACGGATTTTTCGAGTATTCGCAGCGCGAGGCTCTGCATCTGTCGGAGAGCGAGAGGGAGCTGTTTCTGGAATGCCTCGACAAAATACGCCGTGAGGTGATGCATCCGGTCGACAAGCATTCGGCCGACCTTATTTCGGCCAATATCAACCTGCTTCTTGAGTATCTCAATAGGTTCTACGACCGCCAGTTCATCACCCGCCATAAAGTCAACAACGATATCGTGGCTGCGTTCGAGCGCGAACTTCGCAGGTATTTCGACAGCGGCAAGTGCCGCGACGGGCTGCCTACCGTGGCCTATTTCGCTGAAAAGGCATGCCTTTCGCCGGGATATTTCGGCGACCTGATACGCAAGGAGCTGGGGATATCGGCCAAAGATGTGATTTCCTCACACATGATTTCCATTGCCAAGCAGCGCCTGGCGTCGACCGATACCGACATAAGCATCATAGCCTACGATCTAGGCTTCCAGTATCCGCAGCACTTCACCCGCCAGTTCAAGCGTCAGACCGGACAGAGCCCCACGGAATACCGCATTGCATCCGGCCGTTGAGGCCGGACGGCAAAATAGCGTCAGATACGCAGCGATACTCCGAGATTGACGCAGCGGGGCAGGGAGGGGCCGTAGATATAGCCCGAGTCGCGCTTGGGGCCTTTGTCGAAATCGCTCTGATAGGAATTGAAGATGTTGCTTACACCTGCGGAAAGGTCAAGATTCACGCGGTTGAACAGCCTGAATGTGTAGGTGAGTTTGGCCGAAGCGTCGAAAAACGACTGTGTTTCCACAGCAAGATCCACATCAGTACCCGAGCCTTCCATGTGTTGCACCAGCATAGGGCCTGTGGCTGTTCCTGTCACTGTGGCTCTGAGCGAATGGGTTATCTCCCAGTTGGCCGTAAGGTAGCCGTAGACATCGGGGGTGCGGAACATGCGTTTCTCGGCGGGGACGTCGGGATTGTCGCTCCACTGTTCTGGCTTCTTGTAGCGGCTGCGCTGTAGCGTAACGCCTCCCTGTACATCGAAATGGTTGGAGAACACGGCTTTTGCCTCGATGTTCACGCCGGCCACGCGGGCGCCGGAACCGTTATAGCGCTCAAGCACGGCATTGCCGTTGGCATCGAGGCCGTCGAGCTGGCGTAGCGCGAACACGTCGCGGAGGTCGGTGAAAAAGCCTTCAACCAGAAGGTTGGTCTGCACGTTGCCGAAACGGTGATACATGTCAGCCGACATGCTTACACTCTGCGAACTTTCCTGCTTGAGGCCAGGAGCCAGAACGGTGACCACGCGCTCGCCACCCACAATGGCCACGTGGAAGTCCTCGTCATAGGCCTGCGGCGAACGGAATCCGGTGGAATAGGAGGCGCGGAAGTTGAAGTTGTCGGAGGGATTGAAGCGTATGTTGAGGCGGGGGGAGACTATTGCTTTGTGGATCAGAGAATGCTTGTCGACTCGCGCGCCCACGAGGAAGCCCCACTTCTCGTTGCGCCATTCGTTCTGGAGGTAAGCGCTGTAGATGTTTACGGTCTGGAGTATGTCGTGGTCGTAGCCTAATGTCACATCGTGCAGACGGTTGTAGGAGTATTCCACTCCGGCCACGAGTTCGGAGGGCATGAACAGCAGGCGGTCGAAGGGGTGTGTCCACTGCGAGCCTGCCGTGGCCACTACATCAGAGGTGCGGCCGTAGGCTTCGGGATCCATCTCGGAGCCGTAGTAGCTTTTGCGCCGTGTGGCCTGTGTGGCGGCGAACACCGACAGATGGTCGCGGCGGTCGCGCATCCAGAGGTCGAAAGTGGCTTCGCCGGCATGTATGTTATGGTCCACTTCCTCGGCTATCATCGCCTTGTGGGCCGGCTGGTCGAGATTGTCGCCTCCGCGGCGGTATTCGTGGGTGTTGTGGTATTCTACGGTGAGCTTGGTGTTGTCGGATGTCCGGAAGAACGAGCGGGCGCCGATGGTCTGGCTGTTGAGTTTGGCTATTTCGGTGAAGCCGTCGCCGTTGTCGTCGTAGCCGTCGCGCGAGCGGCTCTGTCCGTAGATGAAGGCGCCTGCCTTATTGTTGTCGGTGACCACCGAGGCATTGACCGTGGTGTTATTGTCGAGCGCTCCGGAAGGTCCTATGAAGGAGAGCTTATGGGAAAGCGTGGCTGAATTGGACAGCGGATCCTTGGTGATGATGTTGATGGTGCCTCCCACAGCCGAAGAGCCGAACAGAGCCGAGCCACCTCCGCGCATCACCTCCACGCGGTCAATCATGTTGGCGGGAATCTGTTCGAGTCCGTAGACGCCAGTAAGGGCCGAGAATACCGGCCGAGAGTTCATGAGTATCTGGGAATAATGTCCGTCCAGTCCGTTGATTCTCACCTGAGTGAAACCGCAGTTCTGGCAGTCGTTTTCCACTCTGACACCCGGCTGGAAATCAAGGCCGTCGGCCAGTGAGCACGCACCCACATTGAGGAATGTCTTGCCTGAAAGCACATTGACGAGCGACGGGCTTTCACGCCGCCGTGTCTCGGTTTTCGAAGCGGTGACCACCACCTGATCGAGCATGAATGCGTCGGGTTTGATTTCGAAATTCAGTTCCTTGGTCTCTTTGCTCTTTACTGTGACCTTGCGGCTTTCGGTGGCATATCCCATGAAAGACACCGTCACAGTGTATTCGCCGGGCACAAGGTCGCGGAACACATAGTGGCCCGAAGCGTCGGTCATAGTGGCTATATCGGTATCGGCGAGGCGTACAACGCATCCCGGAATATGTTCGCCGTTTTCTGCGTCTATCACATGGCCGGTCAGATTGGCATCGGAAACAGGGGCATTTCCAGCGCCTATGGCAAGCAACCGCCCCATGAGGAAGGCAATTGCCACAAGTGTTTTTTTGCTCATAATTTACTTGCTGTTTTCAATCAGAGCGCAAAATTACTACGTTGGAAAGGAATTTCAAATACCTATAAATAGTGATATTTTCCGGCTGGGATATGTATCGGCTTGAACTTTACTCCGTAGTCTCGTCAACGAGATAGGCCAGTGATTCGTATGGGCGTCCTATGGTGTCGGCCATCGATATCTCGCAGGTGCGTGCCAGCGAGTAGCAGCCGTCGAATTCACGGCCGGATATATCCGCTTTCTCCTCTTTCACAGCTGTTTCAGCTATCTTTGGGAACATGAATCCGCGGTCGCCCGCCGCGCCGCAGCACTGGCAGTCGAGCGGAACCACCACCTCGCGGGCGCACTTCTGTGCAATCTCGCGCATAATGCCGTCGACGCCGATGATGCGCGCGGCGCAAGTTGGGTGGAGCAGCACGGTTCCTTTGGGCTTGGTGACCTTGAGCCGGGGCATCGCTACGGTGAGCAGCCACTCCGTGATGTCCATAATCTTCAGCGCCGAGTACTTGCGTTTGTTTTCCTCGGTGAGGAATGCCTCCATGTCGCGCAGGAGGGTGTGCGTACACGAGGATGTGTCGCAGAAAATGGGAATGCGTCCGGAATCCGACAGCTCGTAGAACCGTTCTACGGTTTTGTTTACGGTAATGGTCTGCCCCTGGGGGTCGCCTTTGTGCGCCCATATCTGGGAGCAGCACAGCCCGTGCATCTCCTTGGGAAGCGACACCTTGATGCCGGCGCGCGATGCGATGCGCATGATTACGGTTATGAGGTCGTCCTTATGCAGGGTAGAGGCGCCGAAGATACGCGTGACGCACGCCGGGAAGTAAAGGAAGTCAGGGTCGGCGGTCTCCTGCCAGTGTATTTTGGCTGGCATGGGGAAATGGCGCGACCAGTGTGGAACCTGTGAATAGACCTTGTGCATGAAGTCGGAGGCCCAGATAAGGGGATAGGGCGAGATGACTTTTTCGGTCGCCACGGCTGCTTTCAGAATGCCGCGTATGGATGATTCGAACGGCCCGAAATCCTTCGCCGCGAAAGAAAGGGAGTCCTTGAACAGTCTGGGGTTGGTGCGTGCGCGCACGGCGTCGGTGACCATGGCGGTGTTGATGCTCATGGGGCAGGGCATCTGGCATGAGCCGTCGGAGCAGCATGACTGTTGCCCTATGAACCGGTATTCTTTCTCCAGATCCGGCCGGTTCACGATTATGCGGCGAGCCTGCAGGCGCTGGCGCGGGGTGAGGGTGCTTTCGCGTGTGGGGCACACATGCTCGCAATAGCCGCACTCCATGCACTTGTCGGCATGGCCGTAGCCCAGATCGGCGCCGAACTCCGGCAGTTCCTTGATGTTTTCCATGAAGCACTCGGGGTCGGAGTTTATCATCACGCCGGGATTGAGCACGCCGGAAGGGTCGGCAAGCTTCTTCACGCGTTTCATAAGGTCGTAAATCTTGTCGCCCCACTCCCGGGCCACGAAGGGCGCTATGGCGCGGCCGGTGCCGTGTTCGCCCTTGAGGGAGCCGTCGAGGCGCAGCACGGTGTCGACCAGATCGTCCATAAAGCCACGGAACTTTTCCTTGCTCTGGCGGTCGTAGATGGGGCTGGTGAGGAGCGGGTGGATGTTGCCGTCGCGGGCATGGCCAAATATCGATCCGTCGAAGCCGTATTTTTTGAAAATGCCGTGAACGCCGTCCACCAGCACATCGAGGCGATCTACCGGCGCGGCCACATCCTCCAGAATCACAGCATCGCCAGGCTTGCGCACGCCGGCCACACACGGGAATATACCGTTGCGCATCGCCCAGAGTTCGGCGCGCTCTTTCACGGTTGTGGTAAACTGATCCATGCGTGTGAGCCCGCGGAGTTTCTTCAGGTCGGGCGTCAGGCGCCCGGTGATGTCGGCAAGTTCCCCGGCGGATGAGCCGCCGTAGTCAATGAGCATGGCGGTGGTGCCCGGGGGAAGATCGGCGCGTTTGCCCAGATAGCTGCACAGCGAGGCGTAGTCCATCATTTCCACCGCCAGCGCGCCGGTGTCGCCGAGGAATTTGGCCTGTGCGGCGGCAGCGGTGACGCTGTCGAAATAGAGCATGGCCGATGAATAGTCGGAATATAGAGGTATGGTGTTTAGCTCACCCGCCACGATATATGCGAGGGTGCCTTCCGAGCCTATGAGCAGGTGGGCGAATATGTCCATGGGGTGTTCGTAGTCCACGAAGGAATTCATGGCATAGCCCGTTACGTTCTTTATCTTGTATTTGCGTGTAATCTTATCGGCGGTCTCCGGATCGGCGAGAATCTCGCGCCGTATCTCGGCGAGTCCGGCGGCGAGTTCGCGTTCGTCCTCGCAGAAGCGCTTGCGGTCGGCCTCGACCGACGATATGTATCTGTGGCCGTTGGCGAGCACGAACTCTATCGACGCCAGAGTATGGTAGGAGTTATGGCGAACGCCCGCTTCCATGCCCGAGGAATTGTTGGAGAGGATGCCTCCCATCATCGCCGCGCAGGAGGATGCCGGGTCAGGCCCTATTTTGTGGCCGTAAGGTTTCAGGCCGGCGTTGAGCCGCTGGGCTGTGATTCCGGGCTGGAACCACACTCTGGTGCCACCGGGGCGCACCTCGTAATCGTGCCAGCCCGTGCGGAGTTCGCATATTATGCCTGTGTTCACGGATTGACCGCAGAGAGAGGTGCCGCCGGTGCGGAATGTGACGCCCACATGATTTTCGGCGGCCACAGCCAGCAGCTGTGTGATTTCGTCGACGGTCTGGGGGCGAACCACCGCCTGTGGTGTGATGTCGAAATATGAGGCGTCGCGGCCATATACTTTGCGCCATAGTTCAGTGTCGAGAATACGGTCGTCGGAAAGGAAGCGTCGGAGTTGCGAATGAAGATTACCCATTAGCTCGGAATTTTGGTGATGACAGATATTAAGAAAGAAACTCTTTAAATTCCAACAGCCGGAAGTCTGTTTAGGTTGACACTGACCTGGCGATTTTTACAAATATGCGGAATGGTTCTTCGTAGGTCTTCATCGGGCCTAATTTCGATGTGCAAAAAAAATCAAATATGAAGATACACACATTTATTCCAGCAACGGTGGCTCTGGCTTGCGTTGCGGGAGCGGAAGGATGCCGATCAATCAAGAAAAGTAGCGGAGAAAAGGCTGAAATCAGCCGTTATTGCGAGAGGGTGGAACGGATGGTCATGGACACCGTCGGCTTCCGGCTGCCGGAGGCTGACATGAGTTATGCCGGGCCCGACACGGCAAGCCATCTGCACACGGAGCTTGCGCGGAGCAGCGCCTGGATAGACTCGGCCGGGCTGCTGCACCACACTCTGAGCCATACACGCAGTGAGGTTCCGGTGACTGTGGCCCGCAGAGAGACCACTCATACCTCACGAACAGACAGCATCATGACCAGAACCGTTGTGATGGAGCGCGAGCTTACGGCTTGGCAGCGCCTGAGGCTTGACGCTTTCGGGTGGGTGGCCGGAGTGGCGGCGCTTGTTGCGGTGTGGGCGCTGGCGGCGATACGTAAAAACAGAAGATAAAAAAGTTTTGGTAAGTTGTGGAAAATCACTACCTTTGCAGACCGATTATATCCAATTAACTACTTTTGGCGGCTTCGGGCGGTAGCCTCTGGCCGGGCGAAAGCTGCGGAGACGCCATGCAATTAACAATTAACCAAGCAATTAAAAAGTGGATACTTTAAGCTACAAGACAATTACTCCCAACGCTCAGAGCGTAGACAGGGAGTGGGTGGTGATCGATGCCACCGACCAGGTCCTTGGCCGTCTCTGCGCCAAAGTGGCCAAAATTCTCCGCGGCAAGTACAAGCCCTGCTACTCGCCCAACGTTGAATGCGGCGACAATGTAATCATCATCAACGCCGACAAAGTTCGCCTCACCGGCAACAAGCTCACCGGCCGTGAATACACACGCTACACCGGCTACCCCGGCGGCCAGCGCATATTCACTCCCGAAGTGCTCATGAAGAAAGCTCAGAACAAGCACCTCAAAGCCGGCTACAACCCTCTTTTCATCAAGGTGATGAAGGGTATGCTTCCCAAAAACCGCATGGGCCGCGCTCTTATTGAGAACATGCATGTGTATCTGGGCGCCGAGCATCCCCACGAGGCTCAGAACCCCAAAGTAATCGATATCAACAAACTGAAATAACACTGAAGAATGGAAACAGTAAATGCAGTAGGCCGCCGCAAAGCTGCCGTGGCACGCGTGATAGTCAAGGAAGGCAACGGTGCCATCACCATCAACAAGCGTTCGCTTGAGACATACTTCCCTTCCTCGATTCTTCAGTATATCGTAAAACAGCCGCTCAACACTCTTGATGCCGCCGGCAAATATGACATTCACGTGAATCTCGACGGTGGCGGTTACAAGGGACAGGCCGAGGCTCTCCGCCTTGCCATTGCCCGCGCGCTGGTTAAAATCAACCCCGAAGACAAGAGCGCTCTCCGTGCAGAAGGCTTCATGACCCGCGACCCCCGCGCCGTGGAACGCAAGAAACCCGGTCAGCCCAAAGCCCGCAAGCGCTTCCAGTTCTCCAAACGTTAATACGTGGCCTTATAGCCGGGCGGCCTGACAACCGGGCGGCCTGACTGAAAAAACAAGTGTTTAGTATCTAAACTTCGCCGATGGACACGTTCCCTACCGCGAAGTTGTAAAAGCAATCAGAACGTAAACAACTCAACAAACTCATGTCAACTCCCACATTTGACCAATTATTAGAAGCAGGTTGCCATTTCGGTCACCTTAAAAGAAAATGGAATCCTGCCATGGCTCCGTATATCTTCATGGAGCGCAACGGTATCCACATCATAGACCTCTACAAGACCCAAGCTAAACTTGACGAGGCAAGCGCAGCTCTTAAGAACATTGCTAAATCGGGCAAGAAAGTTCTTTTTGTTGCAACTAAAAAACAGGCCAAACAGGTAATCGCCGAAAAAGCCCAGTCAATCGGTATGCCCTACGTGATAGAGCGCTGGCCCGGCGGTATGCTCACCAACTTCCCCACCATCCGCAAAGCCGTTAAGAAGATGACCTCCATCGACAAGATGGCCAAGGACGGTACATTCGACAACCTCTCCAAGCGCGAGAAACTGCAGATCACCCGTCAGCGTGCAAAACTCGAGAAGACTCTCGGTTCAATCGCCGACCTCAACCGTCTGCCTTCGGCCATGTTCGTGGTCGACGTGCTCAAAGAGCGCATTGCCGTAGCTGAGGCCAACCGTCTCGGCATCCCCGTGTTCGCTATCGTGGACACAAACTCCAACCCCAATGACATCGACTTCGTTATTCCCGCCAACGATGACGCTTCAAAGTCAATCGAACTCATCCTCGACACCGTTTGCTCGGCTATGAACGAGGGTCTGGAAGAGCGCAAGGTTGAGAAAGTCGACAATCAGGCCGCCGGTGAAGGCGAGCAGGCTCCCGCCCAGCGTGGCGACCGTCGTCGTCGCGTAAGCCGCAACCACCGCGCCGAGGCTGAGGCTCCTGCAGCTGAAGCTCCCGCCGCAGAGGCAGCCGCCGAAGCTCCCGCAGCTGAATAATTTTGCCGCGGACTAATCCATTTAATTATTAATCCTATTCTTATCAACAAGATATGGCAGTAACAATGGCAGAAATCACCAAGCTGCGCAACCTCACAAGCGCCGGCCTGATGGACTGCAAAAAAGCTCTCGCCGAAACCAACGGCGACATTGAAGCCGCTGTTGAGATTCTCCGCAAGAAAGGTCAGGCAGTAGCCGCCAAGCGTGAGGACCGCAACGCCGCCGAAGGATGCGTGCTCTCCAAGAGCGCAGGCAATTTCGCCGCTATCGTGGCTCTGAACTGCGAGACCGACTTCGTGGCCAAGAACGAAGGCTTCATAGCTCTTACCCAGAAACTCATCGACACCGCTGTCGAGAACCGTATCAAAACCATCGACGAGCTCAAGGCTTTCGAAATCGACGGACGCACAATCGCCGACCTCATCACCGAGGAAAGCGGTAAGACCGGCGAGAAGAACGAAATCGGCGCTTACGAAGTAGTTGAGGCTCCCACAACCGCAGCCTACAACCACTTCAACAACAAGCTTGCCGCTATCGTGGGCTTCAACCAGGAGAACGTAGATCCCCAGATCGGTCGCGAAATCTGCATGCAGATCGCTTCCATGAACCCCGTAGCTGTTTCGCGCGAGGATGTTCCCCAGGCCACCATCGATTCTGAAATCAGCGTGGCTATCGAGAAGACCAAGCAGGAAATGGTTCGCAAGGCAGTTGAGGCTGCTCTTCACAAAGCAGGTCTCAACCCCAACCACTTCGATTCCGAGGACCACATCGAGTCCAACATGTCGAAGGGCTGGATCACAGCTGAAGAGGCTGCCAAGGGTCGCGAGATCATCAAGACCACTTCGGAGGCCAAGGCAGCCAACCTGCCCGAGCAGATGATTCAGAACATCGCCAACGGACGTCTCAACAAGTTCTTCAAGGAAAGCTGCCTCATGGAACAGGAATATGTTCAGGACGGCAAGATTTCCGTAGGGCAGTTCCTTGAGAAGTCGCAGAAGGGTCTGGTAGCAGTCGCTTTCAAGCGCGTGAACCTCAACCAGGACTAATCCCGAATCATACTGAGGCCATCCATAGGCCCATAAATAAAAAGCATCGCCATGGGCGATGCTTTTTTAATTCAGAGATGATTCTGCGGAAGGTCTGCTTTTGTAGGAGAGTGTGGTAACCCCGCGAAAAGTAGGGCTGCTCCATGGAGCAGCCGATTGCTCAGGGCTACTTGTAAGATGCGGATGCACGAGCGTGCATCCCTACAAGGAGGACGATAATCTGAGGATTGTTTCACTCTCCGACAATTTAAGGAGACCTATATCTGATTAATGCGAGAACTAAAACTAACTTTTGATTTTACGGAAATATGAAAGTATTACTCATAAACGGAAGCCCGAACGCCGACGGCAACACTGCCGCAGCGCTTAAAGTGGTGTCGACCGCACTGAATGCCGAAGGCGTCGAGACCGATACCGTGTGCATCGGCACAAAGCCCGTGCAGGGTTGCATAGGATGCCGCAAATGCAAGACTACGGGTGTCTGTGTGTTCAAGGACGAGCTCTACCTTACACTGCGTGAGAAAGCATCCGAGGCCGACGGCATCATAATTGGGTCGCCGGTGTATTACGCCGGACCCGCCGGAAGCCTCTGCGCTGTGCTCGACCGTCTGTTTTACTCTTCACAGCCTATGTTGCAGTACAAACCCGCGGCATCGGTTGCCGTGGCCCGTCGCGCAGGGTCGGTGGCAGCGTTCGATCGTCTCAACAAATATTTCGGCATAAGCAATATGCCTGTAGTCTCGTCGACCTACTGGAACATAGTGTTTGGCTGCAATCCCGGGGAGGCGCAGGAAGACGCCGAAGGTATGCTGACCATGCGCACGCTCGGCCGCAATATGGCGTGGCTGCTCCGCAAGCTTCATGCCGGCGACGGTGTAGACACTCCGGCTCCGGAACCACGCCAGGCAACCAATTTCATACGCTGAAAAATGGCGGTAATAGAAATCTCAGGCCTCGGGCACCCGGGAGTGGAAATCTTTGCCTCGCTCACGGAGGCCCAGTTGCGTAACCGCCTCGACCCGGCTAACGCCCTGTTCATAGCCGAGAGTCCCAAGGTGATACGCGTGGCGCTCTCGGCCGGCTATCAGCCCGTGGCATTGATGTGCGAGCGGAGGCATATTACCGGCGATGCCGCCGACATAATAGCGCAGTGTCCCGACATGCCGGTCTATACTGCCCCGCGGGAAGTGCTCGCCGGGCTGACGGGCTACACACTGATGCGCGGCGTGCTCTGCGCCATGCGTCGGCCTGAGGCTCCCGATGTGGATAAAGTGCTGGAGGGCGCGCGCCGCGTGGCAGTGATAGATTCCGTGGTCGATACCACCAATATAGGCGCGATATTCCGTTCGGCAGCGGCTCTCGGAATCGACGCGGTGCTTCTCACGCCGAGTTCGTGCGATCCGCTGAACCGCCGGTCGATCCGCGTTTCAATGGGCACCGTGTTTCTCGTGCCCTGGACGTGGATAGACACTCCGGCCACTCTCCGCAGCAAGGGATTCAAGACGGTGGCCATGGCTCTTACGGACGATTCCGTGTCGATAGACGATCCGCAGCTTTGCGCCGAAGAGCGTCTGGCTATAATTCTGGGTACGGAAGGGGACGGCCTCTCGGCCGAGGCGATTTCGCAGGCTGATTATGTGGCGCGCATACCTATGGCCCACGGGGTGGACTCGCTCAATGTGGCCGCAGCATCAGCTGTGGCCTTCTGGCAGTTGCGAAGCAGAGACTGACCGTTACCAGGAAAGAGTGACGGATGGGCCACCATCGGTCCTGAATCCACCGATAGGGGCAGCCGGTTTGCGCACGGTGATTTTTCCAGCGCTCGTCTCAGGCCAGCGTGACATAACAGTTTGGCGGATGCGTAGCGCCACATTTTCCAAAAGAAGCGATGGAGTCTCCATCGTTTCTTTTATTATGGCAGCAAGCTCCGCATAGTTTATGGTGGAGCCAAGTGTGTCGGTGCGTGCCGCCTCCAGCGCGGGAGGGTAGGAGAGGCTTATGTCGACCACAAACCGGTTACCTACCTTGCGTTCCTGCTCCATCACGCCGTGGCGCGCGTAGATATTAAGCCCTTCCAGGCTTATTTCCATGCATTCCATACGTAAGTTGTCTTATTGCTCAGCGACGGCGGCGCGACTTCTGTTTGTCGGCGCGGCGCAGATGCTTCTTTTTGTCGGTGTTGCCGCTTATGGCCTGTTTTGCGGTGACTTTCATGCCCATCTGGTCTTGGTCGGGGCGACCTTTGTCGTCCACCAGCACGAAATCAAGCTGCTTTTTCTCCAGACTTGCACGGGCCACACGAACGGTGACGTTGTCGCCGAGACGGTAGCGCACTCCGCGGCGACGGCCTATGAGGCAATAGTTCTTCTCGTCGAAGTCGTAATAGTCATCGGCGAGGTCGCGCACCGGCACAAGCCCTTCGCACAGATTTTCGTTAAGCTCCACATAAAGACCCCATTCGGTCACACCGGAAATGACGCCGGTGTAGGTCTCGCCCATGTGGTCGCCCATATATTCCACCTGCTTGTATTTGATAGATGAGCGTTCGGCGTTGGATGCCAGCTGCTCCATATCGCTGCAGTGCTTGCAGATGTCCTCAAGTTTGCCCACGTTGACGCTGCGTCCGCCGTTGAGGTAGCGCTCGAGAAGGCGGTGTACCATCATGTCGGGGTAGCGGCGTATGGGCGAGGTGAAGTGGGTGTAGTAGTCAAATGCAAGTCCGTAATGGCCTACGTTGACGGTGGAATATACGGCCTTGGCCATGGAGCGGATGGCGAGGGTGGAGAGGAAGTTTTCCTCGCCGCGGCCTTTCACATCGCTGAGCATGCGGTTGATGGAGCGGTTTACCTCACGGCTCGAGCCTGATTCCTTTACTTTGAAACCGAATGTGCGCGCCACTTTTGAGAGGTCGGCAAGACGCTGCGGGTCGGGCATGTCGTGAATACGGTAAACGAATGCCTTCGGCTTCTTGTGGTTCTCGGGTTTGCCGATTACCGTGGCTACGGTGCGGTTGGCAAGAAGCATGAACTCCTCGATAAGCTTGTTGGCGTCTTTGGATTCCTTGAAGTACACGCCAACGGGATGACCGGTCTCGTTGATGTCGAATCTCACTTCGGCGCGGTCAAACTCCACGGAACCCTCGCTGAAACGCTCCTTGCGGAGAATCTTGGCGAGGCGGTCGAGGATGAGAATCTCTTCGGAATAATCGCCCTGGCCGGTCTCTATCACGTTCTGGGCTTCGTCGTAGGTGAAGCGGCGGTTGGATTTGGTGACGGTGCGGCATATCTTTGCGTCGAGCACCTTGGCTGCGTCATTCATTATGAATACGCACGAGAAGGTAAGCTTTTCCTCGTCGGGGCGAAGGGAGCAGATGCCGTTGCTCAGATGCTCGGGAAGCATGGGGATGGTGCGGTCAACGAGATATACCGAAGTGGCGCGTTTCTGGGCCTCCTTGTCAATGATGGTGTCAGGCTGCACGTAGTGGGTCACATCGGCAATATGCACGCCCACTTCGTAATTGCCGTCGGGGAGTATGCGTATGGAGAGAGCGTCGTCAAAGTCCTTGGCATCCTTGGGGTCGATGGTGAAGGTGGTGACGTCGCGCATGTCGACGCGCTGGGCTATGACCTCGGGAGTGATTCCGGCATCGATTTTATTGGCGGCGGTCTCCACGTTCTCGGGGTAGCGGTAGGGGAGACCGAATTCAGCCAGGATGGCATGCATTTCGGTGGTGTTCTCGCCTGTGCGTCCGAGGATGTCAATAACTTCTCCCGTGGGGTTCTTTTCGTCGTCGGGCCAGGAGGTGATTTTCACAATGGCCTTGTCGCCGGTCTTTCCGCCGCGCAGTTTGTTGCGGGGAATCATTATGTCGACGGCCAGGAATTTCGAGTCGGTCTGTAGGTAGCTCATGTTGCGGGCCACGTTGAGGGTGCCGATGAAGTTCTGGTCCTTTTCCTCAATAATCTCTATCACTTCGGCTTCGGGTTCCACGCCGCGGCGTACAGCCGCGATGCTCACGCGCACCTTGTCGCCGTTGAGCGCGTGCATCGAATTGCGTTCTGCCACGAAAATCGATTCGCCGTCGGTATCGGTAATCACACTGTTCTTGCCGTTGGAGCGGCGCACGAATGTGCCGGTGGTGACGTTAGTGCGCTGCGGGGCCTTGTATTTACCGGGCGATACTTCTATCAGGTCGCCGTCAAAAGCCATTTCGGCGAGTTCCATTGCCACGGCTTTCTGGGCTTTGGGTGTCTCTGCGCCGATGGCGTAGGACACCTGACGGTAATTGAAGGTCGACGTTTTCTGTTCGCTTATATATTTTAATATCTCCTGATGGAGGTCCTTGGGCTGTTTGCGGGATGATGTCCCCGATGATTTGCGTGGCATATTAGATAATTTAGATTAGAGAGGATACAGATATATAACGCCCGGAGGCGTGATTAAGTTAAAAAAAGCGTGCCGGGCATCATGCGGCGGCACGCTTGTAGGGGTTACGCCGACGGTCGGCAATCAGGCATCGATGTTGGCGTAGTTGGCGTTTGATTCGATGAATTCGCGGCGCGGATCTACATCCTCGCCCATGAGCATGCTGAATACGCGGTCGGCCTGTGCGGCATCGTTAATCTCCACTTTCTTGAGCATGCGGTGTTCGGGAGCCATGGTGGTGTCGCGGAGCTCCTCGGCGCTCATCTCGCCAAGACCTTTGTAGCGCTGCACCTTGGTCTTGTCGCCGTTCTTGAGTATGAACTGCTGCACCTGCTGGTCGGTCCAGCAGTATTCCTGCACTTTGCCGCGCGTACATCTGTAGAGCGGCGGGGTCGCCAGATAGAGATAGCCGTTCTCGATCACCGGACGCATGCGGCGGAAGAAGAATGTCATAAGTAGTGTGGCGATGTGGCTTCCGTCCACATCGGCATCGGTCATTATTATTATCTTGTGATAGGCGAGTTTGCTGAGGTTCACGGCTTTGGGGTCGTCGTCGGTGCCTATTGTCACGCGCATGGCTTTGAAGAGGTTGGTGATTTCCTGGTTGTCGAAAATCTTGTGGTCCATGGCTTTCTCCACGTTGAGGATTTTGCCTCGCAGAGGAAGGATGGCCTGGAATGTACGGTCGCGTCCCTGCTTTGCGGTTCCGCCTGCGGAGTCACCCTCGACAATGAAGAGTTCGCAGTCCTCGGCTGTGCGGCTGGAGCAGTCAGCGAGTTTTCCGGGCAGACCGCCGCCGCTCAGAGGCGACTTGCGCTGTATTTTCACGCGGGCGTTGTAGGCGGCGTGGCGTGCCTGTGCGGCTATTATCACCTTCTCGACAATGGTGCGTGCCTGGCGGGGATTCTCCTCGAGATAATTGCGGAGCGCCTCGCTCACGGCGGTCTGAACCGCACCGATCACCTCGTTGTTGCCGAGTTTCGTCTTGGTCTGGCCTTCAAACTGAGGCTCCATGACCTTTACGGAAACCACGGCTGTGAGGCCCTCGCGGAAGTCGTCGCTGGCAATGTCAACCTTCACCTTCTCGAGCATCTTGTTGTCCTCGGCATATTTCTTGAGGGTGGAGGTGAGTCCGCGGCGGAAGCCGGTGAGGTGTGTGCCGCCCTCTATGGTGTTGATGTTGTTTACGAAGGAATAGACGTTTTCGTTGTAGGTGTTGTTGTAGGTGAGAGCCACCTCCACGGGGATTCCCTGACGCTCGGTGTTGAGATGGATCACGTCGTTGATGAGCGATTCCTTGTTGGAGTCGATATACTGCACGAACTCGCGCAGACCGTCCTTTGAGAAGAATGTTTCGCTGCGGGCTTCGCCTTCCTCGTTGATTTCGCGGCGGTCGGTGAGCGTGAGGGTTATGCCGGCGTTAAGGAATGCCAGGTCGCGGAGACGGTTGGCGAGAGTGGTGTAATCGTATACGGTCACGGTGAAAATGTCGCCGTCGGGCTTGAAGGTGATCGACGTTCCGGTGTGGTCGCTGTGGCCCTGTTCTATAAGCTCGGTGGTGGGCTTGCCGCAGGAGTATTCCTGCACGTAGCATTTGCCGTTGCGGTGCACCTCGGCGCGCAGATAGGTGGAGAGGGCGTTGACGCAGCTCACGCCCACGCCGTGGAGACCGCCCGAAACCTTGTAGCTTCCTTTGTCGAACTTACCGCCGGCGTGGAGCACTGTCAGCACCACCTCGAGGGCGCTCTTATGCTCCTTCTCATGCATATCCACGGGGATACCACGGCCGTTATCTATTACGGTAATGGAGTTGTCGGGGTTGATGGTCACGTCTATATGGTCGGCATAGCCGGCGAGGGCCTCGTCGATAGAGTTGTCGACAACCTCATAAACCAGATGATGCAGACCTTTGGTGGAAATGTCTCCAATATACATGGCCGGGCGTTTTCTCACCGCCTCGAGGCCTTCGAGCACCTGAATATTACTGGCGCTATATTCTTCTTCTATTTCTGCCATTAGTGATTGTTCTTTATAGTTGGAATGGGCTTCCAGGGCAGTCTGCGCAAGGGCTATTGCCCGATTCGGAAGCATGCAAAATTAATGAAAAAATCACTCTCGGGCAAATTTGTACACCTTATTATTAGAAGGACCTCTTTTTTGGAGGCAGTTTTTAATATATATTGCCAAGAGTGAGTATCTTTGCGGGTGTAGACTAACAAGACAAGAGAATAAATGCCAACAGCGCTTCTTTCATTCGATACAGAAGAGTTCGATGTGCCCCGCGAACACGGGGTGGATATATCGCTTGACCGCTCCATGGAGATTTCCGTGGCCGGGACATGCGCCATACTCGATGTGCTCAAGGAGAAGGATGTGAAAACAACCTTTTTCTGCACTACTAATTTTGCTGAACACGCTCCGGAGGTGATGCGCCGCATTGCCGATGAAGGACATGAGATAGCCGCTCACGGCTGCGACCACTGGCGTCCGGAACCCTCAGATGTGTTCCGCTCGCGCGAGACCTTGCGCCGTCTCACCGGGGCCGAGGTGCTCGGTTACCGGCAGCCCCGCATGTTTCCGGTGAGCGATGCCGACATAGCCTCAGCAGGCTATCTCTACAATTCGTCGCTCAATCCGGCTTTCATCCCCGGACGCTACATGCACCTGAATGCGCCGCGCACCTGCTTCATGAGCAAAGACGGTGTGCTACAGATACCAGCATCGGTCACTCCGTGGATACGCTTCCCCATGTTCTGGCTCGCGCTCCACAATCTGCCGGCGGGACTGTATTACCGGCTTGCACGGCGCGTGCTGCGCCACGACGGATATTTCGTGACCTATTTCCATCCATGGGAATTTTTCCCGCTCGCCGACCATCCCGAACTGAAGATGCCTTATATAATTCGGCATAATTCCGGGCAAGGGATGGTGAACCGTCTGGGCGCCCTGATAGACAGCCTGAAAGCCTGTGGCGCGGAATTTTCTACATTCACTCCCTTCGCACGCCGCGAAATAGAAAGATTAAAATCAGCCAAATGATACGCCTCGCAATTGTATCGCCCTGCTATAACGAGGAGGAGGTGCTCCCGCAGTCGGCTCCACGCCTGCTTGCCCTCCTTGACGACCTCGCAGCCAAAGGCAAGATAACGCCCGACAGTTACATCCTTTTCGTCAACGACGGAAGCCGTGATGCCACATGGTCGATCATACGCCGTCTGCACGACGGGAATCCCCGCATCCATGGCCTTTCGCTGGCACGCAACTCAGGCCACCAGAACGCCATACTTGCCGGAATGCTCGACGCTGCACGGACGGCCGACGCTGTGGTTACGGTCGACGCCGACCTTCAGGACGATATCACGGCCATAGAAAAGATGGTCGACGACCATGCCCGCGGTATTGAGGTGGTGTATGGTGTGAAGGTGTCGCGCAAGGCCGACCCGGTATTCAAGCGGCTCACTGCCACGGCGTTCTACAGATTTCAGCGTGAGATGGGAGTCAATGCCATTTTCAATCATGCCGATTTCCGCCTGATGAGCCGCAGCGTGATCGAGCGCCTGGCACGTTACGGTGAGCGCAATATTTATCTGCGTGGAATCATACCGCTGCTGTCGTCGGCCACATCGACTGTCGACGATGTTATATCCGAGCGCACAGCGGGCACTTCAAAATATACACTTTCGAAGATGCTGTCGCTTGCCATCGACGGCATTACATCATTTTCAGTCAAGCCTATCTACAGTATTATCTATGCCGGAGGAATCTTTCTGGTGATAAGCCTGCTGATAGGAATCTATGTGATTGTGTCGCTGCTCTCGGGCAATGCCGAACACGGATGGGCATCGATGATGCTCTCCATCTGGTTCATAGGTGGTGTGGTGATGCTCTCTATCGGCGTGGTGGGCATTTACATTGGCCGTATCTATATCGAGGTCAAGCACCGCCCGCGCTATCATATAGGCGAGCGTACCGACGGCGATCAGGGCTCGGAAGACGATATCTGAGCGGCTTCTTCAGCTTTTTCAAACCGCCATACCCGGGTGTTCTGCCGCCCGATGCTCCGGCGTGTATCGAGCACGGGAGTGAAACTGTAGCCCCACGATTCAAAGAGCGGCCGGTTGGCTTCCATGTCCTCGTCGCCGGTGATGAGATAGCCTTCGGCCGGGCGGTCTTTCACAAACCGGGCCACACGGTCGCCCAGATAGAAATTCAGTTCGAAATAATGCACGGGATCGCCTTTGGCTGTCTCGCCCAGCTGGATGTACTCGTAGAGCACACCCTTGCCCGGAGGAACGGCTGCGGCGATGGCCGAGGCTACATCCTTCTGCGATTTGGTGTTGAGCACGGCCGGCTGATATACACCGTCGACCGACACATATATGGCCATAATCATCGCAGCGCTCCAGCCTATGGAGTCGAGCGGGCCGCACCGGCGGTCGCCGGCAAAAATCCAGAAGAGCGACGCGGCAGCCGGAATCATCACGAGAATCCACTGCCACCACTTGCCGCAGGAGGCCACTGCCTGCATCATGGCGAGATTCTGGGCGGCATGACGTCCGTGGCCTACCACCGATTCCGGTATCAGGCCGCATTTCAGTGCCACGAATACCGCCGGCACCAGAATGGCAAGCACCGATATGAACCAGGCGAATATGTGGGGGATGGAAGCGGTGCGGCGGCCGATGTATTTTACGAATCTCACCGTCAGGTAAGCCATAAACGGATACATGGGCATGAGGTAAACGCTGCGCTTGCTCTGCGGAATGCAGTAGAACACGAAAATCACCACCGAAACCACGGAGGCAAATCTGAAGAGCGACCGGTTCCCGGTGTCGCTGAAACTCAGGGAGTCGACACGTCCCGGAACCCCTTTGTTTTTCGCGCGGCGAATCAGTCCTATGAAACACATTACCACAAGCAGCGTCCACGGGAGCATGCCCACGGTAAGCGTCATGATGTTGTAAGGCCACGAATGCACACACGAGTCATAATCCATGCTGCTTGTCATGCGGCCGAAGTTTTCCTCTATCACCAGGTCTAAGAATTCCTTTCCGCCCTGCTGGTAGGCCGCCCAATACCATAGCAGCGGCAGTATGAGCGACAGAAGTCCCGAAAGGGCGATTTTCCAGAACGCCTTGAAGAAATTCACGCGCTGAATGAGCAGGAAAATACCTACGGCGAGACACGGAACCACCATTCCAACGGGGCCTTTGGTGAGGGTGGCGAGGCTCATCATCAGCGTAGCGCTCCAGGATATGCCGTTCATTCCTTTCTTCCACCAGTCGTAGAAGCAGTATATCGCATTTACCGTAAGCATGGTGAGCACCATATCCACGCGACAGTTGAGTCCCGCGCGATGAATCTCGAATGCAGTGAGAAGCACGAGTGCCGTACAGAGGCCTTCGCTTATACCGCGCCGGCGAGCTATGAAATAAAAGGTCCATACCGTCATTATTATCAGTGCCAGAGCCGACGGCAGGCGCGAGGTATATTCCGTGACATGGCCTCCGAAAACCCACGAAGCGGCGGCAATCAGCCAGTGGAAGAACGGGGGTTTATAGGGAATCTCGCCGCCGGTGTTGGTGGGCAGAATCCAGTTGCCGCTCTCGAGCATCGAATAGGCCACTAAAGCCTCGCGGGGCTCGCCTTTGGTATGGAAATCGGAAAGACCGAGAAATGGCAGCAACGTGGCCATGCATACTATCAGCAGAAGCCAGAAAACTTGTTGGCGGGAAAGACTCATATTTTTATTTATTCAGAAGTTGTGACACTTGGAAGATGTTGCAGAACCCGAAATTTCGTTCAATTTGCGGGGATGCACGTTCGGGCACCCGCCGATAATTGAATATCCTCTGGTCGGCTGCTACAGGGAGCAGCCCCACTTTTTGTAGGTTTGCAACGCCTTCGGATGGTTTGTGCAAAGATAGTCAATTTGTTTCGATTTGATTCAACCCGTTTTGCCTAATGTGGAAATAGGGATGAAAAGATAATAAACTGTGAAAAAATGTGAAAATATTTGGCGATGTCTTGCATGTATCAGAAAATAGCCATACCTTTGCATCGCTTTTGAAAAACAACTCGGGGTGTAGCTCAGTTGGTTAGAGTACGCGTCTGGGGGGCGTGAGGTCGCTAGTTCGAGTCTAGTCACCCCGACAAAGCAAAAGCAAGTGAGTGCAGCTTTTTAAGTTGCACTCACTTTTCTTTTATACCCCACTTCCGGTTTGCCGACGGCCGGAGGCCGACGCTGGCTCAGTAGAAAATGGCGCATGGTAAAAGAACTGTGTT
>LUJP01000060.1 GCA_001689535.1 Bacteroidales bacterium M5
GAAAAGCAGGTTGACGAAGCCGCTGACGCATTGCTGGAAACAATAACCGCTAAATAAAAATTTTTCAAGATGAAACGCAAGACAGCCTCCTTTGTGGGTACGCGCCCGATTTTTACGGGTAGCCCCTCAATCGTAATGGGCGGTTTTAACCTTGATGTTACGGGGCAGAAATTCCGTGTCGGCGATGTTATCCCCGCCGGAACGCCTGCCATTCGTAATGAGGAAACCCGTCTGGTGCAGGTAATCAAGACTGCAAAGGTCGTAGAGGTGGATGCGGAAAACTCAAAACTCGTTACCCTGTATGTCGATGAGTTTTATGCTCCGTGTTTCGCCGAGGGCGAGTTTGTGGGTATCGCCGGCGCAGATGCCGTTGCAATCGCCTCGGCTCCCAAAATCTCCGCCATTGAGGAAAAGGGCAACATTTATCGTATCACTCTTTCCGCTGCCATTACCGGGCTGAAAGCCGGCGATGTGATTGTGGAGCTTGTGAGCGATGGTGCCGCTACTCCCAAGACCAAAGAACGCGGCCTCGCAAACTCCGTCACCATCAAGGATAGGGTGGTGAGCGAGTTTGAAACTGACATTGACGTAACCGCCGACACCATGCAATACGCGCTCTACGAAAGGCGTGTATCGCCTATCCCCGACAGCCAGAAAGACGAAACCGGTGCTTTCCTCAAAGCCAACCCACACGTCAAGCTGACAAAATCGCTGTAATATCAACACAAAATTTTAATAAACCATGCCTACAAAGTCAATTTTTACAACTTTCACTGGCTTGCACAAGGCCGGCTCTCCGCTGGACTTGCTTGCAACGTGGCGTAAGACCTTTGACAAGGCTTCGGAGCGTGAGGTTGCTCTTTTCCAAAAGATGTATACCGATGGCTGGTTTACCTACAATACTCCGCAGATGTCGCTTACTGCCGAGGCTATTGTCGGTAAATACCAGATACGTTTCATGGCTACGCTCTTGGGCGATGAATCACCCTCGCCCCTGCGCCGGTCGGACGGCTTCGATGTCTGGACAAAGGAAATTCCCCGTGTCGGCCAGACTTTCGTAATGTTCGCCCGCGATTATCGTAAGCTCATGGAGGTTTACGAGAACCCCCGCCTCAAGGAGGCCGACAAGGTTAAGCAGATTGAAAAGACGCTCACACACCAGATGCAGGACGCATATCTCGGTTGCAAGGACGTGATGGACTTTATCGTTCTCATGGCTTTCTCCAACTGGGGCGTGGCTCAATTCGTACCCGCTATCAACAACCCCGGCGGCCGTGCCTACGAGGTGGACTATACCATGCCGGACGCAAACAAGCTCGTAAGCGTTCTGAACTGGACCACTGCAAATGTCAAGGCCGGCAAGCTCAACCCGATTCTTTTCCTTTCCGTCCTTTGCGCCGCCCTGCGCGCCCGTGGTGTTCAGCCCGGCGAAATCCTTATGTCGCAGGAACTCGCAACATGGCTGCGCATGAATGACGCTACCCGCCTACTGGCACACGGCACCGACAAGCAGGCGCAGACTGTCACCAAATCGGAATTTTCCGCGTTGCTGGAAGAAAACGAAATCCCCCCCATTACCGTTATCCAGCGCAAGATGGGTATCTCCCCGGACGGCAAGCGTCAAGCTATTGAGCCGTGGAATCCCAACTTTATCGCAATCAAGCCCGCCGGCGTTATCGGCGAAATCCAGCCCGCTATCGAGGACTCCGAGCTTATCGAGGAAGAGAATGTGGACTATCTCAACGCCGGCAATGGTATTCGTATCTCCAAGTGGCGCACAGGTGCATCCACGGGCCAGACCGCCGGCGAATACACCGAGGGCGCGGGCCGCTTGCTGCCCCTTATCACCGAGATTGGGCAGATTGTTTGCTTACAGGTACGCGGCTTAGAGGAAAAAGAGGTTGCCGCCGATGCAAACGGCACCACTGCCTACTACCGCACCAAAGCCGACTATGACGCTGCCGTAGCCGCCGCTACTCTTGAAACCGTCTAACCCTTTTGCTTTGCTATGAAACTGAAAGTAATTAAGCCTTTCAATGGCAAAGCAGAGGGTAAGACCCTTTGCCCCGGCGAGTTTATCCAGAGCAACGATGTTGAACGTATCAACGCGCTTGTAGGGCGTGGCTTTTGCGTTATCGTTGCACTGGATGACGCACCGGCCGCCTCCGAAACTGCCCCTACAAACCCCGTAGAGGCGGCAAGCGACCATGTAGAATTTCAAGGGAAACGCTATCACATAGAAACCATTAAGGCCGCACTGGGCATTATGGGTATTCGTGTGGCTCACAACGCCAAAGAAAAGGCCGTGAGCAACGCTCTTTCGGCTCTCAACGATGAGCAGGCGCAGACCCTTTCTGAAATGCTCAACAACAACGAAACCGCCGACCCCAACCCCGAAAAGGAGTAAGCTATGGAGATAACCGTTCTTGAGGCATTAATGGCCGAGCTGGAGCCTTACACCGCCGCACAGGTGGTATGTAAGAAAGCCCTTATTGACGCTGGACTTTACGAGGTAGCCAACGACACGCCTTACACACCGGACTGCAAAAAGATAGTGGCAACTGCCGCTGTCAAGGTGCTTAAAAAGTTTCTGGTGTTAAGTAGTGAAAGTTTAGGCAAATCCTCACAGTCTTACGACACTAAGGAGTTGAGAAAGCGTATCAAGGAATTGTGCGCTGATGCCGGACTTGATGCCGATGAGATTTTGGAAATCCCCACAATCACGGACGGCTCTATGTATTGGTAGGATATGAGATACAACGGCTCTTTTGACTATTGGCATGGTGGCGAGGTTTTCACAGACCCCGCAACCGGCTTTACTGTTCAAAGCGACACCGCCGCTTTTGAAGAGGGTTGCGAGTGCCAGATTGATATTTCTATCCCTGCCAAGCACTACATAGGTACTGACGGGCAAGAATACACCTACACTTACGATGTTTTCATTTCAAAGTATTTCCGAGGTGAAATAAGTGTGGGTGATACTATCCGGCTCTACAATGCCGACAAGACCATGATTGCCGAGTTTAAGGCGCAAGGAGTAGATACGTTGAACCGAAAATATATTGAGGTATGGGGATAACTCCGATGTTTGGCAGTGGTTTAATAGCCGCCCAAGTAGCCGCGTTTCAAAA
>LUJP01000083.1 GCA_001689535.1 Bacteroidales bacterium M5
AACAAATATTGGGGAACCGGCTCTAAAAATATGGCCAAAGTTTTACAATGAAAGATTTTGCAAAAAGACCGGTTGAGTGGAAGATGTCCGGTCTAATTTAAGGTTATCGTTCAAGCTCAATTCCGGGTACCGAAATTTTGTTTTAGCCACGAGCTTAAGAGAGGGTGAAGGGGAAGTCAGAAAGGGAGCGGGGTGGAGGCGGAGGCACCCCAGGATGAGCGGTCGAGGGTGCGGTAGCTTACGGCTTCGCGCATGTGGTGGGGAAGAATGGATTCGGAGGCGTCGAGGTCGGCGATGGTGCGGGCCACTTTCAGTATGCGGTCGTAGGCGCGGGCGCTCATGTCGAGGCGCGTCATGGCGTCGCGCAATATTGCGAGGCATTCGGCGTCGAGGGCGCAATGGGTGCGGAGCATGCGCGAGGTCATCTGAGCGTTGCAATACACGCCCGGCTCAGCGGCAAAGCGACGGGCCTGACGCTCGCGGGCTGCGACCACGCGGGCCCTTATGGCTGCGCTCGATTCGCCGGGAGGTGCCGAGGCTATCTCGTCGAAACCCACGGGGAGTATCTCCACCTGCAGGTCTATGCGGTCGAGCAGCGGACCGGATATGCGGTTGAGGTATTTCCTGACGGCGCCCGGGGCGCAGATGCACTGGCGGGTGGGATGGTTGTAATACCCGAGGGGCAAGGGTTCATACTGGCCACGAGCATGAATCCCGCAGGATAATCTATGGTGTATTTGGCACGGGCTATGGTGATGTGACGGTCTTCGAGGGGCTGACGCATCACTTCAAGGACACCGCGCGAGAATTCCGGGAATTCGTCGAGGAAAAGCACGCCGTTATGGGCCAGGGAGATTTCGCCCGGCACGGGATTGGTGCCACCTCCAACGAGCGCCACCGGCGATATGGTGTGATGCGGCGCACGGAAGGGCCGCGCCGTCATGAGCCGCGAGCCGCCGCGCAGACTGCCTGCCACGGAATGAATTTTGGTGGTCTCCAGCGCCTCGGAAAGTGTGAGCGGCGGCATGATCGACGGCAGGCGTTTTGCCATCATGGACTTACCGGCTCCGGGTGGCCCCACCAGAAGAATATTGTGACCGCCGGCGCACGCCACCTCCAGGGCGCGCTTCACGTTCTCCTGGCCCTTTACCTCGCTGAAATCGTAAGGAAACCGTCCGGCCTCGGCCATGAACTCGGCGCGTGTGTCGACCACCGTCGGCTCGAGTGAGGAAGTGCCTGACAGCAGATCGACCACTTCCGTGAGCGACTTCACCCCATAGACATCCAGATTATTGACCACGGCAGCCTCCGGAGCGTTCTGAGCGGGCACAATCATCCCCTCGAAGCCAAGGGAGCGGGCGAGAATAGACATAGGGAGAGCGCCGCGGATAGGAAGCACGGAGCCGTCGAGCGACAGCTCGCCCATAATCATGAAACGGTCAAGACGGTCGCGGGGGATGCATTCGGAAGCGGCAAGAATGCTCACGGCAATCGGGAGATCGTAGGCCGCGCCCTCTTTCCTGACGTCGGCCGGTGAAAGATTTATCACGATGCGGCGGCGCGGAAACTCAAGTCCGGACTGCTGCATGGCCGATACCACTCGGGCATAGCTTTCTTTCACGGCGGTGTCGGGCATACCTACCATTGTGAAGGCGATGCCGCGCTCCACCACGGTCTCAACCGTAACCGGAATGGCGTCGATGCCCTGAACTGCGGCACCGAAAGTCTTTATGAGCATTATTTCGAGGAGATTTTTTTGGCAATAGCTGAAGTGGCCTCAGTCACCGACTGGCCGCGGAAAAGCTGCGTGCCGGTGGAATCGGTCACTATAAAGAACGGCACCGACGGAATGGAAAGGCGGCTGAGGGCATGAGAGGTAAGAGCCACCGGTTCCCAGGTCTGACGCCATGAAACCGTGTCGGGAGCCACGGAGCTTTTCCAGGCCGTAGAATCGGGAGCCGTGGAGATTTCGAGAATGGCCACGCGTGCGCCCCAGTTGCCCGTACTCAGGCTCTTCATGGCGGGAATCACGGAATCGCGCTGAGTCCGGTCGGTACCCACTATAGCTATCAGCGAGTAGGATTTACGGCGTGTGCTGAACGTCACCACGGAATCGCTGCGGTCGTAGAGCGTGAGCGACGACAGTTCCCTGCCGGCACTTGCGGCAAGCTGCGAAGCCAATACGGAATTGAAATTGTGGGTAAGAGCCGGAGTGCGCACTTCTGGGCTCAGAAGCGAGAAAAGCGAGTCGGCAGTCCGTTCATATCCGCGGGGATTGAAATAGGTCGACAGCAGCGCCGTGGAAGCCATATTCGATTTGTTCTCGCCTATAAACCGGGCTATAGATTCGTTGATGCCGCGTGTGTCGCCGGTAGCCAGCGCCTCGCGGTTGTCGAATACCCAGCGCGCTATCTTGTCGGAAGAAGAACTGCCCGAAATCTTGAGCCGGTCGGAACCATCGGCAGGACCGGTGATCTTGATTTTGTCGCCGTTGCGCACCACGATTGTCGCAAGCCGTGAGCCTCCGGCATCAAGAATGGCCAGAGCCGGCGCCGAAGCCTCGCCGCGCAGACCGAACTTATCGTTCTCAGACACGGCTGTGATACGCTTAAGACCGCCGTCGGCAAAGTAGGTAAGGGAAACTGTGGCGGTGCCGAGACCGTCAATGCGTCCCTGCACGGTAAAATGGTCTTTCTTGCCGCACGAAACCAGGAAAAGGGCGGCTATCGAGATTATGACAATTGAAATCCTGCTGTTCACGATAATATGCTGAGCGGCGGGAAAAGATTACGGGCGCCCGCAGCCAACAGCAAAGTTAATTATTCCCCCTCACCTTTGCAAACTCAGGCATTCTTTTATGTCCCTATATTTTTGGTTTGTAATATTTTTCGTATATTTGCGGCCAAGAATTCCCGCCGACGGGAGCCGTAAGGCTCAAGGGGCAATGGGAATCCTCCGGCAAGAGAGCCGGACGAATCATATAAGAAAGCGTTTACTGACGCTTCGTTAATTGGCTGATTCAGAAATGTGGCAATTTCAAAATCAACTCTGTCAATGACGAAAGCAACGGTAGATGTTCATGGGTATGTTATATTCACCCCGTATTGTGACCTACACAGGCGTGGTAAATAATCATATCGGCGTGGGCTTCTGCGTTGCTCGTTCATACAGAGTAAGGCGAGCCACATGCCTTGAATCAGCGTGACGAGCAACGGTAAGACTCTCACGCTTTTTTGTTTTATAACACTACCCAATCGGCTGGATTGTGAGTCATCCGGCTCAAACTCACATTTCAACCTGCTATGAGAAAGATTCTTCTTCTATTGGCCATGACCGTATTTTTAGGTTCATCAGCCGCGCTTGCCCAGAAAAAAGACAATAACTTCAAGCGCTTTGAAAGAGCCGAAGCCCGCAAAGTAGAGCCGGAAATCCGCACTTTCGTTACACCTCAGATCTGCGACATGCAGATGCTCAGCAAAAATCGAGAAACCTACGGGCCCTACACGTTCCCGATTAACTCAATCGACGATACCTTCAACTTTGAAATCACCAACTTCCAGAACCGCGCCCTCTATCGCGCATGTCAGGAGGCAGATGCCGATGCTGTAATAGAACCGCTTTTCAACGTGGCCGTCTATGACAAGGATTCCAAGACTCTCGTGGTTGAACTCTCTGGTTATCCAGTGCGCTATGTCAACTTCCGTCCGGCCACCAAGGCTGAAATAGAAATGATCGGCGTGGTCTATCCCCAGACCAGGACATCCGTCTCAGTAGGCACCGGAGATACACCTAAAGGCACTGACGCCAAGACATCCAAATAAACCCAATTATTTTTAACACATATTCTTTAACCAATGTGTCTTCAGACACACAAAAATTCTATTTATGAAAAAATTAATCTTATTTGCTGCCGCCATATTCATGGCCGCAACAGCTTCAGCGCAGAAGGTTTCCTCAACAACCTACGTCAGAGAAAAACCAAAGACAATGTGGTATGGCCGCATAGGCATGTCGATCAACAATTTAGCCGGCGCCCCAGACGGTCTCGACATGGGTTCGAAAGTAGGCATGGATGTGGATTTCGGATTCCAGAGAAACATCCGTCACAGCGGCCTTTACTGGGGTATGGAACTCGGAATTGGCACCAGAGGGGCTTCAATTGGCGAGGGCGAAGATAAACTTTCTTTATCTGCATGGAACCTCAAATACTCACCTGTTACATTCGGTTATAAGTACTCTTTGACAGATGATATTAAACTCGACGGTCACTTGGGAGCATTTCTGAGCTATGACTTTACAAGGAGCGCCAAATATAAAGATGGTGATAAATGGGATGACGATGATTTTGATGAGGTTGATTATCAGAAATTCGATGCGGGTATGCAAGTAGGCATCGGCGTATGGTATAAAAGATTCAATCTTGATTTTACCTATCAGCGCGGATTTGCCCCGATGGCAAAAGCGTGGGATGATAATGATAAGGAGTATAAATTCCATTCAAGCAATTTCATGATTCGCCTTGGCGTTGCATTCTAATTTAGACCTTGTTTCATAATAAATTATCTAACGGAGGGCGAAGCCTTATTGACAGCTTCGCCCTCTTTCAACTATCTGAAATGAGAAAACTCTCACTCGCGGCCATAATGGGCGCTCTTATCTTTGTCTCGGTTCCGGCAAATGCTTTTAAGTTAAAACTGAAAAAAGACCCGAAACCGAGAGTCAATTACTCCTCATGGATTGCTTCGAAAGATTTTCCAAAGGAGGATGACGGCGTCAAACTCTTTTACCCACAAACGCTTACATCTGACAGCAGCACGGTAATTACCGGAGTCCTGCTCGCCAAGAGTCTTACTGCAGAGCAAGCCATGCTCGCAGCTATGATATATGTTTCTGAGAATTTAGACTCCGAGAGAATGGAACGCATCACTGAAACCGATTTTACCCGGAATGAGTTCACCTTCTCGCTTTCAACCATGGTTGGCTCCAACAACCGCGAGGCGACATACAACCGCCTTGTAACCCTAAAAGGTGACAAAGGAATGCTGCAATTCACTGTAAGCGACATAGATGTGAAATACCGCCAGAAAGGCCTCATTCCCCGCACGGTCGACATAGAGACCCTCCATCCCGAATCGGATACACGACATGAGAAACTGATTCTGGAATTAGTTGGAATTAATTCAAAATTTCTTGCCGGAATGGAGGAATACATAGTTACAAGAAATGACCTCAGAGTGACCCATTACAATGAAATAAAACAGGGCTTAGTGGTTAATGGAATGAATCCCGACGAGGTTATCTTGTCCAAAGGAGCCCCGCGCGATACTCGTCGCTCCGGTGAACGCTTGCGCTGGATCTACGATAATGAGACGGTGATAGTGTTCACGGATGGAAAAGTCACCAAAGTCATCGGTCAATAGTCTCAGATTGGTAAAACATCCGGATTGGCTGCTGCAAATCCACTATATTCGTAAATTTGATTTCATCGAATATACTCCGTATATTTGACGGCATCCAATATACTCCCGCTCGGCAAAAATCAAGTAAACTTGTTTTTGCTCTCGACTTATTCGTATATTTGCAGCAGTAATGAAACCGTTCCGACTATTAATCGCCGCCGCGTTCCTGACTGTCCTGGGACTGAGCCAAGCCCGGGGGCAGATTATAACCACGCGTAATGACTCGCAGATAATCAATACCGACAGCGTTCGCCGGGCATTCGACGACCAGCCGTACTTCGGGCTCTATAAAGACAACTACATCATATTCGGCCCTTCCGTAGGGCCAAAAGCCACCAAAGAGAACACCAACGTAAAGTTTCAGATATCCGTGGCCCAGCGGCTTACCCGAAGCACTCTGCCCTGGGGCACTTATCTGTATCTGTTCTACACCCAGAAGGTGTTCTGGAACGTGCTCGAGAAATCGTTTCCCATGACCGACCTCAACTTCAACCCGGGTGTGGGTCTGGCAAAGCCTCTGTTTGTCAAGAACCGCTTCATTGGCAAATTGATGATGGTACTCGAACATGAAAGCAACGGCCGCGACGGAATCGAGTCGCGATCCTGGAATAAAATCTCATTCGGCGCCAACATAATAGTCGATCCCCAGTTTATGATCCACGGCAAATTCTGGATACCGTTCGTGGACGGCGAAAACAACCCCGACATCCTCGACTATTGCGGCATATACCAGACCGGCATGACGTTCAATACGGCCGACCAGCGCTTCGGCGCCGGCATCACCCTGGTGAAACGCCGTGGCTTCCAGCTCAACTACAATACAATCATCGAGCTGAACTACCGTCTGTTCAAGCGCGATAACCAGTATCTCTTCCTCCAGTATTACAACGGCTACGGCGAAGGGCTGCTGGATTACAACAAATTCCATTCGCAACTTCGCGTGGGCATAGTGATAAAGCCCCTGCACTTCAGTGATTTCTAAGCACCCACCAGACCGCGGTAGCCACGGCTATCACGGCTATCGCCACGGATGAATTGAGAGCGGCATAGAGCCGCGGATACCTCCCGCGGCAACCCGACGATACAAAGTAAAGCACTATCACCGGCGCGGCGAAAAACAGCGCCGCATTATATCGCCATGCTCCGGCAATATCGCCCCGGAGTAAGGCATGGAACGCTCTCTGGGAACCGCAGCCGGGGCAATCGAAGCCCGTGAGCGCCTTCAGCGGACAGCGCGGGAACAGCGCCGCCCCCGGATCCACCAACGCATATAAAGCTATCACAGCCAGCGCCAATACGGCACCGGCTGCAATCAGCAGTATTCTTTTTTTCTCAGAGCGAGGAAACAAGATCCACGGCGTTGAAGAAAAGCATGAGCGGAAGTTGGATGACTACCCATGCCACAATCGAGGCAATAAGCCAGCCGCAGGCCGCCGTCGACGCGCTGCGCGCTCCCTCGTAATCGCCGCGGTTATAGCGCGACGTTACCTTCGACGAATACACCACCCCGATTATAGCCGGGATGCAGCAGCACAGAAAGATGGCCACGATATTCCAGCCCAGATAAGTCTCAGGGATGCGTGGACGCGTCATCGAGGGCTGCCGGTTCATGTAGGAATCGCGGCGGTAAGGGTCGTTGTAGTCCGGAGTGGCGGGAGGTTCCTGCACCGTAGTGCCGAACAGCGGAGCGAGTTCAGGAAACGACGCGGCCTTGCGCCAGTCGGCCATACCGGTGTGCCACACCATTGTCTCCGGTGTGAGAGGAATGCGCATCAGCTCGGTGAGCGACATCGGCCCTACCTTCTGATTGTCGATAATAACCCAATAGTTCATATCAGAAATATTTTACAGTCTCGCCGAGAATATCGGAGAGGATATTGTTGGCCAGTCGGCTCGCTCCTATGCGGAATCCCTCGGGATTAAGCCACTCGTCGCCCAGCACGGCCTTCACTATGCAGTAATAGCCCAGAGCCTCTTCCGTGGTCGACACGCCTCCGGCGGCCTTGAAGCCTACCTTGCGGCCTGTCTTCTCATAATATTCCTTGATGCACGAGCACATCACATAGGCGGCTTCGAGCGACGCGCCGGGATAGCCCTTGCCAGTGGAAGTCTTGATGAAATCGGCGCCGGAATACATGGCGAGCACCGAAGCGGCGCGCACATTTTCGGCCGTACCGAGAGCTCCCGTCTCGAGAATCACTTTCAGATGGGCGTCGCGGCACGACTGCTTGAGCTCTGAAAGCTCATCGCACACTTCCTCCCAGTCACCGTCAAGGAAATTACCAAGATTCATCACCACGTCTATCTCGTCGGCACCTCCTTCCACAGCCAGAGCGGTCTCTGCCACCTTCACCTCAGGGAAAGTCTGAGACGAGGGAAATCCACCCGACACGCAGGCAATCTTCACCTCCGTTACGTCGAGCACCGTGCGCACCACCGGTGCGAAATTCGGATAGACACAGATGGCGGCCACCGACGGCAGGTCGCCGTGGTCGTTCTCGAAATCGTTCACGCGCTCGGTAAAGCGGGCCACCGATGAAGGCGAATCCGTGGCATTGAGTGTGGTAAGGTCTATGCACGAGAATATAAGGCGGTACACATCGGCGGTACGTGCCTGCTCGAGGTTGGAGGAGAGTATGGCGGCAACGGCCTCCTTCACCTTATTGTCGTCGGTGAGCACATTGCTTTCGCTCACTGTCTTGTGGTATCTGTCAGTCATAACGTATATATATTGTAGTTTTGGTTATCGGTTCACTCGCCTTCGGAACGCAGGCGCGGATTGGAGCGGTGACGCTCTTTATCCCTAATGGATTTCTTTGCGAGATTGTTCATAAACGCCTCGGCCAGATCCACTCCGTGCTGGTTGGCAATCGCTGCCACCACCCATATCACGTCGGCAAGCTCATCAGCCAGCGACGCGCTTTCGCCCGGTTTCCATGACTGTTCGCCATCGGTGCGGGCAAGAATACGGGCCACCTCACCGGTTTCCTCGGCCAGGATGGCCATGTTGGTGAGCGGGCTGAAATAGCGCACGCCGACGGTGGTGATCCACCGGTCCACCTTCGCCTGAAGCTCGCGCAGGCCTATATCGCCTTGTTCGTCGGCAATCATTCTTTCAGTCTGGAGTCTATTATTATGGTCACGGGGCCGTCGTTCACCAGCTCTACCTGCATGTCGGCGCCGAACACTCCGCGCCCCACCCCGGCAATCTCCGTGGACTGCGCGAGAAGCGAGCAATAGAGGTTGTAAAGCGCGGTGGCAGTGGCATGGCCTGCGGCGCGGATATAACTCGGGCGGTTGCCCTTGCGCGTGGATGCGGTAAGCGTAAACTGGCTTACGGCCAGAATGCCGCCATGGGTCTGCTCAACCGAGAGGTTCATCACGCCGTCTTCGTCGTCAAACACCCGCAGTCCGAGCGTCTTCGCGGCCAGCCAGCGGGCATCAGCTTCCGTATCGCCCTCTTCCACCCCCACGAGCACCATCAGACCGCGGCCTATCGAGGCCACTTTCTCTCCGGCAATGCTCACCGAGGCTCGTGCAGCTCTTTGAATCACAATTCTCATGATTGCAAAAGTAATAAGAAATTATTCCCCACGAAAACAAATATTGATTACAGGCCGTTTCGGGCTGTGAGATAATTTGGTTAAATTTGTGACTTAAATACATATCACCCATTACCGATGAAAAAACCAATCCTGTTTCTTGCAATGATTCTTGCCGGCGCGACCTATGGCGCCGCCAAAGACCAGAGCCGTGATCCCTACACCGAACCGGCGGACACCGCGACCGTCGACACCTCAGGCTGGGCAGCCCTCTCGGGCCCCACTCGCCTCACATGGACTCCCGGCGACAAGCACTACCGCCAGTTCGCCACGCCTGAAGTCACCCAGTGCTCCGACACTATTGTCAACGCATGGCGCGGCGAGCGCCTCGGCCTCGAAGCCCTCCTGATAAGCCCCGAGGGCTGCGGACCCGTAAAGGTGAGCCTCTCGCCCCTGCAGCGCGCCGGAAAGTCAGTTGCCGCCCCCGGCAGCCAGGCATCGCTGATGCGCTATGTGATTACCACCGCCTACAATACATGCGGCTATCCCTCAGCCGATCTCCCCACCTATACCGTCCCTGACATGATTGACCTTCCCGGCACCGATGCCGCAATTCCCGCCAAAAGCGTCCGCCCGGTATGGGTCACCGTGGAAGTGCCCCGCGATATTGCACCCGGCGACTACACCATGACGCTCACCGCCTCGGCTGCCTCCACAGGCAAGACCGTGGCAACGGCTCGTCTGCAGGTGAACGTTGCGCCCAACACACTTCCCGCGCCAAAGGACTACGCGTTCTACCTCGACATGTGGCAGCAGCCTTACGCCATCTCGCGCTACTACGATGTTGAGCCGTGGAGCGACGCCCACCTTGAAAAAATGGCTCCGTATGCCGATATGCTGGCCCGCGCCGGACAGAAAGCCGTGAGCGTGATTCTTTTCTACGAGCCCTGGGGCGAGCAGAGCAACGACAAGTTCGAGCCCATGGTTGAGACCGTGCGCACAAAGGACGGCAAATGGAAATTCGACTTCTCGGTGCTCGACCGCTACGTAAAGTTCATGGCCGACCACGGCGTGGATGAGGTGCTCGAGTGCTTCACGATGGTTCCCTGGCAGCCCCAGTACCGCTACCGCGACGCCGCCACCGACAGCCTGAAATTCATCGAATGCAAGCCCGGCTCGCCCGAGTACAAGGAACTCTGGACCGCCATGCTGCAGAGCCTCACTTCCCACCTGAAACAGAAAGGATGGTATGATAAGACCGAGATTGTAATGGACGAGCGCGGACTCCCCGACATGCTCGCCGCCCTCAACGTGGCCCAGACCGCCGTGCCCGGCCTGAAAATGGCCCTCGCCGGCAACTACCACAAGGAACTCGTTGACACCCTCCAGTCCTACACCATGATCAAGGGCGAATTCTTCCCCGAGTCCGTGCTCAACAAGCGCCGCGCCAAAGGACAGCGCAGCATCCTCTACACCTGTTGCGCCACTCCCGCTCCGAGCCAGTTCAGCAACAGCGCACCCGCCGACGGCGCATATCTCCCCGTCTATGCCACCGCCACCGGTTTCGACGGCTATCTGCACTGGTCGTTCAACAACTGGACCGACCACCCCATGACCGACACCCGTTTCCACATGTTTGCCCCGGGCGACACCTACTTCGTGTATCCCGACGGACGCACCTCCGTGCGCTACGAGCGCATGGTCGAGGGCATACAGATGTCCGAGAAAATACGTCTGCTCCGCGAAGAACTTGAAAACCGTCAGGACCTTGCCGGACTCCAGCTTCTGGAGCAGGCACTCCTTCCGATTCGCACCGGAGCCATGACCTCATATTATCCCACATCGGCCGTTGTATCCGACCTGCATAAATCCCTCGACGTGATTTCACGCCGTGTAGCGCAGTAACAGGACGCAATAACATAGTAAAAATCAATATAAAACGCCCTCCCTATACTGAAGTGACCCCAAAAAGTTGGACGGG